>PKCJ01000032.1 GCA_002862945.1 Opitutia bacterium | reverse complement strand
GGAGCAGGCTTGTGATGATCTTGATTTAAAGCACTCGCGGGCTTGGTTGCGGATTGCAATTGCGGTGGTCTTTGCTGGGCAGGGGATGGTCTTCTCCTTGGCCTTGAACATGACCCCGCCGCCTTTTGCTTCCATGGCCTATTGTATTTTGCACGGTGGGCTCATTGTTTCGGCGCTTACGGTTATGGCCTTTCTGGGTGGTCCGCTCTTTGCTTCGACTCTGGCTATGTTCCGAGGACGACGCCTTTCGATCGAGGGGCTATTTACGCTTAGCCTACTGGGAGCCTTTGTTGGTTCAGTCGTTGGCTCTCTTACGGGGCAGGGTAGTATTTACTATGAGGTGGTCTCCATCGTGATTGCAATCTACACTTTTGGTCGAATGCTGGGCGAGCGTTCTCAGGCTAAAATGAAATTGGAGAGTGCCCGTCTTCGTGAGCGATTTGATCGGGTGACCGTTCAGTCGGAAGAAGGCGATTGGCAAGAGTGCTCCTTAGCCGAGGTCTGGCTGGGCGCTCTGGTTCGAGTGGAGCCAGGGGGTCCCATCACGGTGGACGGTATTATCCAAAGTGGCGTCGGCTACGTGCAAGAAACTGCTTTGACGGGTGAACCGTTGCCAGTCGTGCGGCGCGCGGGCGATCTTGTGCGGGCAGGTGCTTGGGCGGTAGATAGCCGCTTTGAAATTGTGGTTGAACAGGGTGCGGGGACGCGAGAGCTAGATGCAATTTTAAAAACGGTGGAAGGGGCCGATGGTCGGCCTTCGCAATTACAGACGCAGGCCAATGATTTGATCCGCATATTTCTGCCGATTGTGGTGGCTGTGAGTGCGGCGACGGCGCTCTTTTGGGCGCTGACGGGCACTTGGATGGATGCGGTGCTAAATAGTATGTCGGTGCTGCTGGTAGCATGTCCCTGCGCGCTGGGTTTAGCTACTCCTGTGGCGATTTCGCAGGGTCTTTTCTATCTGGCTCAGCTTGGACTCGTAAGCCGTGATGGGGCTTTAATTGATGCTCTGGCGCGGACGCGGCGTGTCTTTTTTGATAAGACGGGCACTTTAAGTGAGTCTGATCTCCGGGTGACTGAACTGTGGGTGGATACAGACTTACCGATAAAGCGAAAACAATTGTTAGCGTCGCTCTTGGCGGCTCAATCAGGACTGGAGCATCCTGTTGCGCGAGCGTTAACTAAATATTTAAGATTTGAGGATATTGAAGATGGCTGCGGGTTGCAGGATCTGCAGATAGTTCCTGGGCAAGGGATCGCTTATAATTTGGTAGCGGGTGAGGCGAGGCATCGATTGCAAGTGGGTGAAGCCAGCTTGGCTGGATCAGAACAGGTTATCGAAGAGGTTGTCAAGCGGCTGCATGAAACGAAGGGGCGGCGCGTTTTTGTTTATTTGGATGTTCGAGTGGTGGCATGTTTTGTCTTGGTTGAGAGATTGCGGGTAGGGGTTGATCAAGTCTGGGCAGATTTGGATGCTCTGGAAATACGCTCACATATTTTGACGGGAGATCCTTTACCTGAGTTAACGCTGCCTCCGGGTGTGAAAATCGAGCAGGGCTTGAGTTCGGCAGATAAAGTAGAGCGCGTCCATGGATCGACTGAAGCGGGGGAGTCGCCTCTTTTTGTAGGGGACGGTATCAACGATGTCGCCGCTATGCTAGAGGCGAGTGGTTCCATCGCGATGCACTCTGGCGCGGGGCTGGCAAGATCGGTTGCGATGGGTCAACTGTTAGATGATCAAATCGAGGTGATTCCACAGGCAGTTAATTTGTCGCGAGCGATTATCAAAAAACTCAGAGCGAATCTGCTCTATGCCTTTGTTTATAATCTCATTGGTATGGCATTAGCCGCAACGGGTCTCTTACATCCGGTCGCGGCTGCTTTGATAATGTTAGTCTCAAGTTTTTGGGTCACAGCACGTGCCCTAAGCGGGCATTTTCGAACTTAAGCGCGCTGGTATTAATTTTTAAGCAGTTGGACTAATGAGTAGTATGCAGCTTGCTTATTTTATTCACTTTTACATATGACCCAGTCTCAACTAATTTTGTCTCTCAGCTTGTATGCATTTATACTGATCCCAGTGTTTATGCGGCTTAGAGAGCTATTGGGCAACTTTATTAATGAGACTGAAACTCATTAGCTGTAATTATTATAGAAATCATCAAAAACGCTTTGAACTGGTTGCGAAAAAACATTTGCCATGATATTTAGAGGCAATTTTAACATGTCGTATTTATGACGCATGGATAGTAAGTTTGGCACGAATCGAAAAAGTTTTCTCAAACGAGCAGCAATGGCAATCGCCAGTGTTTTTGCTGTCTCGTCGGTTGCAAGATTGGATACACGGAAGAACCAAGCCAGCCAAGTTAAAACAGCCACGCAGGGCACACCCATGAACACTATGGCGCGTGTTCGCAAAGCCAAAGGTTCAATTGCTCGCAAAGCATAGATTTTTTCTATCCTATGATCATTTACGATCAATAAGCCAATCAAGTTTTACTAATTAGAGTCAATGGCGAATGTATTTCCAAAATGGGTTAACACGATCCCGATCAAGGTGATTGTTGCAATTATTTTGATCGTAACCGCAGTCGTCCTTGGCGTCACTTATTATGCGACTCCTAAGTATACGCGGGTCGGATACGCTCCTACGCAGCCAGTCGCTTTCAGTCATGCACTCCACTCGGGTCAGTTGGAGATTGATTGCCGATATTGCCACACATTTGTAGATCGTTCGGCGCACTCAAATGTTCCGACGACTCAAGTTTGCATGACCTGCCACAGTATGGTGCGTAAGAACGATCCCATCTTGGCGCCCGTTCGTGATAGTTACGAGTCGGGCGAACCGATCCCCTGGGTCCGCATTCATAAGACGCCTGACTATGTCTATTTTAATCACTCCGTTCACGTGAATCGCGGTATCAGCTGTATGGAGTGTCACGGCAGTGTGCATGAGATGGATGTGGTCCAGCATACGAAGTCATTAAGCATGGGTTTCTGCTTAGAGTGTCACCGTAACCCCGAGGAATATATCCGTCCGCCAGAGGAAGTTTATAATCTTGATTGGGAACGCCCCGATACCGAAGAATTTAAGAAGGAAGCCTTGGGCTTTGTGCACGACTGGAAAGTCAACCCACCGCAAAGCTGTTCTGGCTGTCACCGTTAATTATTTTACTAAAAGCAATGAAAAACTCCGAATTTTCAGGTCCCCGTTATTGGAAGAGCCTCGACGATCTTGCTGAAACTCCTGCCTTTAAGGATTGGGTCGAGCGTGAATTTCCTGCAGGTGCTTCCGAAATGGAGGGTGTCAACCGTCGCCAATTCATGAAGGTCATGGCTGCGTCCTTCGGTCTAGCAGGCCTTGGCATGACAGGCTGCCGTCGCCCCGAGCATGTTATCCTACCTTATTCTAAACAGCCGGAAAACGTCATTCCCGGTGTGCCTATCTACTACTCGACATCTCAACCAGGTTCGCGAGATAGTATTCCCTTGATCGTTGAAACACACTCTGGGCGCCCGACGAAGGTTGAGGGTAATCCGAGCTTCAAGCCATATGGTGGCTCGACCACACTTTACGCTCAAGCGAGCATTCTAGATTTGTATGATCCAGATCGCGCAACGAAGAGTAGTCAAGGGGGACCTAAGTTGACCCTGTCGGCAGTGCGAGACCGTCTCAGTGCGCTACACGAGAAGCATTCTGAAAATGGAGGGAAAGGCCTTTTATTTCTTGCAGAACCCAGTTCATCGCCAAGCCGCTTAAAGTTGGTCAACAAAATCAAGGAAGCTTTTCCGAAGGCTGTTTGGACTGAATATTCTGCGGTTGATTCATCGGTGTCCGAACGAGTTGCGCAAGATTTACTTGGTAAGTCGCTGCGTTCGATACCTCATTTTGAGAAGGCGAAGCGCGTCTTGTCGCTTGATTGCGATTTTCTTTCAGGCTCAGATGGTCACACTGCATTCGTTCGTTCTTACGCTGATTCTCGCCGCGTGAAAAATTCGAAAGATGCGAAGGGTATGAGCCGTCTTTATTCAGTTGAGAGCACGCTCTCTTCGACGGGCTCAGCTGCCGATCACAGGCTACGCCTGAGTGCCTCTCAAATAAATTCTTTTGTCGCTCTGATCGGAGCCGAGATTCTGAGCCAAACCGGAGGAGATCGTAACTTGATCGCGAGTTTTAAGGCATTTGGCGAGGGCTACTATGCCGACGAGAAGTGGGTGAGAGAATGTGCAAACGATCTTGTCGAGAAATCGGGTAAATCCATCGTCATGGCAGGTGATCATCTGCCGAAAGAAGTGCACGCGACGGTTTTTGCGATCAATGAAGCACTCAAGGCACCCATCAGCTATGTTGAAGTGCCGAAAGCAGAAGAGGGAATTGCCCAGGCGGTCGAGCAGTTGAATACAGGCAATGTAGAGACCCTGTTTGTCCTCGGCGGAAACCCAGTTTATGACGCGCCGGCCGATCTTGATTGGTCTGCAGCTCAAGCAAAGGCCGCTAACATCGTGTATTTCGGCTTTGCAGCGAACGAAACTTCGAAGGCCTCCAGCCTATTCATTGCACAGTCCCATTATCTTGAGTCATGGGGCGACAGTCGCACTTTTGACGGCACGCTTCTTCCCGTGCAGCCGATGATCGAGCCTCTTTTTGAGACCTTCAATGAGCTCGAAATTTTGTCGTTACTAGCTGGAATTGAAAAGAGTGATGCTTACTCGATCGTCCGCGAGACATTCGAAGAGCAGGGTGGTAGTGATTTTAACAAATTCCTCTCCGATGGACTACTCGAGGGAAGCGCCTACAAAGCATTGAAGCTAGACCTCGACCCGGCTAGTGTAGTGTCTGCCCTGGGAGCTGCGGCTTTGGATCGTGCACCACTCAGCGCCTCTAATCTTGAAGTTCGTTTCAAGCCAAGTTCGCACTCTGCAGATGGTCGTTATGCCAATAATGGTTGGTTGATGGAGTGTCCGGACGCGATGACCAAGCTCACATGGGACAATGCGATTCTGATCAGCCCTCGATTGGCAAAGGAGCTTGAGCAGCGAGATGGCATTCAAATCTTTCCGAACAAAACTCCGATGAACAAGAAGAGCGAGTTCTTCGAAGGAGCGAAAGGCACTTTGCAGTCCAACAAGGCTGTGTTCAAGCGGGGTAAGGAGCAGGCGGTTTTGGCACGACTAACTTTAAACGGGCGCACGATTGTTGCTCCGATTCATGTACTTCCCGGAATGGCGAATTACACGATTGAATTGCCGCTAGGTATGGGCCGCACAGAAGTGGGACGTGTTGGCCGCGGTGTCGGTTTCAATGCTTACAAAGTCCGCGAGTCGGATTCTTCCTCAATTGCAATCGGCGCTTCTCTCGAGCTCACCGAGGAGACTTATAATCTAGCGAATACGCAAGAGCACTGGTCAATGGAGGGTCGTGCCATTGTCAGGGAGGGGACTGCTGATTACTACCGCAAGCATCCTGATTTCGCTACTAAGATGGGTGTAGAGTCGCATGCACCCGCAAATTACGGCAAGGATGATTCGAAGACACTTCAGCAGAAAGCAAGTAATCAGTATCGCGGAAACTCCGCTTACGATCACCCGAAATTTACAGATCCGCCTCCCAATGTGAATGCATGGAAGGGTAAGGAAGCCAGGGCTAAGTTCCCTGAGGCTCAGCAGTGGGGAATGGCAATTGATATGAATACCTGCTTCGGCTGCTCCGCTTGCGTAGTCGCCTGTCAAAGCGAGAACAACATTCCGATTGTTGGTAAAGATCAAGTCCTCCGCGGTCGTGAGATGCATTGGATGCGTATTGACCGTTATTTTTCAGCTAAAGAGTATAAGCAAGAAGAGGTGCCAGAAGATGTCCAGGTCTCCTTTATGGGCGTTTCGTGCCAACAATGTGAAAATGCGCCTTGCGAACAGGTCTGCCCTGTCAATGCAACGGTACACGATCGCCAAGGTCTAAATGTGATGGCTTACAATCGCTGCGTTGGCACTCGTTATTGTGCGAACAACTGCCCTTACAAGGTGCGTCGTTTTAATTTCTTCGATTGGAACAAGCGGCAGATCGGTGAGTTTTACAAGGGTCCTCTTGGTCCTGTCGATGAGCCTGAGCTTCACAAGATGCAAAAGAATCCAAATGTCACTATTCGCATGCGTGGTGTCATGGAAAAGTGCACCTACTGCACGCAGCGTATTGAAGCTGCAAAGATTGATCAGAAGCGCATCGCCGGTGCAAGTGGCAAGGTCAAGGTGCCCGATGGTAAAATCAAGACCGCCTGCCAGCAAGTTTGTCCAACGGATGCGATTACCTTTGGCGACATTTCAGATCCAAACACGGAGGTGTCTAAAATGAAGGCAAGCGACCTCAACTATTCAGTCCTCGGTTACTTAAATGTGCGCCCACGCACAACATATTTGGCGCGTTTGCGTAATCCTAACCCTAAGATGCCTGACGCCTACAAGAAACCTTACGCTTATGCCCAATACAAGGAGCGCTACGGAAGTGCTACAAGCGCTTCCGGTTACGATGATCACTCTTCTCATAAACATCAAGCCGCTCCGGCTGCTCATTAATTTTACAATACGAACCGGTTCTAATGGCTACGACGACCCAAGATAGTTCAATGGATGCGACTAATGCTGCTTTGCTGTCCAAAGTGCAACCCGCTGAACTGAATGAACAGCCCCTGGTCACCAACAACCGTGACTTTAATTGGGTGACTGATAAGATTTGCCGCATCGTTGAGACAAGGACACCCACCTGGTGGTGGATTTGCATGGCGGTCGCATTGATGACTGCATCTTTCACGGGCCTTGGCCTGCTCTGGCTCGTCAGTACTGGTGTAGGTGTCTGGGGACTCGCAAATCCGATCAACTGGGGTTGGGCGATTGTTAACTTCGTTTTTTGGATTGGTATTGGTCACGCAGGAACGTTGATTTCTGCCGTGCTTTGTTTGTTAAAGCAGGGATGGCGAACCTCGATTAACCGTGCTGCGGAGGCCATGACTATCTTTGCGGTGGTTTGTGCCGGCATTTTCCCGCTCTTCCACGTAGGTCGTGTTTGGTTTGCTTGGTGGCTCTTTCCGATTCCCAACTCTAATGTAATTTGGCCGCAGTTCCGTTCGCCGCTAGAGTGGGATGTATTTGCGGTCTCCACTTACGGAACCGTTTCTGTGCTCTTCTGGTATATGGGTATGATTCCCGACCTTGGTGTACTCCGCGACCGTGCGGTCCAACGTTTGAATAAAGGGGTCTACGAGGGCGGCGGTGCCATCGCCAATAAGCTTGCTGAAGGGATGGATCATTTCCGCAAAAATTTTTACGCAATACTTGCAATGGGCTGGCGTAATGCGGGTAACCACTGGCGTAACTATGAAATGGCCTAC
Source organism: Opitutia bacterium (assembly GCA_002862945.1). Taxonomy (GTDB): domain Bacteria; phylum Verrucomicrobiota; class Verrucomicrobiia; order Opitutales; family Coraliomargaritaceae; genus Thalassobacterium. The sequence goes on along the minus strand of PKCJ01000032.1, from coordinate 36,225 downwards.
CTCGTTTTGGCAGGTCTCTCTACGCCGCTCGTTCTTTCCGTTCACACGATCGTTTCCTTCGATTTCGCCCTCGCGGTGCTGCCAGGCTGGCATACCACCATTTTCCCTCCATACTTCGTGGCAGGTGCGATTTTCTCAGGTTTCGGCATGGTGCTGACTCTTATGCTGCCGCTTCGTGCGCTTTATGGACTGCACGATTTGATCACACAGCGTCACATCGACAACATGTGTAAAATATGTTTGGGCACCGGTTCGATCGTAGGCTACGCTTACATCATGGAATTCTTCATCGCATGGTATGGAGCCAACCCTTATGAGAGCTTCGCTTTCATCAACCGCGCTTTTGGTCAATACTGGTGGGCCTACGTCATGATGTTCTCGTGCAATGTATTTACCCCGCAACTATTCTGGTTCAAGAAGGTGCGCGAGAATGCGGCTCTTGTTTGGATCATGTCGATTTTTATCAATGTCGGTATGTGGTTCGAGCGTTTCGTAATTACTGTCACATCGCTCGCTAATGACTTCCTGCCAACAAGCTGGGGCTACTACTCGCCGACCATGGTCGATATATTGACCTTCTTTGGCACCTTTGGCTTGTTCAGTGTGCTCTTCCTTCTTTTCCTACGCTTCCTTCCACTCATGCCTATAGCGGAGGTAAAATTTGTCATGCCAGGGGCTGATCCACATGCTCACCATGGTGACGAAAAAATAGACCAACACTAATGTCTGAAAAATACGGAATTATCGCATCGTTTCCCGACACACCTTCTTTCTTCCATGCGGCGGAGAAGGTAAGGGATGCAGGATACAAAAACTGGGATACGTATTCGTCCTTTCCCGTGCACGGTATGCCCGAGGCACAAGGTCAACCGCGCTCCAAGGTGCCTGTTTTTACCTTCTTGGGTGGTATTACTGGATTCACTGTGGGTCTACTTATGGTCTGGTGGATGAATGCCTATGACTATCCGATAATCGTTCGTGCCCAGCCTTTCTTTAGTCCAGTCTTTCCATTCCCGATTATGTATGAGCTCACCATTCTACTCGCTGCCTTTGGCACTCTTGGTGGAATGTTCATCACTAATCTGCTTCCTCAGCATTACAATCCACTGTTCAACAGCGACCAGTTCTTGGAAGTTTCTGGAGATCGTCTAGTGATCGCAATTGAAGCGCGAGACGCACAATATGATGTAATTGCGACACGCCAGTTTCTCGAGGAAATTGGGGGCACCGACATAGAGGAGGTTTCAGCCTAAAGCATCATGCGTATTTTCTTAGCTATTTATCTTTTTGTGGTCATTGCCGCGGTATCGATTCTCGGTTTTCGCGGTTCGACGAGCAAGAAGCCACCTTTAGAGGTCTTTCCGGATATGGACCGCCAAGCTAAATACAAGCCACAAGCCGAAAATGGGTTTTTCGCCGATGGCCGTAACGATCGCCCTATTCCTGCGGGCACGGTTGCGCGTGGAAACTATTTTAATCATGCGGAAGTTTTCTCCAAAGACTTCGAGGACGAATACCTCGGTGACACGGTCTTCCATGATGGTAAAAATGCGGATGGTTCTTTCGCGCAAACACTTCCTCTGAATGTCACTTATGAGCTTATTGAGCAGGGTAGAGAGAAATATGCTATATTCTGCACTGCTTGCCACGGAGCGGCTGGTGACGGTAATGGAGTGACTAAACCTTATGGAGTGCTCGCAGCTAGTTACCACGACGATCGACTTCGTGGCGAACCCGATGGCTACATCTACGACGTCATCATGAACGGTAAGGGTCTGATGTATCCCTTGAATGATCGCATTTCACCGGAAGAGGGCTGGGCAATCGTCCTTTATGTTCGCGCTCTACAGCTGTCGCAAAATGCGAACGCTGAGGATTTGACTGCCGCACAACGCACAGTGCTAGGATTATAACACTATGAGTTCGGATACAAGAAACTCCAAAGGAAAGCAGGTCGGTCTAATCGCACTCGCAGTCGGTATCGTCGGCATCGTTATTGCTCTCTTCGGTTTCAAGCAAGGTTGGGATACGGGTGAAGTTCGGCCCATGATGAGCTGGTTGATCGCACTGGCCTTCTGGCTATCAATTGCCATTGGTATGCTCTTTCTCGTGCAGATCTGGTATGTTTTCCACGCCCGCTGGCCGACGATTATTCGTCGTCAGTGTGAGCATTTCATGGCAGCCTTTCCTTATTTGCTCGTACTTTTTTTGCCGCTACTAGCGATTCCCTTTCTTCACGAAAATCCAGGTCTACTCTGGAAGTGGATGGACGGGCACAACGAACTTCCTGGTCACGGCACCGTGGCTGAGGATCCTCTTTACGTTTGGAAGTCGCCATTTTTGAACATCCAATTCTTTGTGGTCCGCGCCATAGGCATCTTCATAGTCTTTATCGGCGTCGCTACATTACTGCGCAAATGGTCTTTCGACACGGATACCACAGGAGACATCAATAACACGCATAAGGCTCGTCGTTTGTCATCGCTTGGCCTTTTCTTAACTGCCATTGCAATGACACTTGGTTCAATCGACTGGTTCAAGTCATTGGAATACCACTGGTTCTCGACTATGTATGGGGTTTGGTTTTTCTCCGCTTGTATTCGTGCTGCCTTAGCTTCAGTTGTTATTTTGACTGTGATCCTTGCCTTCAAGGGCTATCTCAAAGGTATACTCAAACAAGCGCACCGTTATGACATAGCCTGCATGATGCTGGCCTTCACTGTATTTTGGGCTTATATTAGCTTCTCGCAGTATTTCCTGATCTACAGTGCCAATATACCTGAGGAAACCTTTTGGTATAACATACGTGAAAAGAATTTTGACGGCGGCCTTAATAGTTGGTGGTGGGTGAGCATGGGCTTGATCTTCGGTCACTTTTTGACGCCGTTTCTACTACTTCTTTGGTATAAGACTAAGGTGGTGATCTGGCGCACGGTCGGTGTTTCCATCTGGATTCTCGCATTCCACCTACTTGACTTATATTGGAATATTATACCTGGTAAGCTAGTAACTCCTGATCACGGACCTGGTTATATTGTGCGCCAGTTTTCCGTTTCGATCTACGACCTGTCAGCCCTCGTTGGTATCGGTGGTATCTGTATTTTTGCGATGTGTCGCAGCATGAAAAAGGCCGAACCGATTCCTGTTCGTGATCCCAACATACTTACATCTATCAACTACACCGAGTAATCGCGATGTCTGAAACTCAAATATCCAAGAGTAATACTTTCCTCACCTTTCTAGGTTGTTTAGGCGCCTTTCTTGTTTTTGTACTCATCATTTTTATCGCCTATTTGCCGAATCGTCCCGAACGGGTCGATGCGCAGGTGTATGCGACCCGTCAGGTTAAGGCCGACGAGTCTCGTGCCGCGGGGATTCAAAAACTCACTAATTATGAATTGATTGACGCGGAAACGGGAACAGTTCGTATTCCCATCGAGGATGCGATCAGTCTTACGATCGCCAGCTACAATAGCGGTGAAGGTCTTTTCGCGCCGACGGAAGCGCCCTTGCTTGAAATTGAAAGCGTATCGGTCGAAGAACTTAAATTACCAATCGAGGATTCAGTTGCTGCAACCGAAGCGCCATTCGATATAGAGACTGCTGAGGCAGAGTAGTTAGCAAATGGATGCTGAAACTTACACCGATCTGATTCCTCTAATTTTTTTGGGGGTCGTTTTTTTTATAGTAGCAGTTAGTGCACTTTATTGGTCTGCCAAAAAAGGCCAACTACGAGAGTTCGATTCTCAAGCTAAAACTATATTTACTGATGAGGAACCCGAGGGAGAGATATCTGATACCTTCCCTAGCAAGAAGAGCGAGGAGGTCTAAATAACTAGGGTTATAGATTAGGTCTATTTCTAGTTCAGCCTTATAATTCTTATACTACCTATTTGTATTCGTAATTCTTCATTATTAATTTTAATTCTACCATCGTAATGTTAGCAGAGCAAAAACAGGGCCCTTACTCTTCAACCAGTGAAGCGGTTCGTCTAGAGCTGAGTGAGATTGATGCTTCGATTCGTTCGGCAGCACTCTTTTTTGTGATTTCCGCGATTGCTTGGCTCATGATTGGCACTGTCTTTGCGCTCGTGGTTGCTGTTAAGGCGCACCAGCCAAACTTCGCAAGTACTTTTGAGTTTCTCACATTTGGTCGAGTTCGCTCTGCTCACCTCAATGCTATGGCGCTGGGCTGGGCTAGTAACATCATTTTTTCGGTCGGCCTATGGATCATGGCACGCTTATGCCGTGCGCCTATTAATCATAAGGGTATTCTGTTCATAGCTGGTGTTTTCTGGAACATAGGTTTGACGGTGGGCATCTTTGGCATTCTTCGTGGTGACATTACTTCAGTTGAGTGGCTTGAGATACCTAAATATGGGACGCCACTGTTGGCTATCTCTTATGCGTTGATTGGCGTTTGGGGTGTGATGGCCTTCCGTTTTCGTAAAGGGGACCACGTTTATGTATCGCAGTGGTATATTCTTGCAGCGCTCTTTTGGTTTCCATGGCTTTACGTCGTCGCACAGGTTATGATCATATGGTTTCCTGCACGCGGTGTTGTGCAGTCGGTGACTAACTGGTGGTTTGCTCACAATGTATTAGGGCTGTGGTTCACACCGATGGCACTGGCGACAGCCTACTACCTGATACCAAAGGTTTTGGGGCGTCCGATTTACTCTTACTATTTATCGGTGCTTGGTTTCTGGGCATTGGCTATTTTCTACAACTGGGCAGGCATTCATCACTTAATCGGCGGCCCGATTCCTGTTTGGCTCATTTCGGCAGGTATTGTCGCATCCGTTATGATGGTCATTCCAGTCGTGGTGGTTGGTATTAATCACCACATGTCTGTGGTCGGCTTGCATAAGGAGGTATGGTGCAGTCCGACGCTACGCTTTGTCGTTTTTGGAGCCATCTCTTACACCTTGGTGAGCTTGATTGGTTCGGCCATGGCGCTTCGCACAGTCAATGAAATCACGCACTTCACGCACTTCACAGTAGGACACGCTCACCACGGGGTATACGCTTTCTTCACTATGATTATGTTTGGAGGTGTTTATTACATGATGCCTCGCCTACTTAAGCGCGAATGGCCTTCATCATTCTTGATTAAATTACATTTTTGGGCATGCGCGCTAGGCATTACGATCATGATTGTTGCACTTCAAGTTGGCGGCTGGATTCAAGGTCTGGAAATGAACAATGCTGAAATACCATTCCTTAAAGTTGTCCAGAACACGATTCCCTGGCTCAAAGCGCGTTCGGTATCGGGTCTCTTCTTGACAATGGGGCATATTGCTTTCGCAGCCAATTTCTTCTGGATGCTCTTCGCTGCGGGTGCAGTCCGTGCTAAGCAAGGCCCAACGCTTCTCGGCTCAAATGAAGGAGGCACGGTTCAATGAAAAACTTACCACTTCTTTTCTGCGGTATTTTCTTCGCACTCGCGTTTTCATTTACTGGTTTGATTCTGACTAGTCACATTCAAATAGGCAGCCTCACGCAAACTACTGAGAGCCTTGAAGCGACCGATGATTTAGACGAAAACGGCATGCCAGTCATGGTAATGACTGAAGGTGACCCTCTCTACCCCGCCATGCCCGTCGGCCTTGCTCAGCAAGGAAAAGAAATTTATATTTCGATGGGTTGCATGTATTGCCACAGTCAACAAGTGCGCCGCAATGAGTTTGGTGCTGATATAGAGCGCGGGTGGGGTCCCCGCCAGACGGTTGCCCGCGACTATATACTACAAGAACGTGTTCTTCTAGGAACGATGCGAACTGGTCCCGACCTAGCGCACTTGGGTGGCCGCTACGCAGGAGATGCAGGGCGTGATTGGAATCATCTTCATTTATATAACCCGCAGATCGTCTCTAAAGGCTCAACGATGCCCCCCTTTGCATTCCTTTACGACGTGCGACAAGTTGCCGATAAACCTTCTGCGGAGGCCCTCACATTTCCACCTAATTCTGAGTATGCTCCAAAGACAGGCTACGAGGTTGTGCCGACTCGCCGTGCCAAAGCATTGGTAGAGTATCTTCTCAGTCTTAAGATCAACTATAGTTTGCCCGAATCACCGATTCTAGAATAATGAGCGAAAAACACAACACAGATACCAACGCAAAAGACCGTGGATCTTTGGAGAAGGCGGCTATGCAAGATGAGCACATACAAGATGTGCACGCGCAGCTTATGCGGGAGAAGGAGGAGCCACAGGAAGGTTTCTCGCCAGTTCCTATCTTCTTAATGTTTATCTTTGCTGCCCTCTGTTTTTGGGGCGGTGTTTATCTCGTTGAGCACTCTGGCGGCTACCGTTGGGATGCATACTCCCCCGACTTTAATCCGAGTGCTGGTGCTCCCAAGCCCGTTGAGATTGCTCTTTTTGACCGCGGCGCTAAAGTTTATCGTAACCAATGCGCACAGTGTCACCAAGCAGATGGCAATGGTGTGCTTGGTGTCTACCCACCACTCGTAGCATCTAACTGGGTTACTGGACATCCGCAGGTTGTATCAAGGATTTTAATTAACGGGTTAAATGGCCCAATCCTAGTCAAGGGCAGTAACTACAATGGGAACATGCCTGCGTTCGGTTCAAGCGGGCTCGCCTTGAGTGATAAAGACATCGCGGGTGTGATTACCTACATACGGCAGGAGTGGGGCAACAGCGCCTCAGAGGTGACCGAGGCGACTATTGCTGAATACAGCGATCTTTACGCTGGGCGATCGGTTCCATGGCAAGCCGCTGATCTTAAGGAGGGTCTAGGCCCAATCCCCGAGTTAATATCGCCGATGGTTGAAGAGCTTACTATTGATGGCGAAGCTGCAACTGAGGTCGACGTTAACTAGTTATCAGCATTTAAGCGTGCTGAACTGCTTCAGGAGAGCATCCTCTTTCTGGCGTTGAATTTCCAAAAGAGTGTGACAACCTAGATGTTATGTCTCTTCCAGAAACAGAACCCTTTGATCTTGTAGCGCGGTCGACCGTCAATTCTTGCTGGGGTGCGCTCACTATGGAAGTGCTTGCACGTCTAGGCATTCAAACTGTGATCACCTCGCCAGGCTCTCGTTCGACTCCTTTGACTGTTGCCGCGGCGCGTAATCCGCGGATCGAGGCTCTCTCGATTCTAGATGAACGCTCAGCTGCTTTTTATGCACTTGGCCTCGCTAAGAGTACAGGTCGACCGGTTGCGCTGGTCTGCACCTCTGGATCAGCAGCGGCTAATTACTGGCCCGCAGTTGTCGAGGCTTCAATGAGTGGCACACCCTTGCTTTTACTCACGGCAGACCGACCACTAGAATTACGCAACTGCGCCTCGGGGCAAACTATCGACCAGTGTAAACTCTACGGTGATTTCGTGCGCCATTTCGCTGAATTGGCCTTGCCAGAAGCGTCGCCTATTATGCTAGCTTATCTTCGACAGACACTCGTCCATGCGGTGCACATTTCACTCAGTAGCAACGCGGGACCTGTTCATTTAAATTTCCCTTTTCGCGATCCATTGGTACCCGAGAATGATTCCACTAAGCCAGTAGTTGATGCGGTGACACTTGAGGCGGCTTCGACTGTGACTACGCGTCCATGCGAAGTCGTTTCACTCAGTAGTGCCATCGACATGGTCGCTTTAGAGCGTTTGAGCAGCCATACAAAAGGTATTATTGTAGTCGGCACGGAAAATCCTCGCTGCGGCGACAAAGCATTTACTGACGCGGTTGCCTTAATCTCTGATAAATTGGGCTGGCCTGTCATTGCGGATGCCTTAAACCCACTGCGTAGTCACGCGGAGGCGATTCCTCTTTTAATAACACATTATGATGCCTTTCTTGGTGATGCGCATAAGGCTAAAGAACTAATGCCTACAGCGATTTTACAGATTGGCAACTTACCTACGAGCAAAATGTTACGTGCTTGGCTTAGTTCACTAGAGGCTGTATCCTTTTTAATGACGTCGCGCCCAATCAATACAGACCCTTTGCATCGTATCGCTACGCCTCTCTACGGCGATACGCAAGCACTGGCTGAACATTTACCGCCACAACTGGTCGAAGCAAATTGGTCTAAGCTGTGGTTGGATAATGAGCTGAAAACAGCAAATGAGCTGGATTCGAAAATGCTTTCAATCGAGACAATTTTTGAAGGTAAGGTCGCCTGGTTACTCTCTAAACATTTACCCGACGATACACCTGTTTTTCTCGCGAGTAGCATGAGTGTGCGCTATGCGGAATATTTTTGGGGTGCCAATAGCCTTACGCATTCGATTTTTTGTAATCGTGGTGCGAATGGTATCGATGGCACATTGAGCACAGCCCTTGGTGTCGCTCATGGGGGAAAGCCAAGTGTCTTGCTAACAGGTGATCTGGCTTTCCTACATGATAGTAATGGGCTGCTAGCTGCCAGTGAGTTAAAGGGCAGTTTGACCGTCGTATTAATCAACAACAACGGTGGCGGTATTTTTGAGCATTTGCCTGTTTCGCAAATAGATTCTTCTTTTGAATATTTTTTTGCTACGCCGCAGTCAGTCGACTTGTCTAAACTCTGCAAAGCATATGGCATTTGCCATGAGCAGTTGCAAGGCTGGAACAGCTTCATCTCTTCGATCTCAGTTTTACCTGAATCTGGCTTAAGGGTTTTAGAACTGAGAACGGACCGAAAGGCTGACCGAGCTATGTTGTCAGAAATTTTGAAAATTTAATCTTCAAACGCTCTAGAAAAGCTCTTTCTGGGTTTCTTATTATGAGATGGTGCTACAAAAGCCTACTCCTCGTCGTCACTCGATTCAAGCTTGGGCGCATCTGACACATCACCGAAGATACCGCCTGCGGCAATACGGTTGCTTTTGCGATGCAGGTCTCGCTCGTGCTTGGCTTGGCCTTCAACTGAATAACGGGTAAAGGGCACTGCGCTAAGACGAGCTGCAGGTATTGCTTTGTCAGTGATTTCGCATATGCCATAGTTGCCGTCTTTTATTCGAAGAATAGCTTCTTCAATTTCAATAAGCGCATCTTGTTCGTTGGAAACCAAACTGAGCGCAAAATCACGGTCAAAACTATCGGTTCCTAAATCAGCTGGGCTGGAAGTGTTTCCCGAATCATCTCGCGCATTGTGTTTGAGCGTATCGGCTGTGTGCAGGTTGATTTCGTTACTTACGTGCATACGCAAATCGATCAATAAATTGTAGTATTTCTTCCACTTCTTAGGTACCTCTTTTTCAACTAGTTCGGTGCGCGACTTCTTTTCTTTTGGATTGAAACCGAGGATGTCGGCAAGAGAGGCGGCCCCAAGCACGCGTTTCTCCAAAGGCTTGTCGTCGATCACGACCTTAGAGGTGGGTATTTTTTTTGCGGTGACTTTTTTGGCGACAGGTTCTGCTACAATTGGAGCGCTAGTCTTTTTTGCTGCCATCAGCTCTTCGACGTCGTCGAGAGAAAATACAATAGGGGTCGATTTTTTGTTGGCAGCCGCACCCTCGCGCGAGACAACGGCTTTTTTTAGAATATCCGGAGTCTCCTTTTTAATAGTCTGGGGAGTGGCGCTTTTCCTTCTAATGGGTGCCGCTTTTTTAACCATTTTTTTGGCGACAGTCTTCTTAGCCGCCTTTTTGGCGACAACTTTCTTAGCTGCCTTTTTGGCGACAATTTTCTTAGCCGCCTTTTTGGCAACTTTCTTGGCAATTTTTTTTGTGGAAGATTTTTTCTTTGTAGGCATGTCTTATTTAACAGTTAAGTGGTAGTGAATAGTATTATGAAGGGTGATTGAGTATTTCAGCACAGCGTGGCGACACACTTCCCCAGTCCTCGGTCTTAACGAGTTCGGGCACCCAACGCCAACTGCGTGGACAACGGACGCCATCTGCATGAGCGACTTTGACGTTAAGTTCAGTATTTTCTGGGGATTCGATCAAAGTGACCTGCGAAAGTATAAACAGTTCCGGTAGTTCGTTTACGTATTTTTGGAGGCGAGCAAACTCAGGATTTCTTGATGAGCCGGTGATTACGACCTTAGCATCTAAACTTTGTCCAATTTTCTTTTGCTGGCGAAGGCCTTCGAGGCGCTCATTGACTTGAGTAGAAAGAAAACTGCGAAGCGCTGTGATGTCGGATGCGGTTTCTGGATCGTCCCAAGCAGAATCAGCTACGGGCCAGTCCGCTAGTGCGATTAATTTGTCGCTAAAGTCGCTATTATTTTGAGCGTAGCTCCAAGCCTCGTCGGCAGTGAAAGGCACGATTGGTGCGATCAGACGAGTGAATACAGAGAAGATGATGTGAATTGCGGTCTGCGAGGACCTGCGTAGCGGGTCGCTAGGGCTACGAGTGTAAAGACGATCTTTGAGCACATCGTGGTAGGTGGCTGAGAGCGTATTGGCAACGAAAGGATCGATAAAGTCTTTAAATGCACGATGGAATTCGTAGAGATCATAGGCTTCGGTCACCTTGCGAACTAGCTGCGCGAGCTCGTTGAGTGCCCATTTATCGAGTGCGCTGAGCTGGTCGAGTGGAACTGCGTCAGTTGCGGCATTAAAGTCGTGCAGGTTGCCGATCTGAAATCTAAGTGTGTTGCGAAGATTACGGTAGTTGTTAGCCACATTCTTCATGATTTTGTCAGAGACTGGCACATCGCCCCGATAATCCTGCGAGCAAATCCAAAGGCGGACGATGTCGGCACCGTAACCCTCAATCCATTCATTGAGCGGACGGGCGGCACCGTCACTTTTAGATAGCTTGGTGCCATCCTCTTTCACGATGAATCCGTGGGTGAGGAGGTTTCTAAAGGGCGCCGCTTTGTCGACGATTACTGATGTCCAGAGTGAACTTTGGAACCAGCCGCGGTGCTGGTCAGAGCCTTCAAGATAGAGGTCGGCTGGCCATTTTAGATTAGATCGTTTCTGCAGGACTGCACGGTGACTTGAGCCAGAGTCGATCCATACGTCGAGAGTGTCGTTGCCGCATGAGAGCTTTTCGGGACTTGGCCAGTCGCTGGGTAGGGGAATGCTGTCAAGGATTTCGGCGGCGGTCTTTTCGAACCAAAAGTCAGTTCCAGCCACAGCTACTTTCTTTGAAATTGCCCGAATTACGCTAGCATCCATGTATGCACAGCCGTCTTCATCGTAAAATGCTGGGATCGGGACGCCCCAAGTGCGCTGGCGACTGATGCACCAATCAGGACGATTTTCCACAGCTGCGCGGATGCGATTCTCACCCCAGCTGGGGATGAAGTTGACGTCTTTGAGAGATTCCAGCGCACGAGTGCGATCGCCCTTCTTATCAAGAGCGATAAACCACTGGTCCATCGCACGAAAGACGACGGGCGTTTTGGAGCGCCAGCAGTGGGGGTAGCTGTGAACAAACTTCTTCTTGGAAATGAGTGAGCCATTGGCAGCAGTGATACGTAGCACCCCAAGGTTGGCATCGGAGGGCTTTTTACCGGCATCTAGGACGGATAGCCCGACGAGTTCGGCGGGCACTTGTCCGTCGTCCACGTAGCAACCCTCGTCATCGAGAGGGCAATAAACCTCCAGACCGTTGTTGATTCCTGTAATATAGTCATCCAGCCCGTGACCTGGTGCGGTATGCACACAACCTGTGCCGCTATCTGTCGTGACATAGTCGGCGAGAAGGAGCGGGGAGGGGCGATCGATAAAAGGATGATGCGCATTGAGCTTTTCTAGCTCTGCACCGAGGTAAGTCGCAATGATTTCATAGCTTTCTAAATTGCACTCTGCGACGACAGATTCGATCAACGCAGTGGCCACGATGAGAGTACCATGTTTATTCGTCTTGATGGCAGAGTATTCGATCTTAGGGTGTACTGATACTGCTAGATTAGCGGGTAATGTCCAAGGAGTGGTCGTCCAAATAAGAATCGAGCTGTCTTCGTCGGGCAGGTGTAGTTGGGTGCGAGCTTCGTCACTCAATCGTAATTTCACAAAGACTGAGATACTGGTATGGTCTTTATACTCAATCTCGGCCTCCGCGAGTGCTGTGGCACAGGGAATCGACCAATAAACTGGCTTTTTGCTGCGATAAACGAGGCCTTGTTCGACAAAATTGGCAAAGGTTTCTAATTCAGCCGCTTCGTATTCGGGGTGGATTGTCCAGTATTCGTTTGCCCAGTCAGCAGTGACTCCTAGGCGTTCAAATTGCTCGCTTTGGATGATTCGGTATTTATCTGCAAATTTTGCGCAGGCTTTGCGTACTTCTAGGGGCGTGTAATCGGTGCGCCCAGAGTTCTGCAGTTCGCGGGAGACTTTGTGTTCGATAGGTAGCCCGTGGCTGTCCCATCCGGGGATGTAGGGGGCATTATAGCCAGACATCCACTTGTATCGTAAGATAGTGTCCTTCAATGTCTTATTGAGTGCGTGTCCTAGATGCAGGTCGCCGTTTGTGAAGGGAGGTCCGTCGTGTAAAATGAAACTTTCGCCACCGCTATTTTTGGCCTGAAGCTTCTCGTAAAGACCGATCTTTTTCCAATGATCAATGCGCAGTGGTTCGCGCTCCACCAAATTGCCTCGCATGGGGAAATTTGTTTGTGGTAGATTGAGTGTATCTTTGAGGTCTTGCGCCATAACAAGAGACCATAGGCCGTCTAAAATCGGCGCAGTGTGGTTTCTTGATTTACCAAGTCAAGCACTCAGAATTTTCTCGCGCAATATTGCTGAAAAGACTTTCCTGCGGACTTTTAAACAATGCTACTTACACTCATCGAACTCCCTTTTGCCGAGCTGCACCTATTTTGGCTGCTACTTTTGCTCGCGCTCGGCTTTTTCGCATTAACCTCGGGCGGTGATATTTTGACGAGCGGTGCAGCTGCTGTCTCTGTTAATTTTAAGATCGACCCAATTGTGGTAGGCTTGACCGTGGTTTCGATTGCCACATCATTACCTGAAATGGCCACCTCATTCATAGCGGCCAGGGACAGTCCAGGTATCGCACTAGGCAATATCCTAGGTAGTAATATCGCTAATATCGCTTTGATACTCGGAATAGCCGCAGTGATCGCTCCTCTGAAGATTAAGCCTAGGTTAATAAGCCTCGAAGTGCCGATTCTGATCGGTATGACTGTAATCTTTAGCTTGTTCGCCATGGGTGGTGGCTTTCGTCGCGTGGAGGGCTTGATTCTACTTACTTTGATGGTCGTCTACCTCATTCACGTAGTCCGTGGTGCCAAGGTTAAAGGCTCTAATGAGTCACCCATTGAGGGAATCCATGAGATCGCCAGAAAAACAACTAAAATTGCTGCGTTTTTCATTCTAATCGGTGGTGCATTGCTCGTACTCGGTGCTGAGTTGCTAGTCGGCGCCTCTGTCGAAATGGCGATGCGGATGGGCGCGAGCGAACTTTTTGTTGGACTGACCATTGTAGCCATTGGCACTAGTCTCCCCGAACTCGCGGCCTCGGTCGCGGCTGTTCGAGCTGGGCATGGTGATATGTGCGTGGGCAACATCGTGGGTTCAAATATTTTTAATATGCTGCTAGTCGGCGGCGGCGTCTCTGCATTCCTGGGAATTGAGGTGAGGGATGAGCTTTTGTTGGTCGAATTTCCTGCTTTGATACTTCTCTCAGGTTTGCTTCTGTGGTTTTTTAGGAGTGGGCACGTTGTCTCGCGCCGCGAGGGTGTCTACTTGCTTTTTCTTTATTTTGGGATCCTCTCATTTTCCGCACTCTCGCAGTTTGGCTACTTTTTTTGAAATCTAATTTCCGATTTATTATTTCCTAATTGAATTACTTATGTCTGTAAAACAAAAGCCAGTCGTCCTCATTATTCGTGATGGTTGGGGAGCCAATCATGATGTGTCCTACGATGCCTACAATGCAGTCAAGCTGGCCAATACACCAGTCGCAGATCGGCTGAGCGCTGAGTATCCACGCACTGAAATCTCAGCTTGCGGTCTGGAAGTCGGATTGCCTGAGGGCATCATGGGGAACTCGGAGGTTGGCCACCAAAACATCGGTGCTGGTCGTGTGGTAGACCAAGAGCTTGTTCGCATCAACAAGGGCATCAAGTCGGGCTCGGTTAAAGAAAGCCCTGCACTGCAAGCTGCCCTCGAGAATGTTCGAGTTAATGCTTCAGCACTTCATTTTATGGGGCTTGTTTCCGACGCCGGTGTTCACTCGATGCTGGATCACCTCTACGGACTACTACGCATTGCAAAAGAGGAGGGTATCAATAAAATTTATCTTCATGCCTTTACCGACGGACGTGATACAGGGCCCTTTTCGGGAAAAACCTTCATCGCTGAAGTTGAAGCACAGATGGCTGAGATCGGTGTGGGGCAAATCGCTTCAATCACAGGGCGTTACTGGGCAATGGATCGAGATAATCGCTGGGATCGCGTCGAGCGGGCATATCATTGCTTGACCGGTTCGAAGATTGAGCGTCGAGCCGATTCTTCCGCCGATGCGATTCAGCTACAATACGATTCGCCCGAAACTGAGGGCACTAGGGGCGATGAATTTTGCCCGCCCACCACGATTATCGGTTCTGATGGATCCCCAGTAGGTAGCATTCAAGATGGTGATTCCGTGCTCTTTTTTAATTTCCGTGGGGACCGCCCTCGCGAGTTGACTCGTGCTTTCATCGAAGACAACTTTGACGGCTTCGATCGCGGGGAGAAGCTAGATGTTTTCTTCACTACGTTGAGCGAATATCAAAAAGGTCTCTGTCCGAACATTATTTTCCAAAAGCCACCCAAAATGAAAGACATTCTGGGTGGCTACATTGCAGAGAAGGGTATCGGCCAGTTTCGTTGTGCTGAAACAGAGAAATTTCCCCATGTTACTTTCTTTTTTAACGATTATCGCGAAGAACCGTTTCCAGGTGAAGATCGAGAGCTTGTTCCTAGTCGCAAAGACTGCGCGACATATGACGAAAAACCCGAAATGTCCGCATACGGTATCCGCGACGCATCTGTGGCTGCTATTAAGTCTGGGAAATATGGCCTCATCGTGATTAACTTTGCAAACCCCGATATGGTCGGGCACACGGGTGTGCTTGAAGCATGCATCAAAGCCTGTGAAATCGTCGATGCTTGCGTCGGTGATCTTTTAGCTGCGATCGACGATGTTGGTGGTTCAGCCGTCATTACGGCAGACCATGGAAACTCTGACCAGCTATGGAGCCACGAGGACAAGGGCCCGCATACAGCGCATACGCTTAATCCTGTTGAACTCGTCGTTTATAGTGAGCCGTATCAGACAACAGAACTCGTTCCATCAGGCGCGCTCGGCGATGTCGCGCCCACGCTACTTAAACTCATGGACTTGCCGCAGCCTGAAGCGATGACGGGGCATTGTCTGATTCGATGAAAATCACATCTGCTAGTTATGCGGGTTGTGCAGTCGACCTCGAAGCTTGCCCCGTCTCAAATTTTCCAGAGTTTGCTTTCGTTGGACGCTCTAACGTAGGTAAATCTTCTTTGGTTAACATGCTGGCAGAGGTCAAAGGTCTAGCCAAAATTTCAAGTACACCCGGTAAAACGAAGCTGATTAATTTTTTCCTTATCAACGACCGTTGGACATTGGTCGACTTGCCTGGTTATGGTTTTGCTAAGGTCTCTAAAGCACAGCAAGCAGCATTCAACGAGCAAGTCAGTAGCTATCTGACTGGGCGTGAAAATCTGAAGCAAGTTTTCGCACTACTCGATTCGCAGTTGGAGCCCCTAGATACTGATCTAGCATTTATTGATTGGTTACAGCAGTGCAAGATTCCTTATTCAATTATCTTCACGAAGACCGATCGCAGCGCGGACAGCAAGGTGATCAGTCACGAAGTGCAGCTTATGCAGGCGCTTGATGACTACGGCCTCAAACCAAATGAAGTCTTCAAATGCAGCGCAAAGACCAAGCGAGGTCGTGGTGCCATTGTTAAGTGGATTGAAGGTCAACTTCCAAAAAAGCAAAAGAAGAAACAAGGCAAAGCCATTCAGCTGGGTTGGATGAAGAAGTAGGCTGGCTTCCATCAAGACTCCTAAATCTGCTTAGTTTAAAGCGTACTGAGGCTTACCGCTAATTCAAGTGATTACATCTTAGGGAAATGCATTTCAAAGAGGACACCCGCTTTCAAGAAACCATCGCCGCCTTCGATTCGCTCAATGGGCAAGACCACCATACTGACTTGTCATCTAGATGAATATCAGATGCGCTTAATCTATAATTTATAACTGTTATGAGCGAAACACCACACATTGATATCGACTACGTAGCCAAGCTAGCACGGTTGGATATGTCCGAAGAGGAAAAGTCAAAGCTCGGTTCGCAACTCGACGACATCCTCGGCTACTTTGATAAGCTCAATTCCGTCGACGTCGAAGGTGTTGAGCCTATGGCGCACGCACACCGTGTCGCCAATGTTTGGCGCGAAGGCGACCTAACTGGCGAAACCTATGCCCCTGAAATCCTCACTGGCATGGCCCCTGATCACCGCGATAACCAAGTTGTTGTGCCCAAGGTGGTGGAATAAATACCTCTCATTATCTTATCAATAATGTCCGACCTTCATTTTAAAACTATCACCGAACTCGCTGCTATGCTTGCCGCGGGCGAAATCACCTCTGTGGCCATTACGCAAGCAGTCATTGACCGTACTGCCGCAGTTGACGCTCAGGTGAAAGCCTTCCTCTCCTCTGATCCTAAAGATGCGCTCTCCCAAGCTAAGGCTTCCGACGAGAGGCGTATAGCGGGCAAGTCTCTTGGTCCACTCGACGGCATCCCTATCGGGATCAAAGATACGCTCGCGGTGAAAGACCAGCCGCTGCGCTGTGCTTCCAAGATGCTGGAGAACTATGTCTCTCCCTTTGACGCTACTTGCATAGCTAAACTCCGCAAGGCGGGTGTCGTTATCTGGGGGCGTCTCAATATGGACGAATTTGCCATGGGATCCTCGACGGAAAACTCAGCTTATCAGACTACCTGCAATCCTTGGAATCTTGAAACCATCCCTGGTGGCTCCTCTGGGGGCAGCGCCGCTGCAATGGCAGCAGGGGAGGCGATTGCCACCATAGGAACCGACACGGGCGGCTCCATTCGCCAGCCGGCTGCGCTCTGCGGTGTGGTTGGAATGAAGCCAACTTACGGTCTCATATCCCGCTACGGCCTCGTAGCCTTTGCATCTTCTTTGGACCAAGTAGGTCCTTTTGCACGAACAGTCGAAGATGCCGCGCTCCTTATGGAGGCGATGCTGAGTAAAGACCCTCTTGATTCAACATCGATTGCTCCTCAGGGCGAAACTAATTACGCTGCTGCACTGAAAGAAAAGATGGGTCCATGGAAGCTTGGCGTTCCTCAAGAATTTTTCGCCGAGGGCATCGATCCTGAGGTGAAGACCAACATAGAAAAAGCTATCGACTGGTATAAGAGTCAAGGCTGTGAAATCGTGGATATATCCCTCCCGCACTCTGAACTGGCAGTACCTGTTTACTACATCGTGGCTACTGCTGAGGCCTCTTCTAATTTAGCCCGGTTCGACGGCGTGCGCTATGGCCATCGCAGCGACGAGGCGAAGGACGCCATGACGCTCTTCACTAAAAGCCGAGGTGAAGGATTCGGCGATGAAGTCAAACGCCGAATAATTCTCGGTACTTACGTGCTCAGTTCCGGATACTACGATGCCTATTATCTTCGTGCTCAGAAAGTCCGTCGTCGTATCTTAGGTGACTTCGAAAAAGCATTCGAGCAGGTAGATGCCATCTTGACGCCGACTTCTCCCACACCCGCCTTTAAACGCGGTGAGCGTGCCGACGATCCACTTGCCATGTATTTGAGCGATGTTTTTACCATTTCAGTTAACTTAGCAGGCCTGCCAGCGATTTCCATACCCAGCGGTTTCACTGAAAGCGGACTACCCATAGGCTTGCAAGTGATCGGCAAGGCTTTCGGCGAAGCTGACATGTTTGCAATAGCGAATGCCTTCGAGCAGAGTCATGGCTACTACAAGATGATGCCCGCCTTGTAGATTGGAGAGTTATCAAATCTCAACTCTCTGCCTAATAAATATTTCAACTTTCCACTCATCACTCATATGCCTTACGAAGCCGTTATAGGACTAGAAATCCACGTGCAAATTAAAACTCGTACGAAGATGTTTTCCGCAGCCCCTTACCAATATGGTGCCGCACCCAACACCTTGACCGATGCTGTCGTGCTAGGTTTACCTGGTACTTTGCCTGTTCTCAACTACGCCGCGATCGAGAAATGTGCTAAGCTCGGGCTTATGCTCGGATGTGAGATCGCCGAGGTTTGCAAGTGGGATCGTAAAAACTATTTCTACCCTGATTCACCCAAGAACTACCAGCTCACCCAAAACGAAGAGCCGCTCTGCATCGGAGGCAAAGTCGAGATTGAGCTGCCCGGCCCTTCTCGTAACGTCGAAGGCGATCACCGATGGGTCACCCTAAACCGTATCCACCTTGAAGAGGACCCAGGTAAGTTGACCCACGAGGCTTTCGAAACCGTCATCGATTTCAACCGCGCTGGTGCACCCCTAGCTGAGATCGTGACTGAACCTGATATGAGCTCGTCGACAGAAGCCGTCGCTTTCCTCAACTGCCTACGTAATATGATCGTTTATGCGGGAATTTCAGACTGCGACATGGAAAAAGGGCAATTCCGTTGCGACGCTAACGTCTCCCTGCGTCCTGTCGGCACTAATAAACTTGGCACCCGCACCGAAATGAAGAACCTCAATTCAATTTCCAACGTCAAAGCCGCGATCGAATACGAGATAGATCGCCAGACCGAGGTTCTAAAGAAGGGCGGTAGCATTACACAGGAAACCCGCCGTTGGGATGTTGAGAGTAGCAGTAGCTTTCCGCTCCGTAGTAAGGAAGAGGCTCACGACTATCGATATTTCCCTGATCCTGATCTCATGCCCGTTCAAATGGATCGCTCCCGTATCAAAGAGCTTGAAGCCGAGCTGCCCGAGCCTCCGCTTGATAAGCAACGCCGCTACCAAGAGTCGTTCAAATTGCCATTCACCCTTACGAGCGTACTTTGTGTTAACCGTGAGTTATGCGAATTCTTTGAGGAAGCTTTACAGACGCATCAGGCACCCAGGCAGATAGCTAATTACATCAGCAACGATTTATTGCGAGAACTATCTGCAGCCTCCGATAGTGGCGATTGTGCGCTCGATGTTGGGCAGTGTAAATTGACTCCCTCCCACATCGCTACCCTCGTCAAGATCATCGATGAAGGCATCATCTCCAAACAGATAGGTAAAGAAGTGTTTAACGAGATGTTTGTCACAGGCGAGATGCCCGACGCTATCGTCGAGAAAAAAGGGCTGAAGCAAAGTAACGACATAGATGAAATAGAAGCCCTCTGCCGTGAAGCAATTGCGGGGAACGCCAAAGCCGTGGCTCAATACAAAGAGGGTAATGTCAAAGCGCTGAATGCCTTGAAGGGACCGGTTATGAAAGCGACGAGGGGTCAGGCGAATCCGGCGATGCTCGATGGCTTGTTAAAGAAGATGATTGATGAAGGTTAGGACTCGATTTTGAACCAAATCAGTGGATCTATAATGACAATTACAGCAGTCTCGTATTATTTCACAGGTTGCAAAGAATTAGCCGATATGTTGCGGCTCCAGAGCTCTTTGCCTTCGACGCTCATGACACGGATGGTCAGGTAGCGCTCTGACTCGGAGCCACTAAATTCGATCAATGCGAAGTGGCGCTCAAAGGTGCTAGTGCTAGGTTGACGGAAGAAGTTCAACTCCTCCTCGTTGTTACCGGGGTTAGCGGTGAGTGGACCGAGCGTAAGGTCGTATAGATTGTAACTATTTGCGTGTACAAGGCGTGTGAGCTCACCGTAGCTCTTGCCGCCACTGATGAAAAATAGACCTGCGATACGCGCATCGCGCAACATTTGTAGCAGATCGTTGTGCTCTCGCTCTGCATAACTGAGATTACTGCGTGAATTGGCTGGGTTTAAGATGGGCGCACCTGCTATGATGAGTTTGAAGGTAGCCTCACTTTGGATCAGCGCCTGTCGTAGCCACTCAATTTGGCCTTTGCCTAAAATTTGAGGAGGGGACGAACTGACTGGCGTATCGTTACGGTAACTGCATACATCTAGGACAAAGAAATCAACATCCGCGTGACGAAATTGTGTGGCTACACCTTCGAGTTGACTGACGACTACTGGACGAGGCCAGTAGGCTTCGAAGCTCGATTCTGCTACTTCGCGATAGGCACTGTTCATCCCGCCGTTTGGTGCCCCGTAGTCTAGTTCACCCCAAGTGGCGTAGTGCGGAATACTTTGTAGGAGTGGCTGGAGCTCTGATACGGATCGTGCTTTGTTATATCTTTTGAGGTAGCCGCTTTGGGTAGACCAGTCGCTCTGACGAAGATGCGCGGTGTTGCCGGCCCAAATCATGAGCGCTGGTTGACTCTCGCTGATGGCACTGAAGATGTTGTAGCCGCCACCGAGTAATTGGTAGGGGGGTTCAAAGCCCTCTTCGATTACGTAGTGCGCGCCGCCCACTGCGACCTTGAAATCAGGGGGCGGGCTGCGGCCATGGTAATTAGCAGGGCTGCTAAATCTTGCGGGGCTAGTAACGATTTCACCGTTAAGTTCAACTCGGTAGCTATAGTTAAGACCAGGCTCAATCTTATCAAGCGTGACTAGGGCAGTGTGAGCTTGCTTGCTATCAGTTTCTTCAGGAATCGTCCAGTGGAGGGCGTTAGGATCATCTGCATTTGCGTAGGCGACTCGAACGAGGGTAGGTTCGTCGGTTTGAATCCAGATCTTGGCCTCGCGCATTTCGAGATGGGCGATCATAGGGCCACTAATTAATTCAGCCCGAACTGCGGTCGTGAGTAGACCGAGAAGAACTAGCATATAAAGGATAGCGCGCTGCATGAAAAAGGGAAAGTGAGACACAGTTGGAGGCACCTTATTCTCGAATCAAGAAACCTTGATTTTGGCGTGGCGTGCGAAATACACGGTATTGACGACACGGTCGACAAACGGGGGCAGATTCATAGGCGTAATTTTAACTGCTTTTAGGATGTTGCCGAGCACTTGCTCACGCTTGGTCGTCTCTAAAAGGTAGCGATGACGCACCTCGACTAACTCAGGGCGTAGCTCAAGCCAAAGTGCTTTAATGTCGACGACTCGCGAATAAGTGGTTACGCGGCGACTTAGGGCTTTGTTAGTGCGAATATTAGGAGATTTATCCATCGCTGCACTCATTGCTTCGAGGCATGTGCGCTCCTCTTCTACTAAAGACTCCCAACTAATACCACAAAGTTCGCAGCGGGCCTCCGAGAGTAGTCTATGAAGCGCGCGCGGGCGGATGCGCAGCAGAAGCGCGACCCAATGAAGCGGCCAGCTTTCAAACTCATAAGCGATTAACGCGAAACGGGTCCTCGGATCTAAAAGACGGAGTTTAATGACAAGGGCTTCAGGTGACGTGATGCCACCAGATTGGGGAGTATTTTCTAACAACGCACTAGCAAGCATATACTCGAAGTCTGATAGGCGCTCTGCACAAGCAAGATGTTGCCAAAGTGCGGCAAAGATCTGCTCAACGCGTGTGTGCCGCACTTGGTAGTCTTCATGGATAGAAGCACCAAAATAGACCAAGGAGAGGTCAAGGTAGTTAGCCACGAGAACTAGGTAGCACTCCACATCGCCTTTTTTTGCCCTTTTTAGAAGCGAGCGGTTGGCTTTGCGCTCAGGGCTGGCCTGTGTTACGCGAAAGTAAAAGCGACGGAGAGAGTTCATTGGCAAATTAAGGGCAAATGACGAATCTGCGACTAATCTTGCCCACCAGAGCGCCGCTCGCACTCATGCCGACAGTCACCCAAAACACGGATCCAAAGCTCACGGAGGTCGAAAATACGTATTCGAGCTTCATCGCGGAAACCATTGAGGAGGGCAGCATTGGAATGTGTGACTTGTTCAAGAATGTGTAGCGTTTGATTGAGCGCACTCAAGCTGTTCTTTAGATGACAAATAGACAGACCGAAATCCCCTAGATCTAATGCTTGGATAGAGAGTAAAACATTCATTTCAGCAAGATGCAGGCTATTTGCATAATCCCAGCTGAGTTTTGGGGAAATGGCGTATTGACTGTGTAGCATGAAATGCTCCCAGCTCTTGTGTAAATAGCGGTAAAGCGAGCGTGTGACAACAAAGACAGGATGGCGGTGGAGGGTGTAGGGAGCACCTTCATTCATGTCACCGAGTCCGTTTGAGTGATTGGAATCAATAGAATCATTTTGATTCTCCTCATCGCTATCGGTGTTTTCTATGAAACTGAAATCTTCAGTCATAGACATGTCCTCGGAATCCCAGCCCATTAGGGATGCGACTTCGTCAAGATGATTTGGCTTATCTTTGACGCTATTGTAATACGATAGGAAGCGCGCAGTGTCCTTGTCGGAACCTTTTAGATAGTTTCGCCACTGGGATTCACTCCAGTAGGGATCACTGGAAAACTCTTCCCAGTCGCCTTCAGAATGGTCGAAATTTGGATCGCTCATAAACTGCGCATTTTACGCATATCAAAAAAATTGGGCTTTGATTTTAAAAAATCAACCCCATTTGCTCTTGTGAATGCATTTAATCGCTCGGGTGACTGTAAAATAAAAAAAGCCGCAGAAAATTAGGAGCTTTCTAGGAAACAATGTGGATTGGCTCTATCGGCGACAAGCACGTATGGCCAAGGTGAGGGCACTCAGAGTCAGCCTTTAATATAATTTTTTAAAGACCTTCCCGCGTGGTATCGAATATGTTAAACTCTATACAGTAAAACCTAATCCTCCTTCGGTTCGGACAGTGACTTATCGGCTATTTTTTGCAGCAACTCGCCCATAAACTCAGCGGGTGTCTTTAAGCCTTCCAGTGAAGCATTGGTGCGTGAGTTAACTTTGACGAGGCCTTGTTCCGCTTCTTGTCTACCAAGGACGAGGAAGGTAGGTATCTTGTCGACATGACACTTACGAATCTTAGCGCCGAGCTTGTCGGCAATATCGTCGACCGTAACTCGAATCTTGGCGGCTTTAAGCAGCTTTTCGATCTCACGCGCTTGGGGCACGAGTTCGTCATTCATTGGCAGAATACGCACTTGCTCAGGCGCAAGCCAGATAGGGAAGTTGCCCGCGAAGTGCTCGATCAACAAGCCACAGAAACGCTCCATCGAACCAAATGGCGCACGATGAATCATGACAGGGCGATGCTTCTCGTTGTCGGTACCGATGTAAGTGAGGTCAAAGCGTTCAGGGAGATTGTAGTCTACTTGTACAGTGCCAAGTTGCCATTCTCGACCGATCACATCCTTGACCACAAAGTCGATCTTAGGGCCGTAGAAGGCGGCTTCACCGGGCTCTTCTATGTAGTCGACATCGAGAGTTTGCGCGGCTTCGCGGAGTGCTTCCTCGGCCTTATCCCATTTTTCGGGTTCGCCCACATATTTTGTCGAATCAGGGTCACGCAGTCCGATACGCACGCGGTAGTCGGACATGTCGAGGGTATTGAAAACGAATTTGACAAGGTCGAGGCACCCTTTGATTTCTTGGCCTAGTTGCTCTTCGGTGCAAAATATGTGCGCATCGTCCTGGGTGAAACCACGGACTCGAGTCATGCCGTTGAGTTCTCCAGATTGCTCCCAGCGATAAACGGTGCCAAATTCGGCTAGGCGCACAGGAAGGTCGCGATAGGAGTGGGGCTGACTGTCGAAGATTTTGATGTGCATCGGGCAATTCATCGGCCTGAGCAAGTAACCGTCGATTTCGCCATTATCAAGCATCTTGGAAAGATCGGCGCTAGAGCAGGTCTCTTGCGCAAGACGATCCATAGTGCCAGGCTCGATAATTGGTGGGAACTGCGATTCTTTGTAGTAGGGGAAATGCCCAGAGGTGCGGAATAGGCCTAGCTTACCGATGTGCGGGGTAAAAACTTGGTCGTAGTGGGCCATACGCAGCTCTTCCATGATAAAGTCTTGAAGCTCCTGGCGAATGACCGCTCCATTAGGCGTCCAAAGTACCATGCCAGCACCGCCTACCTCGTCGATATGAAAGAGCTTTAGCTCTTTGCCTAACTTTCGATGATCACGGGCTTTGGCTTGCTCGAGACGCTCAAGATACTCTGCGAGTTCCTCTTTACTGGCGAAAGCGGTTCCGTAGATGCGCTGTAATTGCTTGTTCTTCTCGTCCCCACGGTGATAGGCACCTGCTATGGAGAGCAGTTTGTAAGCTTTGATTTTTTTAGTATAACCCACATGGGAACCAGCACAGAGGTCGATGAATTCACCGTTTTGATAGAAGCTAACTTGTTCGCCCTCAGGAATGTCATCAAGACGGCCAAGTTTATAGCGATCTTGGCCGATTTCCTTGATCTTGACCACCGCCTCTTCACGAGAGCATTCAATGCGGGTGAACTTCTGGTTTTCCTTAATCACCTTCTTCATTTCAAGCTCGATCGCTTCAAGGTCCTTAGCGTCGAGCTTCTTATCTAGATCGATGTCATAGTAGAAGCCGCTCTTGGTGGGAGGCCCGATGTCGAGTTGCGTCTCAGGGAATAGACGCAGGATAGCGGTGGCGAGCACGTGCGAGCAAGAGTGGCGGATTTGCTCAAGTGGAGACATGTCTTTCATAATCGATCAGAAATTAGAATTTAGAAAAGAGAAGACAGGAGGCTGTGAAACCTGAGTCAATCCCGGATTCTCGTGCACAAGATAGAACCAAGCTACGTTATCTTACAATAGGTGCTCAAGAGTATCGACTCGAACCAATTACTTTAAGGATCTAGAGGTAAAATATCGATATCATGATTAAGGAATTTATCCCTGTCATAAATTTTTTAGAAAAATATACTCGAGATGAATAATCTCAAGAGGAGTTAGTCGCGCTTGAGCCATCACCCCTACCTGGTAATTTTTTAGTAATTATACGAGCACCTTGACGCCAGGCTAAGTATGACCAAGCCCAATTAAGGAAAACGCTTATGCGATTGCGCATACCCATGAGAAAAACAAGGTGTACTCCGAGCCACGCAACCCATGCAAAATACCCATTTATTGAAATCTTGCGATAATTGGCCACCGCACTACTACGGCCAATTGTTGCCATATTGCCCTTATCGAAATAGATAAAAGGCTTCAATGGGCGCCCATCTAAATCGCGAGCTATTTGCCT
Organism: Opitutia bacterium; assembly: GCA_002862945.1. GTDB lineage: Bacteria > Verrucomicrobiota > Verrucomicrobiia > Opitutales > Coraliomargaritaceae > Thalassobacterium. The sequence goes on along the minus strand of PKCJ01000032.1, from coordinate 11,092 downwards.
CGCAGCATGACGACCCATTTGAGTAGCTGCTGGGGCAAGGCAGGGCACTTGCTTGCCTTTAAAATCAGACAATTTAGCCAAGTCCCCAGCAACGAATACATTTTCGAAATTAGGTAGCATCAAATCAGGATTCACTTCTAGGCGACCCGCGCGATCCCTCGGGACCTGCCCAAGATTACTTGCGACAGAATTCGCTTCCACTCCAGCGGCCCATAAGATTGTACCTGAAGAAATCGTTGATTGGGACAGGGTGACTCCATCGGCACAAACACTTGTAACTGGCTCGCCTAGGTGAACTTTTACGCCCATTTTAGTCAGACGTTTGTGCGCATAACTGGACTGTCCCCCTGGAAAATTGTTCAGTAATCTGGAGCCTGCTTCGATTAAATGTACTTCCGCCTTGGTTGAGTCGATATGTCGGAAGTCCTTTGCCATAACGTGCTGGGCAAGTTCAGCAATTGCTCCCGCTAACTCGACACCAGTAGGACCTCCTCCAACTACAACAAAAGTCAGCCACAGCGCAATTTGATCTGGGTCGTTGGTTAATTCTGCACGTTCAAAAGCTAAAAGAACCCTACGGCGAAGCTCAGTTGCCTCATCAAGGGTCTTGAGCCCGGGCGCGAATCGAGCCCACTGTTGATTGCCGAAGTATCCTGTAGTCACACCTAGTGCAATGACCATATAATCATAACTAATGCTTTGCGTGCAAAGATGAACCTTGGAAGTATGTAAGTCAAAATCAACCACTTCATCCATTAATGTAGTCAAATTAGACTGGCCAGAAAAGATATGCCGCAGAGGTTGCGCAATATCGGCTGCAGAAAGCCCTGCCGTCGCAACCTGATAGAGAAGCGGTTGAAAAAGGTGATGGTTCTCTTTATCTATAAGAGTAATTTTGACCGGATATTTAGCGAGTGCTTTCGCTGCTGCCAAACCAGCGAATCCCCCTCCTAATATCACCACGTGAGGTATATTAGATGAGTTTTTTGAGCTGACCTGCTTGTTGAGATGTAATGGAGAAATGTCTTTCATAATCGATCAGAAACTAGAATAAAAAATACAGGAGGCGGCCATACTTGAGTAAATCTCGGATTCTCGTGCACGAGATAGAACAAAGCTACTTCATCTTTTGATTCAATGCATCAAACCGACTATGTAGTAGGTAGATCTGCATCCAGAGAGAGTCGCTCATATTGGTTGTAGATAAAGAGGATGCAGACTCCGAAGAAAACAGCACCTACAATGAGCGAAATATTTAGTAGTCCAGTCGCACTAAAAGAGAGCTTTAGCATAACCGTTGAAATAATGAAACCAGAGTTTCTAATTACTTTTGCAAAGCTTTGACGGTGGACAAAAGAGAAGATCAAGAGCAGGACATCTGCTAAAATTAATACGGTAAAAAAGTCGTCAAAAAAGACATTATTTAAATTACCCCCAGGTGCGCTCAACTCATTATCAAATTGAACCATGTCCATAAGCCATGTGCCGAAACTAAAGAGAGCTAGGATCAAGAAGACTGGCACAAGCAGGACACTTAGATGCTTCTTGATAGCGATAAATTGGGATAGGGCAGCATCAGGCGCTTTAGTTTGTGGGCGCCAAGCCTTTTTCATTAGCAAATAAAATACGAAGAGCAACGCGAAGAGCATAAGCGTAGTAAAAATATCGTAGGTAAATTGTAGGCTCTCCTTATTTTGAAACCAATTAGCCGTAAGTTCTAAATCAGAAATATCTTTAAATATACGCCGAATGACAATCAGGGTAATTATTTCATACTGCTTAGCTATATACTGGGTGATCGAAGCCGGTAGAAAATAAATTAGAAGATAAACTTCATAGACTAATATAAAGGAAAAGGGGGTGTAAATGGCCACGATTGGATCGGACAGCAGATCGATACTATTATTCCCGAATATGCCTAGATAATTCAGGCCAATTAAGGCGAGGTGCACAAAGAAGCTAGTTAGCGCGATAAAAAATACCCATTGCTCAGATCGTTTACGTGCCGATTCTGAAAGAGTCTTTTCTTGGAACCAATCAGATAAACGGGAAAAAGCACATGCCATTCGTGTTAACATAATCTAATAGGAGAGGTTGAGGTTTTTGTAATTACTCAAGGGGAGGGAGTCGCACAAGTGGTCTGTGATAACTGGCATATGTTTACTACTATCGCAAACAAAAAGACTTCAATAACGGTATAGTGGGTTTGAATTTAGACTTTATTTAGGCATAAAGGGGGAGCTATAAAATAGCTCCTTAGAAATAGTTAAATGCTTGTTTTAGCTTAGTCACCAAGCAGCCCCATGACTACGATACCAGTGATTACACTGACAAGTGATGCGCCACTACCAATAAACCCGTCATGGGGTGCTTGTAGGTTACCGGCAACATTTAAGCCGACATTACCAAAAATAATTCATGCGACAACCCTGATTATAAAGACTCCAAATGTCCTCTAGTCTTTCTATCCTATCCTCTCTATAAATTGAGGGTAGGGATAAGAATCCTGTCCTGATTCTTTTGTGTATATGTAAAATGTAAGGATTCGAGATTATCTTTAAAAGTATTACACGAGAATTACTCCACAGTGACGGAATAAATCTGAGTGTAATTTATCAATGTGCAGCTCTGTCTACAGTTATGCTAACAAGCATATTTACTTCATTATTTGATATGAGGATTACAAAGAGTGTTAGTTTTTTGTGCATATTTTGCCGAATACTAACATAGCTGTAGCAGTTATGAATCCGACAAAGTAGTGTGGTATTTCATTGAAGGGAAGTTGTCCGTAAAGTGGAGTATTTCCTAACACAACTATGCTTAAGCCACTGAGTGCGCTTATAAATGCCCAAATTTTTGCAATCCGTATTTCGTATATGCCTACAATCATGACAGGTGCAATTTGTAACATGCCGCCAAATGCATTAAATGCAAATTCGGTCACTAGGCTCGGTTGTATACTCGCCATAAACGAAAATACGGTGACGGTAAGAATACACCAGCGGTTAAGAGAGCGGATTTGATTATAGTTCTGGGAGCTATTGTTTCGGTATTTCTGCTCGCTTACTATAAAACCGACGCTGAGAAGTATGGAGTCTGCTGTCGACATCGTAGAGGCTACAATTCCTATTGTGGCTAGTGCGCCAATCGCCGCAGGAACTGCTGCAGTGACTCGACCGATAACTTGGTCACCGCTTTCTAGACCGGGGAAGTGGACTGCTCCGCCAAGGCCGAGTACCATTGCTACCATTGTGACGAAGATACCCATTGCAGGAAAAAGGAACATAATTCTTTTTAAGTATTTAAGTTCACGCACGATCATGTAGCGCTGTGCATTATGAGCCATCGGTACGGCACCTAGAGATATTAGCACAGCCAGACTAATAATTATGATTGGAGTATAGAAATGTTTTGGGCCAGGTATTCCCATAAGAGAGGGGATATAGAGCGCATCAACGTCTTTGAAAAACAACCTGAAATCAAAGTCCCAGTAAATCCACAGGAATGCGATTACTAGACCAATACAGCCAATAATTGTCATTAATGACTGCAGAACATCGGTACGAACAATATTTTTGAGTCCCCCTGATTCCGAGTAGAGATATATAATAATTAGTGCCCCAGCAGCGGTTCCTAAATAGGGGAGTCCTATCGCGCCTTCGAGCAGTCTTGCGAAGCCAGTAATTTGTGCAGCCATGTAAGGCACGAGGCATAACAGGCTAATGATAACAAATAGGGTTTCTAGTCGAGGAGAATTAAAGCTGCGTAAATACAGTTGAATAGGAGAGCGTATAGTCGGGTACTTTCTAGAGAGTTTCCATAATCTGACGCCTACAGTTCCAGTCACAACTGCGAGTATGCAGTAACCCAGCGAAGCGAAGAGAAAATTACCAATACCATGAATGTAGTAGTAGCCTGAAGCCCCTATTAATGCTGCGGCGCTGAAGTAAGTCGCCCAGAATGTGAGCAGTGATGGAATGAACCCTACATCATTGCCTGCTAAGAAGTAATCGCGTAAGGTACCAGACTTGTTCATCCATGACTTTACAGTCAGATAAACGAGCCAAAGTAAGTAGAAAGTGAGGAACGTAAATGCCCATAATATGTAGGGAGTCATACAATTGTATTAGCCACATGTGTGCCAAGATTAGTTAATATTTTGGAATGAATTTTGCTAACCAGCAATAATGTCAAACGTATCAGCTCAAAGTGTTGCCACTTTTCCAGATAATAGCACGTTTTCACAGACAGATTGGAATGCATTGGCGGATATGTGGTATCCGCTAGCTCTTGAAGAAGAAGTCGGCAAGAAGCCGATAGCCAAGCAAGTCCTTGATATTCCTATTGTTATCGCAAGACTAGGCGAAGAGTATGTAGTTGCTAAGGACTTGTGCGTACACCGTGGGGCTCCCTTAACGGAAGGTTGGGTCAATGGGAGTTGTATAGTTTGTCCCTATCATGGCTATGAGTATGACTCGCAAGGAGACTGCAAAAAGGTACCAAGTGATCCAGATTGGAAAATTCCATCACGCATTCGATTGGAGACTTACTTACACGAGGTAAAATATGGTCTAATTTGGATTTGTTTAAGTGGTGAACCGAAGAATTGTTTACCGAATTGGGAACCAGAGGCCGATAATCCGGATTTTCTTCGTTTTGTAATGGGCCCAGAGATATGGGAGTGTTCCTCCGGTCGTGCGATTGAAAACTTTATCGATAATGCGCACTTTTCTTTTGTTCATCGTAATACATTCGGTCAAGAGTCCAGCGCCAGTCAAGGTTCAGAGTATGCCTTCAGTGAGACTGACTATCAAATGACAATGGCCTTTGATTACATGGCACATAATCCAAGTGATTCGCCAATTTCGGATACAACGCAGTTGCAGCGCCACATGCATCGTACCTTATTTCTTCCTTTCTGTACGCGTACTTCTATTTCGTATCCTGGCGGTCGCGAACACATCATTCATATTAATATCACACCGATTTCTGCAAAGCGCTCTCAGCTGATCGTTGTGTTTACTCGAAATTTTGATAAAGATGTTCCAGTTGCAGATCTTCTTGCTTGGGAGCAAAAGATTCTTGGAGAAGATCGCGCAATGATTGAGAAGCAAAAGCCCGAAGAAATACCTCTTGCTGTCTCTAAGGAAGTTCATGCTAAGGCAGATAAGGCATCGATTGCTTTTCGTCGATGGCTTAAGAAAAGGGGGCTTGGTCGTAGCTTTACCGCTTAATTAGAATTATGAAAAAAGAATCAACAAAGATAGGTTTTATTGGTACAGGCGTCATGGGTAACCCTATGGCGTCGCACATACTAAAAGAAGGATATGAACTGTATGTTTATAATCGTACTTCAGCTAAGACGCAGTCGCTGGTTGCTTCTGGTGCACATGCTTGCGATAGCCCAGGATCAGTGGCTGAGATGTGCGATATTATTTTCGCTATTGTTGGATTTCCTAAGGACGTAGAAACCGTGTTTTTAGGTTCTAATGGTATCGTTGAGAAAGCTAAGCCAGGAAGCATTATAGTGGACATGACTACTTCGACGCCAGATCTTGCAAAAAAGATTGCTTCAGTTGCGATTAAAAAAGGGCTCCATTCTCTTGATGCTCCAGTATCAGGAGGAGATGTAGGCGCCAAAAGTGGAATGCTGTCTATTATGGTCGGCGGAAAGAAAGAAATATTTAATCGTGTTCTTCCCTTATTTGAACTTATGGGGAGTAATGTTGTGTATCAAGGTTCGGCAGGAAGTGGACAGCATACTAAGATGGCAAATCAGATAGGGATTGCATCTTCGATGTTAGCTATGTGCGAGAGCTTGACATACGCCAAAGCTGCTGGACTAGACCAAAAGACTGTCCTAAAGAGCATTAGCAGTGGAGCAGCAGGAAGTTGGTCGCTGACTAATTTGGCGCCACGTATTTTACGCGATGATTATGAGCCTGGCTTTTTTGTGCGGCATTTTATAAAAGATATGCAGATAGCAATTGATTCCAGTGAAGCGATGGGGATTCCAATACCGGGCCTCAAAGTTGCCAAAGCTAAATTTGATCAGATTGCAGATCAAGGTCTCGATAACAAAGGGACACAGGCTGTTATTAAAGCTTACGAATAATGCCAATACAGCATAGAAGTATTTATGATATAAACTTAATATGGCATGGGCGGAGGGATTCGTTTTTCTAGATTTTCGATGTCTTCCTAATCTCAACCTTTTCAAATTCAACCTTCTTATATTCCACTTCAAAGGTCTTCATTCTCTTTAATCTCTTTTTATACTTATCCAGAGATCCCCAAATAAGAGAAGGGTAGTAGGGACGATTAGTTGTTAAAGTAGTCCCATACTTTTTATTCATTGAATCACAGATTCTCCGAGTAGAATAACCTCGACGATGTAATCTGTAGATTCTCTCGAGTCGTTCCTTTTGTTCATCTGTGAGTGGTAAAATACTCAGATGATTGGAAACTACTTTTTTCTCAATATTGAGGATATATGGGTTAACCAAATATCCACTCAGAATTATTCCACCGTGACGGACTTTGCTAGGTTACGCGGCTTGTCCACGTCGCAGCCGCGCTCGATGGCCACGTGATAGCTGAAAAGCTGGATTGGGATACTCATTAAGATAGGCTTCACGATCTCGTGGCACTCGGGAACCAGAATCGTATCATCGACCAGTCCATCGGGGATGTCGCACCCTTCGCTTGCAATGCAAATAACTTTGCCCTTGCGGGCTTTGACTTCCTGTATGTTGGCTAGGCTTTTGTTAAATATCTCGCCACTGGCAGCAAGGAAGACGCTTGGGCAGTCTTCACAAATCAATGCGATGGGGCCATGTTTCATCTCGGCAGCTGGGTAACCTTCGGCGTGAATGTAGGAAATCTCTTTCAGCTTGAGTGCACCTTCTAGCGCGATGGGAAACATCAACTGACGACCAAGAAAGAGGCAGTCTTCGTATTTGGCATACTTCTTGGCGATGGATGCGATTTTATCGTTCTGCTTAAGAATCTCTTTGACTTGCTCGGGCACAGTCCTGAGAGCTTTCACAATCTCAACGCCATCTCCGTAAGCCAGATCGCGGAGGCGACCGAGGTAGAGTGCGAGCAGGGCAGAGATCATGATTTGCGAGGTAAATGCCTTGGTCGAAGCCACTCCAACCTCGGGGCCGGCGTGTTGGTATATGCCGCCATCGCTTTCACGGGCAATAGTCGAGCCGACGCTGTTGTTAATCGCCAACGTGCGATAGCCCCTGCGCTTTGCCTCGCGGAGCGCACCAAGGGTGTCGATAGTTTCTCCGGACTGGCTGATCGCGATCACGAGCGTATTTTTGTCGAGTGGAGCGTCACGGTAGCGAAACTCGGAAGCATACTCCACCTCAACGGGAATGTGGGCGAAGCGCTCGATCAAATATTCAGCCACAAGGCATGAGTGCCAAGCTGTGCCACAGGCGATAAAAAGGATGCGATCAATCTTGCGCAGTTCTTGTGGATTAAGATTTAGGCCCCCGAATACCGCAGTGCTATCGTCGTCGGAGAAACGTCCACGCATACCGTTCTCCAATGAAATCGGTTGCTCGAATATCTCCTTTTGCATAAAGTGATCGTAATCGCCTAACTCTGCCTCGGATGTGTCCCAATCGACTTTATGAATAATCGCTTCGACGCTTTTTCTGGAGACTGTGGTAATGGAAAAGTCGTCGTTTTTGAGATGCACGATCTCGTTATCATCAAGATAAACGACGTTTTGTGTGCAATGCGTGATAGCGTTGACGTCGGATGCGAGTAAATTTTCTCCATTACCGATGCCGATAATCAGAGGTGAGCCTTTGCGAGCCCCAATTAGCTCATTGGGGAAATCTGGACAGATTACAGCGATCCCATAAGTGCCATCGACGTGTCGCAGACTCTTGCGCACTGCCTCGTGAAAAGGATTCTTTTTACCGTCTTTGGGTTCCTTGTCGTAATGGTAAGCGATTAGATTACAGAGTACTTCTGAGTCCGTTTCCGACTGAAAAGTATAGCCCTTACCCGTAAGAAAATCCTTCATCCCGGCATAGTTTTCGATTACTCCATTATGGACCAAAGAAATCTTACCATCACTACTCGTATGGGGGTGAGCGTTAGCTTCGGTCACATCACCGTGGGTCGCCCAACGTGTGTGGCTAATGCCAAGATTACCTTCAAGTTGGGACTCATCGAGTGATTCCTTTAGGTTGACCACACGACCAGTGCGTTTGGTTTGTTCAAATCCTTTACCATTAGAGACAACCATACCCGATGAGTCGTAGCCTCGGTATTCTAAGCGCCTGAGACCATCCAGCATTACACTTCCCGCACGATTGCGGCCGATATATCCGACAATTCCACACATAAAGCTTCAAATAAGCTCTGAGACTCTGTAAGTTTCAAGCTTATTGCATTTACTCAAATTACAGAGTGACCTATGAAAAAACGAAAAATAATCTGCATTATAATGGGCGGTGGTCGCGGCTCACGTCTCAGTCCATTGACCAGAGACCGCTGCAAGCCTGCTGTGCCGCTAGCTGGCAAGTATCGCCTAGTTGATATCCCGATCAGCAACTGCCTCAATTCTGGTTTTAATCAGATATTTGTCCTTTCGCAGTTTAATACCGCCTCGCTTCACCGACACATTCAGGAATCTTATAAATTTGATCCTTATGCGGGTGGCTTTGTAGATATTCTTTCTGCTGAACAAACGGACAAGAGCGACAATTGGTATCAAGGTACTGCCGATGCGGTTCGCCAAAACATGCACCACTTTCAAGGCAATAGCGAAGGTGATCTCTACATAATCCTTTCGGGTGATCAACTCTTCCGCATGGATTTGGAAGATGTCGTTCGTGAGCATGATGCTTCTGGCGCAGAGGTCACGATCACTGCGAAGCCGCTTGAGCTTGATCGAGCCGAAGGCCTAGGACTCATGCGGATTAACGATAATTTAGAGGTCACCGAGTTCGTCGAAAAGCCAAGTGACCCCAAAGTAATCCAAGGCCTCGCTATAAGCGATAGCGTAAAAAAAAGAATGAAAGATCCCGGCGCTAAGGATTACTGCCTCGCCTCCATGGGCATCTATATCTTTAATGCAAACACTCTAATTGACGCCCTAAAAACTGATGCTACTGATTTCGGTAAAGAGATTATACCTGGCATGCTGGGCAAGTCAAAGATATGCAGTTATGTCTTTGACGACTACTGGGAGGACATCGGAACGGTTAAAGCCTTCTTCGATTCCAATATCCGCCTGACGGACCCAGTGCCACCGTTTAACTTTTTTGACGAAGACGCACGTATTTTTACTCACGCACGCTTTCTTCCAGCATCGAAGATCAACTCATGTGTAATCAACCGTGCAATTCTCGCCGATGGTTGTATTGTTACAGATGCGAAGATCCATCATTCTACGCTAGGGGTGCGCTCAGTCGTCCGCGATCGATCTCTGCTTGAGAATGTCGTTATGATGGGTGCCGATAAATTTGAAACGCTTGAGGACCTTAAGGAGAATAAGTCGCTGCAACGCCCCGATTACGGCGTTGGAAAGAATTGCATCGTGAAAAATGCAATCCTCGATAAAAATGTCCGCATTGGAAGTAATGTCGTGCTCGACCCGACCGGATTACCTGATAATTATGGGCTAAACGTAGATATTGCCATTCGCGACGGCGTCCTCGTCGTCTGCAAAGACACCATCGTGCCTGACGGATTTGCGCTTAAAGTTTAGCTGCCTTTTTCTTGCACGATGGCGAAAGGCGTTCTCAGTTATTAGAGTATTTCCCCTGCCGCTTCGCAATCCAGATTGTAATCGCCCCTGCAAGAATCATAAAAATCGAGTAAAACTGCCCACGACTTAGCCCATAAATTAACTCGGCATCTGGCTCACGAAACATTTCACCTAGCATGCGCATGATCCCGTATCCGATCAAAAACTCACCGCCCAATTGCCCTGCACTGGGACGTTTACACCAGAAGCGCCATTGTACATAAGCCAACATGAGCCCGCCCTCTAGGACGGCTTCGTAGAGTTGCGAAGGGTGTCTGGGTTCTGCGCCATATTTTTGTAGTGCCACATTGTAGTTTTTGGGACTATCAGGGAAGATAACTGCCCAACTCACAGTTGTCACACGACCCCACAGTTCACCATTTATAAAGTTAGCGATACGCCCCAGCATCAGGCCTAGTGGCGCGAGCGTGACCACGACGTCGCCGAGATTTAGGAAATCGCACCTCTGCTTTCGTGCATACCAGAATATAGCGATTAATACGCCCACAAAGCCACCATGGCTTGACATGCCACCTTGATCGACTCGGAAGACCTGTAGCGGATTAGCCAAAAAGGTCTCTAGGTCGTAAAGTAGCATGTAGCCAAGACGACCACCTGCCAATACACCAATGATGATCGCAGTCATCAAGGTCGACCTAGCATCTGCATCAATGACAAACTTACCCTTGTTGTTGTACAGTTTGAGTAGAAGCCAAGCCCCAAGGAAACCAATCAGGTAGGCCAGTCCGTAGTAGCGAATTCCGTCGAGTCCGAGGGGATTCTCCGGGAAGCGAAACAGCAAAGGGCTTAAATCATGAACCCAGTATTGATTTTGATGAATCATTTGATTAAAGACCATAGATAATACGACCTTTCACCAACTCTTTTCTTTGACATTTCAAGCTGTGCCGAAAATCTTATTTTACATGACTAAGTTTTTCATTAAGGCACTTTCTAACCTTACTAGTGTCTTCCTGCTCATCAGTCCCGTTGCCGCTCAGGAAAATATTCGTGTTACGGTGGCCAACCTAAACCAAGACGTCAATCTACTCGGGCAGAGCCTCAAAACAATACGTCTCGAAATTGAAGAGCTGCGCCGAGAAAACGACCGTCTTCGCTCTCAGGTGGCTTCAGCAAGTTCTAAGAGCGATATCGATGCGCAAATTTCTAACCTATCAGTCGCGATTGAAACTCTGCGTCGAGAGTATGGTTCTGCCGATGCGCTACTAGAACAGCAGTTCCTCGCTGAGCTCAACCGTCAAATCAGCGCACTGGCTAAAGAAACCCAATCTGCCATCAACTCCATCGCCAAGA
>PKCJ01000114.1 GCA_002862945.1 Opitutia bacterium | reverse complement strand
CCTTCTTCACTGATCATGTCTTGGTTCCAAGGTGGATCCCAGACGATGTTGACTTCAGCTTCGCTCACACCGGGGACGCGTTCGAGTTGGCTTTTAGCGTCTTCGGCGATGGCGGGTCCCATGCCGCAGCCGGGAGCGGTGAGAGTCATGTCCATGTCGAGTTTGTGGCCGCCTTCGAGTCGCTCTGTGGTGTTGAGCGAATAAACTAGTCCTAGATCGACAATGTTGACGGGAATTTCGGGGTCGAAGACCTTTTTGAGGGCTTCCCAGAGCGCGTCCTTTTCGGGCGGCGAGCCGTCGTGCTCGTCTTCGCTTGCAGAGGCTGCGGTCACGTCTTCGCCAAGGGCATCGCCGTCGACGCCTTTGATACGGAACATGCCGTTATGCGTCATCACGGTGAAGTTACCGCCGAGGCGATGGGTGATGGTCACAGTTTCGCCTTCGGGTAGGCTCATGAGTGTGCCTTGCGGGATGAGTGTGGCCTCGACTTCGCGAGAGAGTGTGCGTGTATCGTCCATTGTTATCTGTGAATGTTGGCTGATGACTGATCAGTGCTGTATTATCATCAATATTCAATTCTGTATGTTAAGAAATTTTACTAGAAAATTTCTGATGAATGAGTTGGCGGAGATTTTCGACGAGTTCCTCGCTATCGATCTTTTCGATGACTTCTTCGAAGAATCCGAAGACCATGAGTTGCATGGCGACGCGCTGGGGTATGCCGCGTTGCATCATATAGAAGAGCTCTTCTTTGTCTACGTTACCAGTGGTGGCACCGTGAGAGCAACGCACGTCGTTGGCTAAGATTTCAAGACCGGGTAGGGCGTTGGCGTCGGCGGAGGGGTCGAGCAAGAGATTTCGGTTGGTCTGGTAAGCATCGGTTTGCTGGGAACCTTCAGCGACTTTGATGAGACCAGAGAAGATGGTGCGGCTATTGTCGAGCAGTGCGTTCTTATAGAGCAGGTCGGACACGGCGTTGGGCGCGTTGTGGGTCTGGAAGGTGCGTTGGTCAAACTCCTGAGCTCCTTCTGCGACGGTCAAGGAATACATCTTTACGTCGGCACCGGCACCTTCGATCCGGGTCTGGTTCTCAAAGCGGGCGCGTTGCGCACCGATGTTTACAGCGACATTTTTTACCTGTGCATCTCGATCAGCCACGGTGGTGTCTAGCTGGAAGGAGACGGTTTTTTCGTTCCAATCTTGCACCACTTTTCGGAAGACCTTGGCATTGACTCCCGCATGGATGTTGGAGACAGAGATGTTAAGCGCTTCATTTTCTTCTGTTTCGGAAAAGAAGATGTCGACCACGGATGCCTTCGAATTGTCCTCGGCAATTATGAGGGTGTGAGGGAAGACAGCTGCGCGGCTACCGCTCGTCCAGTAGTAGTTGACGAATGGCTTTTCGATTTCGACGCCCTTAGGCACGTAGAGCACGGCGCCAGCCTTGACAGTGGCGGCGTGAATGCCAAAAAACTTTTGTGAGCCGAGTTCGGTCGATTCTTGGAGGAAGTATTTTTCCATCAACTCGGGGTGCTGTTCGACCGCTTCAGAGATCGGTAGGTAGATGACGCCTTGTTTCGCAAGCTCGCGGCCGATGCACTCGAAGTTAGCTGGCGCGTCGTCGACGTAGACCATGAGTCCAGCGCGATCGGAGACGAGATTGGAGCGTTCAGTCAAGGCGTCGAGCGTGGCGGAACTGGGCGCTGCGACTGGATTGAAGTTGTCGATGCTCAGCTTGCCGACGCTGGCGAAGCGCCACTCTTCGGCGCGTGCTGTCGGCATGGCTAAATTCTTGAACTGATCGAGTCCGGCGCTGCGGCGCTCGGCTAGCCAGCTAGGTTCTTTGGCGTAGAGGGTGTTTGTTGGTGTTTCCAAAGTGGTATCCATGTTGTGTAGGTGATGCGCGCTGCGGTTTGCGATCACCCCTCATTAAAAGGAGGGGAGTTCTTGGCTTGTCCTTCATTTTAAGTTCAATGTTTAGTCAGATTTACCCGACGCTACCTTCAGGGATCGCCGGTTTTTAACCGACAGATCCCTCCATTTCCATGTCGATGAGGCGCTTAAGCTCGACGGAGTATTCCATCGGGAAGGCTTTCATGAGTTCGTTGACGAATCCGTTGACTGCGAGGCTCATGGCTTCACCCTCGGACAGGCCGCGCTGCATCATGTAGAAGATCTGCTCGGCGCTGACTTTGGATACGCTAGCCTCGTGCTGGACAGTGTTGTTTTGCCCGCGCGTGGTGATGGCGGGGTAGGTGTCGGTCCGGCTGTTCGTGTTGATCAATAGTGCATCACACTCGGTATTGTTCTTACAATCCTTGAGATGCTTGGGCATGTGAACTTGGCCACGGTAGGTGGAGCGTCCTTTACCAATCGAAATCGACTTGGAGATAATGTTACTCGTGGTGTTGTCCGCTAGGTGCATCATCTTCGCGCCAGTGTCTTGGTGCTGGCCCTCATTAGCAAGTGCGATGGAGAGTACTTCGCCACGAGCACCTTTTCCTTTTAGTACGACGCCAGGATACTTCATCGTGAGACGTGAGCCTATGTTGCAATCGATCCATTTGACCTCGGCGCCTTCGTCGGCCATGCCACGCTTAGTCACGAGGTTGAATACATTGGACGACCAATTTTGAACGGTGATGTATTGGATCTTGGCGTTCTTGAGTGCAACGAGCTCGACCACCGCGCTGTGAAGCGTAGTGGTCTCAAATTTAGGCGCTGTGCAGCCTTCCATGTAGGTGATCTCAGAGTCTTCGTCAGCGATGATGAGCGTGCGCTCGAACTGGCCGAAGTTTTCCGCGTTGATTCGGAAGTAGGCTTGCAGGGGTTGCTTGAGTTTTACGCCTTTAGGCACGTAGATAAAGCTACCGCCTGAGAAGGCGGCGCTGTTAAGCGCGGAGAATTTATTATCCGCTGTTGGAATGACCTTACCGAAGTAGGGCTTGAAGATTTCGGAATACTCGGCAAGGCCTTCGCTCGAGCCGACGAAGATGACGCCATCTTTTTCAAGGTCTTCCTTCATGCGGGAGTAGGAAGCTTCTGAGTCGAACTGTGCTTCCACTCCAGCGAGGAACTTACGCTCTTGCTCGGGAATGCCGAGGCGCTCAAAAGTTTCTTTGACGTCGTCAGGTACTTCGTCCCAGGAGCGGGCAGGTTGTTGGCCTTTGGAAAGGTAGTAGCGGATTTTATCGAAATCGATGTTCTCCAGATCCTTGTCCGCCCATTTGGTCGGCATGGGTTTCTTCTGGAAGACTTCGAGCGCATTTAGGCGAAACTCGCGTACCCAATCGGGATCGTCTTTGACGTCGCTGATGTATTTGATGGTGTCCTCGTTGAGGCCAAGGCCTGCATCGAATTCATAGTTCTCAGGATACTTGAAGTTTCCCTTCTCAGTATCGACCTGAATGGCTTGGTCTTGTAAGTCTGTATCGCTCATAGTTTTTGAATCGTTAATGATTGATGATTAATTAGGAGGTTACGCCGAAGCTGTCGCGAATGCTTCTTTGACCCAGTCGTAGCCTTTGCTTTCGAGCTCTTTAGCGAGTTCCTTATCGCCGCTGTGGACAATGCGACCGTCGAACATAACGTGGACGACGTCTGGCACGATGTAGTCAAGTAAGCGCTGATAGTGAGTGATGACGAGGAATGCACGGTGTTCACTGCGCATGTGGTTGACTCCTTCGGAGACGATGCGGAGCGCATCAATGTCCAGACCCGAGTCGGTTTCATCCATCACACAATACTTAGGGTCGAGCATGGCCATTTGGAGGATTTCGCAGCGCTTCTTTTCACCTCCCGAGAAGCCCTCGTTGAGTGAACGAGCCGTGAACTTACGATCCATTTTGAGTGCGTCCATTTTAGCGTAGAGGTCTTTATAGTATTCGATCGCATTGATCTCTTCGCCTTCTGGGAGGCGAGCTTGTTTCGCGGCGCGGATGAAATTGGCGATGGAGACGCCTGGTATTTCCATCGGATATTGGAAGGCGAGGAAAAGACCCGCGTGAGAGATTTCGTCTGGCTCTTGGCCGAGGATGTTAACGCCATCGAGGAGCACCTCGCCGCTCTCGACTGTGTAGTCTTCGTGGCCGGCCATGACTTTAGCGAGTGTGCTCTTACCGGTGCCATTGGGGCCCATCAGTGCGTGCACTTCGCCTTTGGGGACCGTGAGATTAAAATCCTTAAGGATGGCTTGCCCATCGATGGAAACATGGAGATTTTTGACTTCGAGAGAGTGCTTCATTTTTTCTAAATTAAGATGCTTGGTGTTTCGAGATTAGGGATTTCTAAGGGTGACAGCTTATCGGCTTTTTATATTAGTCGTGGCAGTCGTTGCAGGCACCGTCGTAGGAGATTTCGATGTGTTTTGCGGTGAAGCCAGCGGGTAAGACCTTCATGAGCTCGTCGAGAAGTTCGTCTGAGAGGTCGACATCGACGATTTCGCCGCTTTCACGGCAGTAAAAGTGCGCGTGCTTGGTCAGATTTGGGCAGTAGCGGGTCGGCTCGCGCTCGAAATTGACTTGGCGGATGAGTTTTGTTTCGGCCAGTGTCTCGAGGCAATTATAGACCGTCGCGAGGGAAATTGTTGGCATATCCTCTTTTGCGCGGACGTAAACCTCTTCCGCGGTGGGATGATTACGTTTCTGTAGGAGGAGCGCATAAATGTGCTCGCGTTGCTTTGTCGCACGCTGGCCACTAAGCTCTAAGGCGTTGTTTAGCAGTTCTTTATACTGTGGTTCTAATCGCATGTGGGTGCTTGGGTTTAATTGTAATGATTCTTATTATTATATCACGATGTGCGATCATTTGCAAAAAAGCAAGCTGTAATTAGAATAATTCCAAACATAATCTGAAACACCACATCCGCCACCCCGGCAGTGTGGTGCTACATCCGCTCCAGCGGGTGGATGCCGAGAAGCTCTAATCCCGTTTTCAAGACCGTGCGTGTGCGCGCGCAGAGGATCAAACGGCGCGCTTTTATGGCGGCATCTTCAACTAGGACCTTATCCGCGTTGTAGAAACTGCTGTAGGCACTGGTCAGTTCGTAGAGGTAGGTGCAGAGAAAATGAGGGCGCAGATCGTTGATCGTGAGTTCGAGCGCGCCGACGAAACCCATCAATTTGCGTGCGAGCGCCATTTCAGTCTCGGTCTCCAACTGACTGGCGCCCTTGATCGGGGCTTCGGGATCAAGGTCAACTTTGCGGAAGATGCTGTTAATTCGAGCGACGGCGTAGAGTAAATAGGGCGCGGTGTTGCCCTCAAAGCTTAGGAGACGATCCCAGTCAAAGACGTAATCTTGTGTGCGATTGCTAGAAAGGTCGGCGTATTTCATCGCACCGATACCGACGGATTCGGCGATCTCACGGCGCTCAGACTCATCGAGATCGGGATTCTTTTCAGTGACTACTTCGTAGGCGCGACTGCGGGCTTCATCGAGTAGCGCTTGAAGTTTGATTGATTCGCCGGACTTGGTCTTTAAGGGCTTTTTATCCGCCCCGAGGATGGTGCCCCAAAAGACGTGATTCATTTCGGGGAGTGCGTAGCCCTTAGCTTTAAACCATTTTTGTGTAGTCAGGAACAGTTGCTGAAAGTGATCCTGCTGGCGAGCGTCGGTCAGGTAAATGATTTCTGCAGCCTTAAACTCCTCAAGGCGATAGAGTACGGTGGCTAGGTCAGTCGAAGCGTAGTTGCTGGCTCCGTCGCTCTTACGTATGTTGAAGGGGTAGGGGCGCTTATTATTACGAGCGAATTTTTTGACCTCGTCGTGCCAGACAACGAGTGCGCCGTCGCTTTCTTCGGCGAGGCCAATCTCGGTCAATTCTTTGTAGACGCGCTCCACCTTATCGCGGTAGAAAGATTCACCGAGGGTGACGTCGATTTCAACGCCTATTTGAGCGAAAAGTTTGTCGAAGGCGACTTTGGAGATCTCCACTATTTGCTCCCAGATAGCAGTGTTCTCCGCGTCGCCGTTTTGTAGTAGGACGAGCTCGTTGCGGGAAATTTCGCGTAGCTCGGGCTGCTCGGTTTCTGAGGCGGAGCCGTCTTTGTAGAGCTGGTCGAGAGTGACGAGGGCTTCGTCGCCGAGATTGATGAGGTCGATTCCGTCGCGTTTGATCTTCATGATCAGCGTACCGAAGTTGGTGCCCCAGTCGCCGATGTGGTTGTCGCGAATAAGATCGGCTCCGCAGAAATCGAGGAGGCGCGAAATTGCTTGGCCGATGACCATCGGTCGGAGGTGCCCGATGTGGGCCTGCTTTGCGGTGTTGGCACTAGGGTAGTCGATGATGACTTTACGCCCGTTCTTGAGTTCTTTTGCGCCGCTTTGGTAGTCGGCCTTCTTGGAGTAGGCGATCTGCCAGTCCCAGATAAACTTGGGCGAGAGTTTGAAGTTAATAAAACCGGGACCGGCTAGCGAAAGCTCGACGAGTTCGGGATCAAATTGACCTGAGGCTTGGGCTGCATCGATGAGTTTTTGCCCAAGTGCCCGAGGATTGTCTTGCTGGCGTTTGGCAAAGCCAAGCACACCATTGGCCTGATAATCTCCAAACTTCGGGTCAGCGGGACGCATGCTGGGGTCAAAGTCTGCGCCGAAGCCATCGGTCTTGGCAGCGATTTGGCGCAAAATTTGATCGATCGCTTTAGATGGGTTGAACCAGATGGACATATAGATTTAGGAAAGCTCGGAGGCTCCAAGGGGCAAGCCTGAATAGGTAGTTTAGCTAGCCTCCTGAGTCTGTTCAATTGCTTTTTCGCTGGGCATCTGTGCTTGCGCTGAACGGCTCTTCCTTCTTCGCTTAACAGCTATGCTGCACATCATCCTGTTTAATCCAGAAATCCCCCAAAATACGGGAAACATCGGTCGCCTTTGTGCGATCACCGAGAGTCGGCTACATTTGATTCATCCACTCGGTTTCACAATCAAGGATAAGCATCTAAGGCGGAGTGGAATGGACTACTGGAAGTCGCTCGACGTCCACCACCATGAAAACTGGGAGGCCTTCGAGCTCAGCCCTGCAGCCCCCAAGCGGCTTTGGCTTTTGACCACACGCGCGGATCATGCGTATTGGGATGTCGAATACGCCGATGGCGATGGGCTCGTCTTTGGTAACGAAGGGCACGGTGCGCCCGATTGGCTGCATATGAAGATGGAAGGTCAGCGTTTGACGATTCCACATAAAAACGACATGCTACGATCGCTTAATCTGTCGACCTCTGTCGGTATTGTAACTTATGAGGGCTTGCGGCAACTGAGATAGCCATGGACGGCTTTTGTAGCTTTACCTTATTAAGAGGTGGTAAACTTTGGACAACACTGCTCTCGTCGCTTAAACCCTTTCGTGCGCGATAATCAGCCATTTGGCCGAAGAGGTTGACCGCTATGATAGCTTTGGTCTTGGCTGTAATGCGCTTCTCAACCTTTCTGGGGTCGATGTTGTAAGTGTCTGTCTCGATGTCAGCGAAGATGGGCTTTGCGCCAACAAGTGCGATGGTCACTGCCGTGCTGATCCAAGTAAAGGGGGGTAGTAATGACTTCGTCGCCTGAACCAATACCAAGGGCACGGAGTGCGACTTCAAGTGCCATCGTGCCACTGGCGACGGCTACGCAGTCGAGTGGTTTTGTCCTGCCAAGGAATTCGCCGAGGGTGGCTTCGAGTTCATAGACCTGTGGACCATCAATGTAGCGACCGTGATCAAAGATTATGGCGACGGCGGCGTCAATTTGAGAGCTGCTTTTTTGGTGGATGGCTTTGATGTCGATGAATTGCATTTTAAATGGATGGACCTTGTCTGTCATTGCTGTCTTTAGAGGTCTCTAGGAATAAACAAAGCAAATGTTCATCAACCGTGGCGGCGATTCTATCAAAAGGGATGTGAGACTAGACTCTTCATTGAAGAGTGGGATAACAACGACAATTACAGACTCGCTGGGTATAGATGTAGTTGTCTCAGATTGGCTATGCGAAGAGCCTACTGTTTCTATCTGCGCAAAAAAACGCCACTCCTGGGAGAGTGGCGTTGATTAAAGTATTGTGTAATCGGAACTTCGCTCGAGAAGTATTCAGTCGAATTACTTGTAACTGTCTTCGACCTCTGCGACCGTCTTGGAGACGCGAGAGACGATTTGGTAAGGGTCACCTTGTGAGTTCGGACGGCGGTCTTCAAGGTAGCCCTTGTAAGCATCGTCTTTGACGAAGCCGTGCGGGACACGAATCGAAGCACCACGGTCAGCCACACCCCAAGAGAACTTGTCGATAGATTGTGTTTCGTGCAAGCCGGTGAGGCGCATGTGATTGTCAGGGCCGTATGCAGCGATGTGCTCGTCCTTATATTCCTCGAACTTATCCATGAGCTTGAGGAAGTATTCCTTGCCGCCGGTATCGCGCATGTAGTCGGTCGAGAAGTTACAGTGCATTCCAGATCCGTTCCAATCACCTGTGTATGGTTTACAGTGATACTCTACATCCACTCCGTACTTTTCGCATAGGCGCTGCAAAATGTAGCGAGCAACCCAGACTTGGTCACAAGCATTGTGGGCTCCTTTTCCAAAGATTTGAAATTCCCACTGGCCCTTGGCGACTTCGCCGTTGATGCCTTCGTGGTTAATGCCTGCATCGAGACAAAGGTCGAGGTGCTCTTCAACGATGGAGCGAGCGATGTCACCTACCGATGAATATCCAGCGCCACAGTAGTATTTTCCTTGAGGCTGAGGATAACCTTCTTCTGGCCAGCCCAGAGCACGACCATCCTGCATTAGGAAATACTCCTGTTCGAGCCCGACCCAAAGACCCTCATCTTCGGGAATCGTTGCGCGTGCATTTGATGGGTGAGCTGAACCATCTGGCATAAGTACTTCACACATGACAAGAAAAGCATTTTTGCGAGTGCTGTCAGGGAAGAGAGCAACTGGCTTTAGCATGCAGTCTGAACTGCTGCCTTCGGCTTGCTTTGTCGAGCTGCCGTCGAAGCCCCACATTGGGCAGTCTTCGAGAGACCAATTTTCGACATCGCCTTCTTTAATGCAGGTCTTGCCGCGGAGGTTAGGCACGGGTGTGTAACCGTCTAGCCATAGGTATTCTAATTTAATTTTTGCCATGTTATTGTGTATTTTGTCAGGTTGTTGAATGACTGTTGAGTTTCAGCAGGTGGCTGGACATAGCCGAAATCCCGCGCATTAAATAAGCAGTCCGCATGCCAATGCTTTCTACTTGAGGATATTTGTTTAGGTCTAGAAATAGAACTTTTTCAATGTTTTGTTCAAATCTTGCCTTTGCACAAGAGAAACCCTGCAATTTTATTAAATTTATGGAAGAAGCCAAAAATACAGCCCGTGCGGTCGTTCGCATTGGTTATGATGGTCTTGTGCACAAGACTTTCAAGGGACCACAAGCCCGCGAGCGTTATGAAAATGAGCTGCGCGTGCTCCAGTTTCTCGATCAACAGGGCTGTAGCTTCGTTCCTAAGCTCGTGGAACAAGATAATCCTGGGCTCTACCTTGTCACGACTAATTGTGGCGCACGTGTTGACCAACTAAGCCATAAGAAGAAGGAGCGAATCTTCACTGAGCTGAAGCAGTATGGCGTCTGTCATGACGATGCCGAGATACGCAACATTACCTACAGCGCCCAAATGGGGCGCTTTTGCGTGATTGACTTCGAGTTTGCGACCATACTTGAGCCAGGTTACCCGCCGCCGCCCAAGATGGAGTCAGTCGCCGATCGTAGTGCTTGGCAACGAAAGGATCGCGATGGGTAAAGCTGGGTTAAAGGAATCAAGCGAGGCACAGATCATCCAATGGTCGGGACTAAGCGATGTCGGACGCTTCCGCAAAAATAACCAAGATGCCTTCCTCGCGCTGGCGCTCAACGGCGAGGGTGTGCGCCGCCTCGGTAAATACGGAAAGGCTGAGCTCGATGAGAGTGACTATATATATGCCGTTAGTGATGGTATGGGGGGAGCGAACGCGGGCGAATTTGCCAGCCAGATTGCGGTGGAGAAAATCACACTCCTGTTGCCACAGTCCTTCAGCGCAGCGGCGAGTGACATCAAGGGCGACTATCAAAATCTGCTCGGAGAGCTTTTTAATCAGATACACCGCGAACTTACTAAAATGGGGCAGGCCTACGAGGAGCTCAGCGGTATGGGAGCCACGCTCAGTCTGTGTTGGGTGCGCCCAGCTTGGGTCTACTTCGCGCATGTTGGCGACAGCCGCATCTATCATTTGCCCGCGACTGGAGGTATCCAGCAGCTTAGCCACGACCACACGCATGTTGGCTGGCAGCAGCGTCAGGGTAAACTAGGTGAGACCCAAGCACGCAACCACCCAGGACGTAACGGGCTTCAGCAAGTGCTTGGCGGCAAGAATCAAAACCTAAGCCCACAGTTCGGAGGTGTTGGCTACGAGAAGGGTGACGCCTTCCTGATTTGTTCTGATGGCTTAGTTGAGGGTCTTTGGAATAGTGGGATGCTACGGATTATTCGCAATCCGTTGAAGGATGCCCCTGCCGACGTCGCAGAGCGCCTAGTAAGCGAGGCCGTGCAGACGGATGGAAAAGATAACACAACCGCGCTGGTTTTTGAAATGCCTTGAGCGCCGTTGGCAAAGCGCTCTACGCGTCCGCTAGATTAGAATATTAAGTCTCAACAATTTGCTGACGCCTAAGTGTCAGATTCCCCATGAAATCATTGACAGCACGATTCAAAAATACGGAATGCAAATTCTCGAGCGAAACTCAGGTGGTGGAACGGCAGACACGCCACGTTCAGGTCGTGGTGCCCTCACGGGCGTGAGGGTTCAAATCCCTCCCTGAGTACCCCTCGCTCCGCTCAGCAGGGCGTCACACGCAGACTGCATCGCAATAATATTGCTGGCTTATTTCTTGGGTAAGATCACGCGGCGGCGGGGGACTGTTCGTTTGTCGTTATTGTTATTATTTGGCTTGGTAATGTTTTGTAATCCTGGAGGTATCCCCGGCTGTTTGGCATTTCCGTTTGTATTTACTGGCGGGCTGACGGAGGTAACCACAGCAAGAGGCGCGGGGCTAGGGGTCACCAAGGTAAGGCGCTCGGTGCGACCGCTCATACTGACGGTGAGCGATCGGGAGTTGGAGTCGTAGTTACGCACGGAGATACCTTGCGCGGCGGCTTCATTCTCTTTGAGCCAGTGGCTCTTTTGATCGCGCTTATTAAATAAGCTAAATTGATATTGGCCGTTCACCTTAACGAGTCCGCGAAACTCAATCTCTCGACTAATCGGGCCGTTGGATTGCACGACAGGCTCTGGCGCTTCTTTCTTTTCGCTGAAGCCGGGTGGGAGAAAAGGATTACTGCTTTCGAGCGATTCCGCGCTGAGCACGGAGACACTAGCAAACAGAGCGAGAGCAAAGCCTCTGCGAGATGCTCTTTTTGTGAATTGTGCGAAAACTGAAGTCAATCGGATCATTATTTAACGGTGCAAGAAGCGTGGCAAGATGCTGCCTTTGGTTTTTCTTGGTTCTTCTCCCTCGAATTTACTGCCTTCAAGGTAGATATCGTTCGTTGAGTTTGTGTCGATGTATTCTTTAATGACTTCTGTTTCTGAAGCGGCTTCAATGTAACCCTTGGAAACGTCAAAGGCTACGTCTGTATTTTGTAAAACAGTTGGTCGGATAAATATGATAATCTCTGTTCGGTCGTAATCCTCGGTTGAACCGCCAAAAATATTCTTGATCAATGGCAGTCGACCTATGACAGGGAAATAATCGCTGCTATCTGAACCCGTATTTTCTTGCAGGCCACCAAGCACCACAATTTGGCCGTCTTTAACGCTCACAGTTGAAGTTGCTTCACGCACACCGATGATTGGTTGTGGGTTATCGTCGATAAAAATAGTCTCCACTACATTCTCAACGCTTTGCTCAATCACCATTTGCACTGTGCCATCTGCTCCTATGAGTGGAGTAACGGTTAGTTTGATACCGATGTCGCGATACTCAATTGAGCTTCGAGTATTGTTATTACTATTTGAGAAACTAGTGGATGCAGTCACAATTGGTTGTGAGCGACTGACATTGATGATTCCTTCTTCATTATGACTGACCACGATACGAGGAGCCGAGAGCACGCGAGTGTTGCCATCTTTATTTGTTGGCGTGATAGTTGTAGCCAGAGTGAAATCAGCTGGGTTATCTAGACTAATCTTTCCATCTGTGAAGCTGATACCTCCAGCCGTCCCAGCGCTGATCGCCTCAAAGGACGATGTTAGCCCATCGTAAGTAAAACCCAGACTGCTGAGGCCACTAGTCTGGGTTTCACTCAAAGTAACTTGAGTAATTACCGCTTCAATTAGAACCTGTGGCAATGGAATATCAATTTTTTCGATGAGTTCCTTGAGCGTCTTTAAGTCCTGCTGTGTCCCGTAAGCGACGATAGCATTGGTGCGTTCATCCGCGGCTAGACCGACGAAATTTGAAAATTGGAGAGAACTGTTGGCTTCAATAAAGTTAGTGGAGGGCACTGGTGCTTTGACGACCACGGCAGGCGTGTTGTTGACGTTATTATTATTATTATTGTTGTTTCCGCGATTATTGGCGTTGTTCGCGCGTTCATTTTCGCGGGCGACTTGGGCGTCTTCTTCGCGACCTTCTTTTTGTCCGGAAATTATGTCTTCAATGATGGGAACGACTTCTTCGGCTTTAGCTTGGCGGAGCTGGAAGACTTCGCTGGCGGTGAGTGGGGCGGCGTCGACATCGACGCTCTGGATCACGTCCATGATGATTGCCATGTTGCCGGGGTGGGTGATGAGGATGATTTGGTTCGTCCGCTCGTCGGCAGTTACGCTGGTATTGCCTTCAAGGTAAGTTTTGAGCGGGCCCTGAATGAGGTTTTCGATGCGTTCTTGCATCTCAGCGGCTTGCACGAAGTCGAGCTTGATAAATTTGATCTCTTCGCGAACGACTTGCGCACGGTCCGCGTCTTTGAGGATGGTTTCGATGCGCTGTAAGTTAACGAGGGCATCGGTAATGAGGAGCGCATTGGACTTAGGGAAGGGGAGTATGCTGGAATTTTGGGAAACGAGGTTTTGCACGAGGGGCGCGCCTGCTTCGACTGCGCTCAGGTAGTCGAGCTTGAAAAGTTTGGCGTAGATTTGTTGGCTAGCGTCAAGCTCGAGGCTACTGCCTGCAAGCATGATGGGAACTTGACTGCTTACATTGGTCGCGGGAACGGCTTTCATGAAACGTCCTCCCATATCGGTCAGCATTATACCGTTAAGGGTCAGTAAGCTTTCTAGGGCAAGCACGGCCTCGCGCTTTGTCATGGCGCCGCGAGAGTTGAAATTAAATTTAGAGACTGGCAGGTCTTGGCGGCGCAGAATGATCCTATCTGTGAGTTGCTCTAGTAGGACCAGCACTTGATTGGCGGTGTCATCGACCAGTATGATTTCGCCGACCATGGTTTCGGGCTCTTTTAGCTCGGGCTCGGCAGGCGCAATCACACCCTTAGCGACGACTGGGGGTGAGGCGAGGACTCGGGCGCGTGATCCATCTGTGTCTTGTGCATAGCCTGGGCTTGCGAGGACTAAAAGGGCGCTTAGTGGTATGATTGAAAGAAAAAAGAGCATTACAGGTTCGGGTCTTTTAGATCGAAAGAATTGATTTCGTAACGCACATCTAGCTGCATGGGGTTACGGCGGTTTTTTTGGATACGGACGCTCTGGATGTTGATGTAGGGCGTCTCTTTTTGAAGTAGCTTATTGAACTGGATCAGTTGGGCAATGGAAATTCGACCGAGACGGACTCGTAGGTTGTGGTCATTAAAAATCTCGCCCTCGCGGGTGCGGACGGGGTCGATATCTGCCGAGAGACCACTGCTGCGGATGAGGTTGTCGACATGGCCCGAAAGCTGTGCGGCCGCAAATGTTTTGGAAGGGTCGACACGCTCCAGCGCGACGGCGAGTTGCTCGGTAAATAGCTCGCTACGGTCGAGCCATTGCTGCTGGGTCTGTAACTCGACTCTAGTGAATTTGCGTTGCGCATTCCCATCAGACAAGCGAGTGAGCCAGTTGTTCGACCAAAGCAAGAGTATGACTATCACGAAGAGTAGGGAGAGGAGTTTCTCGCGCAAGCTCATCCGCTTATAAAGGGCACGCAATTTGTCTTTGAACTCGCTCATGGAGTCATGACTCCTATCGTTGCGGCTGGTTTGTGTTCGCCGTGGGTGTAATCGAGGGTCACGGTGAAGGTGGTCTTACTATCGCGAGTAATGTATTTGGGGTCTCCGACGAGTTGAAACTTCCCTGACTGAAGAAGCGAATTGGTGTAGAAGTTGAGCTCGTTGATTGTGTTGGCCTTGCCCTCGATAGTGAGGCGATTGTTGCTTTCAATGATGGTTTCGTCGTATTCGATCCCTGTTTTTCCGAGCGCTGTTCGAACATCATTTGCAGCAGTCAGCATGGCAATGGGGCGTAGCTCGTTCTGCGCGACTTGATCGAGCTTGTTTAAAAGGCTTTGTTTATCTTCTATACGACGTACTGCGGTGGCCTGCTCGTCGATTTTGGCTGTGCGGGTGCCGAGCCAGAACTCACCTGCGAAAAGCAGGCCTTCGAGCACGATAAGTATGATGGTAAAGATGGCCGCGTAGCCCATGATACGAGTAACGAGGCTAGCCATACGGCGGGCGCTGCGTTCGACAGTTTTGAAACTATTCGGGCGGATGTCGGCATTCCAAAGTGAGGCTTCGTCTGGCTCCAGGGGCGACCAGAAGCCGCCGGCCGGCGATTCGCCGATTGTTTCAAATTTGTAAGTAGGGATACCTTGTTCGTTGAGCTCGACGGCTAAAAGTTTAAGGTGGATACTTTGGTTTGTGCTGCGGGGGGTATCACTGCCTGCGGGTAGGCTACGGATGTTTTCAGGTAACGCTTCGCCGCTAGGAAGTAGAAAGCTGGTGGTGTAGTGCTCGCCTTCGAGGACGACCTCAGTATCGCAGGTGAAGCGCGCGCCGTGCAGGGTGGTGAAATCTGGGAGCACCCAAGTGTAGGTTTCCAGCTCGGCGTAGCCTGCGAGTTTGAGTCGGTCTTTGAGCGCGGCGTAAATGAGGAGATGCTGACCGTCGGGAGTAGATGAAAATCCCCAGCGTAGTTGATCCAGCGGGAAGGGAGAGACGGCCTCCATGCTTAATTCGGCAAAGTCGCTTAGCTCGGCAGGGGCGAGTGCAGTTGGCACTTCAACTTTTTCAATGAAAAAGTATTCCGAAGGTAGCACGAGCACGTCCGGTAAGGGCACGCTCTCGGGTTCGGGTGCTGTTTGGGTAGGTTCGCTCACGGCTAGTGTATTAAAATCAGAATGAATCGCTTTCTTCACCGATGTCTAGCGCCGAATACCGAGCGGGCGGGCTACTTGGTCGTCCTTGAGTGTATTCGGAAACGTGGAGGATTTTAAATGGATAACCAATGGCTTCTTGTTCGCTGACCGCACCTGTCTTGGGCGCGTCGTCTGAATCGCCGCCAGGTGCGCTGCTACTTGCGCCTTCTTCGTTGTTAAAATTTGGCTCGACCAGTGCGCTAACAGTAAAGGGCACTTGGCCGCGCCAGAGGCTAACAGTGATGCGAAGCAGGCTAACCTCGACGCTGCCACTACCGCTACTGGCTGACTCGGGCAACTGCTGCAGATAAGGTAGATCGTCGAGCCCATCAAAGAAGCGGTTTTCGTCGTAGCCGTCTTGCAGGGCGATCAGTTCTAATACTGACTGCGAGCTACTGTTAATGTTGGCGGCGCCTGCGTTAGTGACAGAAACCATGCTGTCGAGCTTGGCAAAGAGTTCGTTAGGAAGACCGTCCTCGTCGAAAAATTCGTCTTCCCAAATTTCAAGTAGGCGCAATTCTTCGAGACTCTGAAGAGGGCTATTGGCGGCGCGGTAAGCCGGCTTGCGGCGGAGGTAGTCCTCCGATTCGGCCCCATTGAGTCTTCGGCTTTCGTCGGGATCGATCCAGTCGAGTAACATACTGCTGAGCTCGCGAGCTGCGCCGAAGTTGAAACCAAAGCTTTCTTCTAGCATCTGGTTTAGCAGTGCTTCGTCCATCGTATTGATTGGGAGCTTATTACTTTCGTCTTGGATCTGAATCTCTAGTCCCCATCCATTCGGAATGTTGATGCCAGCGTAGTTGATAGGGTCTGCCCAGCCTTGTTCGGGTGCAAACAGTTTGCCGTCGTCGATCAGTGCGACTTCGTGGATCGTTGCGAGCGCGACTTCCAGCATACTATAACTAAACGAACGCACATCCGCTGGCTCGTTAAAGATGGCGCGATACTCAAGGTCTTCGACTGCTTCGTCGATGAAGCGCGTGACAATGAAGGAGAGGAGTAGAACGATGGCGAGGACAGCGATAAGGACGCTGCCTCGCTTAGGTCCGTATGAGTGTTCGCGGTAAGCCATCATTCTAGAAGATAAATGCTTTCCTTGATGTTACAGGGATCGTAAGGGTGCGCTCTTTAGTGACACTTTCGTATTCAAATGTGAGTTTTATGAAGCGTGGGAGTATAAATTGATCGTCGCCTTCACCCTCTTTGGGCTCGGTTTCGCTTTCCCATTTTTCGAAGCGTTCGTCCCAATAAACATATTCTACTCTAGTGACGAGGTCGCTGAGCGCAGTGCGGCGTAGGTCTTCGAGATCCTCGGAGTCTTCTTGCAGCGGCGTATACCAAAGTAGGCTGAGGCCTTCGTTGTCTTCAAAATAGAGAAACGCTTCGACGCCGATGATGGGTGCGTTTTCTGTTTGCACGAGCAATGGCGGAGTGCCTCTTAGCTTAAAGTGTAGCAGCGGGTTTTGGTAGTTGGCGAAACCGGGTGGCTTTGACCAGTCGATGGGGTCTTCGCAAACACGGACGAGACCGCTGCCAGTTGTGGACTCTGTATTGCCCTCCATTGAACTAGCACCCTCCAAATTATTGTTTCCAGAGATGTCTACTGTCAATTGAGAGTCGTCTGTTTCGATATTGCTATTGCCTGATTCATTCGAGGTCGATCCGCCACTTTCTTCATCATCGCCTAGAACGATCTCGGTACCGGCCATGGAGAAGCTGGCTTGGAGGAACTCGGTGACGCCGTCGACATGATCTTCGAAGAAGTGCTGGTCTTGTCGTTCGAGCCAAGTATCCGTTACCGAGACCATCAAGGTGGCAGCACCCGCGAGCAGTGCGCCCGCAATCGAAACGGCTAGGATGACTTCGAGTAAGGTGAATGCAGCGACGCCGCGAGTATTGGAAGGAGAGTTTTGACTACTGCGATAGCCTCTCTCCGGTCGAGCAAAACAAGCACCTCTCAATGACAAGGTAGAAACTTCTTTAAACTGAGTGCGCAGATGTATCATCAGAAATCAAAATCCCTCCTGGTGTCTTCGAGTGCTTCGCGTTTATCTTGTAGTAGATCGGAACGTTCGTCGCTTTCAGACCAAGTGGGGCGCAGCAAGTAAAGTGTTTCTGTGTAGTCGGCGACGAGACCTGCAGGCGGTTCACTGAAACGGATGCTAAGTATCACTTGAAAGAGGTCGACTACGTTCGTCGGTACGACCTGAGCTTCCCAGGAGGCTTCCCCGCTGTGGACAGTTTCATATTCATCACCGTCTTCGGCATCCTCGAGGTTAGGTTCTAGTAACAGTTGCATGCGCACTGCGCGGATATCGGCATTGAGAAGGTCGTATTTGGTGGCACTTTCTCTCGACAGCAGTGCGTTGACAAAAGCTGACATAAGAACGGACGCAGCCATCGCAAAGATCGCGACTGCGACGAGAACCTCAACGAGGGTAAAAGCAGCGAAGCGCTTGCTTTGCGAGTGTTGAGTGTCAAGTCGTGAGTATTGAGCTTCACTAGTGCTCATTCTTCGCTCCTTACTAAGCTGGAAAATGGGTCGAAGATGAATCGCTTTGGTGCGCCTTCACCCGTATCGATTTCTACCACAAAAGGGCTAGAGCTGCGATCTGGGGCAAAGCTGAGCTTTTTCGTTTCCATTAGGCTGCTTTTGGCATCCGGAAACCGATCCAAACCTTCGGCTGGCGGCATTAGGTAGAAACGTATTTCACCGCGACCCTCACGTCCGAAGTTTGAGTTTAATTGGAAGCTCTCTCCTCCAACGACGACTAAGGTCCCAGTTTCAGCATCATAGATTAAGGTCGCTACGCTACGGTTACTTGCGGCTTGAAAACGGGCGTAACGAATCGCTGAGCGCAAGGAATCTTCGGGATTAATTTTATCATCAAAATCCAGGAAGGACGTGAAATTTGTGATGATCACACCAGATGCTAGTGTGATTAGCGCAAAAACTATAATGATCTCAAGCAGGGTAAAACCAGCCTGCGAGCGAGGTCTACTGGCTGGTCCAGTTTCCAATATCATCCCCGCTCTCTACTCCATCCAAGCCGAGTGACCAGATATCAAAGCTTCGGTTGCCGCTGATATTACGAGCGCCCGGAAAGCGGTATTGATAAGGATTTCCCCAAGGATCGATCGGTGCTTCTTTGATATATGGGCCTTCCCAGCGATTTTCTTTGCCGGCAGGTGCTTTTAGAAGTGCATCTAAGCCTTGTTCAGTAGTGGGAAAATTGCCTACATCCAAGCGGTATCGGGTCAATGCCAGTTCGGAATTACTGGTCACAAAAAGTCGAGCAGCTTCTTCTTGGTTTTCGCCAAAAATACCCGTTAGTTGGTTGAGTGCGACGCTCGCAAGCAATGCAACTAAAGCAATGGCAATCAGGATTTCGAGTAAGCTGAAACCACCCTTGCGTTGTGCGGTATTTAATTGTCTTGAATGCTTCATAGGTCGGGACTCTCGGGTTATTCACTAATTAGACGATACAATATAAACGTTCTAAATTAGTGGTGTTTTCGTTAAGGGATAATGGGTATACACTAAGGTTTCTGTGTTGGTTACTGTCGAGGGTTTTTACCGTGTTTTTGGTTTTACGAAGCGACTGCAGGCCACAGTATTGAGTCTGAAGTCCTCACAGAGCTAGAGGGCTTAGGTTTGGGGTATGAGTGCTTACATCAGGGATGCCAAGCCTTCTTTGATTCGGACGAGATAGGCCTTAAACTGGTATGCTTAATCAAAGGGGATCCAATCTAATCTGGTGACTCTGATCTTTGTTTATCGTTAAGAATAAACGCCAGGCATCTTGAGGAAGCGCGTCTGGTATATGCTCTGGCCACTCCACGGCAAAACACCAAGGAGGCTGTAAAAAGTCTTCGATCATGAGGGCGTCAAGATCGGCGCCTGAGCCTAGGCGATAAGCGTCTAGGTGAATGAGCTGTCGGTCGCCCCTGTAGATCGTATAGAGGTTGAAGGTCGGACTAGTGATAGCTTCTTGAATGGCCCACGCGCGGGCGAGTCCTCGAACAAATGTGGTCTTACCTGCGCCAAGATTGCCGTGCAATGCGAGTACGGTATCGACTGGTAAAATCGCTCCTATCCTTGCTGCAAGCTCCTCAGTCTCAGCGGCACTTCTCGAACAGATGCCGGCCATTAGTTTTTTTTCAAGCTCACTCATTGGTTAATCAAATGTTCAAAACCTTTGATCCACGGCAAGGCTTCTTGGGTTTTAGAATCTATGTAGGGGACTTTACTTTGGCCCTTTCTTAGTTGTCCAATCTGGCTGAGTGGAGTGCCTGGAAATTTTTGCCGCCATTGCCTTTCAAAGACCTCTAGCTGGGTTTCTTTTTTTACAGCCAGGAGTAGCTCATAGTCTTCTCCGTCGCAAAAGGCATGCTCCATTGCGGGTCGACCGCTCGCTTTGGCGCATTGGTGGGCTGCATCCGAGAGAGGGATTTTACTCAGTTCAAGATAGGCTACGCATTCGTCGGGGATGATTTCACCTAGATCTTTGGCGAGGCCGTCGGTTATGTCCATCAGCGCACTGCATGCCATCGACTGGGCCAACCATTGGCCTTCGTTTAATCTTGGTTCAAAATTGTGGTGTTTTTTTAAAAGGCTACCGCCAAGTGTGCCGGTGACGTAGAGTGTATCGCCAGCTTGTGCATCCTTGCGGAGCAAGGGAGGTTTTGTTAAATAGCCAGTTAGACTGAGAACTGCGGTAAACTGCCCATTGGGTAAAGTGCTTGTGTCGCCTCCTACGATGGGCAGTTCGTATTCCCGGCAAGCGTGGGAGATGCCTTCAAAAAAGGCTGCTAACCAATCAGTACGGAGATCGCTGCCGCAGAGTAGGTTGAGTAATGCCTCGCCTGGGCGTCCGCCCATCGCCGCGATGTCGCTTAGGTTGCGCTTGATTAATTTGGCACCCGCGTCGTGGGCGGAGATGCTGCCATCAAAATGCTGGTCATAGCTTAGGCTATCGGTCGTCAAAATTTGCTTCAGACCTTTTGGCCGATCGACCACTGCGCAGTCGTCGCCCATGCCTTGCGGGCTATTAGGCGAGATGGCACCGAGCCAGTGACGGATCTTTGCGATCAGCGCGACTTCGCCAAGTCCGCTAATACTCTCTTCCTTGTTTTTGGTGAACATTTAATATTAGGAGCTTGAAAATCTACCAACTTGCCTAGTCGAAAAGGGTTAGTATTCTAATATATGCGAAAGTGATTTATGCCTTATCAGAGGTGGCGTGAGCGGCTTACTATAGTAAAGGCGAGTTTAATATTTAATCAATAATACTGGCTAAGTGATTGGAGCCAATTCCAATAGCACGGGGCAATGATCTGAGCCCTCAATTTGGTCGAGGATATCGGCTTGAGCGATGCGGTCTTGTATTCCTACTGAGACGCAGAAATAGTCGATGCGCCACCCGATGTTACGCTTTCGTGCGGCGGCACGGTAGGACCACCAAGTGTAGCGTTCGGTGGCATCGGGGTAGAGGTGGCGAAAGCTGTCGATAAAGCCGGCCTCGACGATGGCATCGAAACTAGCTCGCTCTTCCTCGGTAAAACCAGCGTTCCTTCGATTCGTCTTTGGGTTGGCGAGGTCGATTTCGTTATGGGCGACGTTGAGGTCGCCGCAAAAGATAACGGGTTTTACTGCCTCTAAGCTTTTGACGTAGGCAAGGAAATCGACATCCCATTCCTTTGTGCGGTAATCGAGGCGGCGGGGACGCTTGTTTTCGTCATGGTTCTGTGAGTTGGGCGTGTAGACGGTGACAAGGAAGTAGTCGGTAAACTCCGCGGTAATGACGCGGCCTTCTTTGTCGTGTTTTTCGATGCCAAGTCCGTTGCGTATGCTGAGCGGCCTTGTTTTGCTGAGAATCGCGGTGCTAGAGTATCCTTTTTTCTCAGCGCAGTTCCAGTAAACGTAGGGGTAAGCCTCAAAGCTGAAGTCCTCGACGAGATCGGTTGAAATTTTAGTCTCTTGTAGGCATAGTACGTCCGGAGATTCGCTATCAATAAAATCGAGTAAGCCCTTTTTAAGAGCGGCGCGGATACCGTTTACGTTCCATGAAATTAGTTTGATTGGCGTCATGGCATCTAGCATCTGTCGAAGGGCCTGCGAGCGCAAACTCTATTAAAATTTTCTAAATGAATAGAGTGCCTCAAATAGTAATTCGTAATCTCTAATTGCCTATTTGTAAAAGCCGCCGCCAAGAAGTTGGTCACCGTCGTAAAGAGCAATAATCTGTCCTGGAGAGAGCGCGCGTTGTGGCTCGTCGAAAGTTACTTTTGCACGTTTGTCGTCGATTGGCGTGTAAGTAATCGTCTGTGAAGGATCCCGGTAGCGGGGCTTCGCCAGCAGGCGGCAGGACTTGGTCACGGGGCGATTGAGAAAGCTTAAGTCATAGACTTCGACCTCTGAGGTAAAGAGTCCCGGCGAGTCGATTTGATCGAACGCGACGATGAGTTCGTTTCGCTCCATGTCGAGGCCAGTCACCACGTAGAACTCGTTATCCGTATTCGACGGCACGCCGATGCCCCGTCGTTGCCCTGTGGTGTAGCGATGTAGACCGCGGTGCTGACCAAGCACTTTGCCCTCTGGGTTCACTATATTCCCTGGTTTGTCTTCGATGTAGTGCTCTAAAAAACGGCTGATATTCATGTCGCCAAGGAAACAGATGCCTTGGCTGTCTTTTTTCGTAGCATTGGGTAAATTTTGCTCCAGCGCGCACGTACGCACGCGGGGCTTTTTGAGCTCACCTAGAGGAAAGAGCGCTTTCTGTATCTGCGCTTGGCGTAGTAGCGCGAGGAAGTAGGTCTGGTCCTTATTTTTGTCGAGACCTTCAAGTAGGTCGTAGCTACCATCGTCTTTGGTCAGCTTACGCACGTAGTGTCCTGTCGCTATACCGTCGAAGCCAGCTTCGAGCGCGTAATCTAAGAAAATACCAAACTTCATTTCGCGGTTACACATGATATCTGGGTTGGGCGTGATACCGCGCCGGTAACCGTCGACCAAGTAGTTGACCACATGCTCGCGGTATTCGTTGACCAGATTGACAATCTCGTAGTCGATTCCGAGATGCATGGCTACCGCGCGGGAGTCTTCGATGTCCTGCTGCGCGGGACAATCGGCTAGTGGCATTTCCTCATTCATCCATGTACGGATATAGGCACCCGAGATTTCATAACCTTGCTCTTTGAGGAGCCAAGCCGCCACGGCGCTGTCGACACCGCCCGAAAGCGCTACGAGGATTTTCTTCATCTGCGGGACACTAAGTCGTCGTCGGCATTGGCGTCAACTATCTGAAGGCTTTGATTTTCCTAGATTCTCTTGGAATGGGTATTGCGCTTGTTAGACACTACCGCAAAAAAGAAATCATAGCATGGCTAAGGAAACTAAACAAATCACACACGCATTTTGGGAATCAAGGGACTCGGGCTTGATTTTTCTCTCTTCGGACTGGTGCAGCGCGACGGCTTTGCCGCCGCTTTTACTCGGTCCTGTAGAGCAGCCATTTTCAGAATTGGAGCGCTTATCGCCTGAGGAGTGCGGAAGTTTTTTTCGATACTACCACTGCAACAATACTTGTGTCTTTGCCGTCCGTTCGCACCGCCATCCACAACTCTTGGATCGCAAGGTGCGCGTTTTTCTGGGTAGTGACATTAGTAATTGGGAAAAAGCCGTCGGCCAATCAAAGTGGGAGCTCAAGCCGATCAGTGATGATCCCGAGACAACTTACGAGTTGCATGTGCCGCTCAAGTATATGCCAGATGGCAAGCAATTCGCCTTCAAGTTCGTCACTGACAAGGGTGAATGGCTTGATGTGCCGGATAGCGCACCTAATCTTATCGATCGTGAAGGTGCTTTAAATTTTCAGTTCAACCCAGAACAAACTGGCACACAGATCTTTCGTTTTCATACACCGCACGGTTACCAGCCTGTCGGCAACGAGAAGATCATCTGGCGGGATGCCAAAATCGAAGAATCTCATGAATTGCCCCGTACGCAATTTCTCACGTCGGTGAAAACAGATCTCGACCTGGGTCCTGTTGTAGAGGAAGACAAGACGACTTTTCGTCTCTTCGCGCCACGTGCGGCTACGGTTAAACTATGTTATGGTCAAAACTTAGATGGTAGTGATACAGTGACTAAATCTATGGCTTGTATCGATGGGCTAAGTTGGGAGCTGATCATCGATCAAAATCTTGATAACTATTACTACTCTTATCGCGTTGGCGGTTCAAATGTCGAGGGCACTTCGCATTTTGATGATTCGTTTCCGATTCTGGATCCCTACGCCAAGGCCTGTGTCAGCTGCCGTGGCCCTGGTATCGTGGTCGCGCCCGAACGTCTGGCCAAAGTTGAGCAAGCCTTCATCCCGCCGGCTTGGCACGATCTCGTAATACTCGAAGCCCACGTGCGTGATTTGACAGCCCATGCGCCGATTGATCTAACTGCTCAAGAACGCTTAGGCTACGCGGGCTTGCGGAAATGGCTCAAAGCTGAAGGCTCCTATCTGAAAGAGATCGGTGTCAACGCGGTTGAATTGCAGCCAATCCAAGAGTTTGATAACGAAAATCGTGAGGACTATCACTGGGGGTATATGACGGTAAACTACTTTTCGCCCGAGAGTAGCTACGCTGCGGAGCCGGAGAAGGCTTCTCAGATCGAAGAATTTCGCGCTTTGGTTCAAGACTTCCACGAGCTAGATATGGCCGTAATCATCGACGTCGTCTATAATCACGTTGGGGAGCCGAATCACCTACTTTTTATCGATAAATACTACTACTTCCACGTCAATAATGGTAACGATTTGATGAACTGGAGCGGCTGCGGTAATGATCTCCGTTGCGATACACCGATGGGACGTCGCTTGATCATTGATAGTTTAAAGCATCTCGTCGAAACATACGATGTGGATGGTTTCCGTTTTGATCTTGCTGAGCTGATTGGCATTGAAGTGCTGCGCCATATTGAAGTGGAGCTAAAGGATATAAAACCTTCGCTTATCCTAATTGCAGAGCCCTGGAGCTTTCGTGGTCACATTCAAGAAGAGCTCAAAGAAACCGGCTTTGCCTCGTGGAACGATGGTTACCGAGAGTGCATTGCCAAGTATGTCAAAGGCGAGGGCAGCCAGGAGATTCTCCGACACTTCGTCTCTGGCTCTCCTGGCACGACGCGCTTCGCTGCGCAGACTATTAATTACACTGAGTCGCATGATGATCATTGTTGGCTCGACCGTATCACCGAGCGATCTAAAGAGGATGGCTCTGACCCCACATTATTGGATCGCCGTCGCACGCACTTGATGGCATCACTTCTCTTCGCCTCGCTCGGTATCCCTATGCTTGCGCAGGGGCAGGACTTTCTGCGTTCAAAGCGTGGTATTGAAAACACCTATCAGCGTGGCGATATTAATGCACTCGATTATAATCGCCGCTACGTCTATTCAGGTACGCATGGTTACTTTCGCGATTGGATACACTTCCGCCGCTCGGATTTGGGAAAAGCCTTCCGCCGCGACGGTGCTCACAGAGAGAGCTACATGCAGTTTTACTTCGCCGAAGGTTCGAGTGCGGCGGTCGTAATTTTCAATGCGGACAAATCCGTCGACGCGGCCCAGCTTATTTATGCGATTAACCCACACCTAGAATATGCCAACATCGAGTGCGAGGATCTACAGCCAGAAAAGCTTAAACAAATCGCCGACCAAGAACGTTTTTACTTAGATGGTATCCGCTCTGCTCGTATCCCAATTACGGATACAAAAATACACTTACCGCCGCTGAGTTGCGGCTTGTGGCTAGAATAGGTCTATTAATTAGGGATGAGTAACCGAGGTAGGACTCGCACTCACCGTTTGTATGGGCTGCGAGATTGCTATTAGAACAAAAAAAGGACCCGGCTTTAGCCAGATCCCTTTTGGGAAATTACCCTAATTGTTTGCCTAATGCGCAAACTCGTATTGCTTCGAGGCAACGTTAGTTACTTCTACCCACTCATCCCAAGTTAATTTGAGTGATGCGCGGAGTGATTTGACCTCTTTCTGCAGCTGCTTTTTTTGGTCAGCGCTGGCTTGTTTGAGCTCGCGGAGTTTTGCCATTAGGACGGCGGCTTTTTCTTCGAATGCGAAGGAGATTTCTTCGAGTTTAACTTTAAGCTCGGTGG
Source organism: Opitutia bacterium (assembly GCA_002862945.1). Lineage (GTDB taxonomy): Bacteria > Verrucomicrobiota > Verrucomicrobiia > Opitutales > Coraliomargaritaceae > Thalassobacterium. The sequence continues at coordinate 18,626 of PKCJ01000114.1, read as the reverse complement.
CGCATTCGTCCATATCGTGGCTGATGTGCTCAAGGATCATTTTCTTATCTTTTGAGACGAGAGATTTCAGAACAGTTACTTCGTTGATTACGCGCAAGCCTTTCACTAACCCGAGTTTTGCAGCCGTCCAGATAGCCCATTTAGTCGGATCAAAGTGATACCATCGGATACCGTTGCGGTAGTCGGCGGCGAAGGCGTGGTGATAGTTGTGGTAACCTTCGCCGAAGGTGAGTATGGCCATAATGGCATTGTCTACAGCACTGAGTTCACGAGCGTAGGTTTTAGCGCCATACGTGTGGCAGAGTGAGTTAATGAACCATGTGCAGTGGTGAATCATCGCCATGCGCATGAGAAAGCCCATGTAAAAAGAAGCTAGGGCGCTACCAGTCAGCGCCCAGCCAATGAAAAATACGCCAACGTTAACGGCGAGTAGAAATTTGCCATAGTGTTTGTCCTGCGTTACCACGCGAGGATTCTTCATCAAGTCTGCAACTAGGCTTTTGTCGAAGTCGCGCTTGTAATCGAACAGCCAGAGAATGTGAGCATACCAAAAGCCCTTTTTGATGGAGTAGGGATCTTTCTGTGTGTCACAGTGGTTGTGATGAATTCGGTGGTCGTGCGACCATTTGAGCGCCGACATCTCAAAGGCGAGCGCTGAGCTGAGTAGCACGCACCACTCAAAAAATGGATTGGCTGTGTAGGCTTTGTGGGCATATAGGCGGTGGTAGCCCACCGTAATCGACATGCCTCCTAGGATATAGGTGACGAGAAAGAATGCGACCGATGTCCAAGAAAATACATTGATGAATGCGGGTAGTAGCGCCACCAACGCAATATGGTAGGCGAGAACAAAGGCGAACATATCCCAATTTTTGATCTTCATAAATAAATTCCAATTTTAATAACAAGTCACTTACGTGTGTGGCTTTGTGCGGTGTTTGTAAATAACTGCAGTAGAGTGCTTATCGTTTTAAAAAGTGCAAGTGGGTTGCTCAATTCAATTATATTTTATCACATGAATAATCCCCCTGATGTCAAGATGATTCGCTTACTTTAAGCCCGATAACGCACCATATTGGATTAATGAAACTTATGCCTTTACGTGTATTAATAAGCCCCGATAGTGCAATTGGCTAAATTCAATTGAAACCATGGAATAAATCTTGCTATGGAACAACAGCTCCCTACAAGTCCCAACTTCTACAATTTAATCTCAACCTGAAAAATAATAACATAAAATAATGGCTATAAAAATAGGAATCAATGGATTCGGCCGTATCGGTCGCTTGGTCTTTCGCTCACTCGTTGAAAAGGGTTTGCTCGGCTCTGAAATCGAGGTGGTTGCAATAAACGATCTCGTTCCTGCGAAAAATCTCGCTTATCTACTTAAATACGACACCACACAGGGTCGCTTTAAAGGCACTGTAGAAACTAAGGGTGAAGATGTTATCGTTGTGAACGGTCACGAGATCAAAACACTTGCTGTTCGCGAAGGTCCTGCGGCTCTTCCTTGGAAGGAACTCAGTGTGGATATTGTTATCGAGTCCACTGGCCTCTTCGTACAAGACGAAAAGGCACAAGGTCACATCACTGCCGGCGCTAAAAAGGTTATTATCTCCGCACCTGGTAAGGGTGACGGCGTGAAAACTGTAGTTATCGGCGTCAATGATGAGGAGCTTACTGCGGATGATGCTTTGATCTCAAATGCATCTTGCACCACCAACTGCCTAGCTCCGATCACTAAAGTGATTCTTGAGAACTTCGGAATCGAAGAAGGTCTGATGACGACAGTGCACTCTTACACTGCAACGCAGAAGACTGTCGATGGTCCTTCTCCAAAGGACATGAAGGGTGGCCGTACAGCTGCCCTTAACATCATACCTTCTACAACTGGTGCTGCAAAGGCGGTTGGCCTCGTGTTGCCTCAAGTTCAAGGCAAGCTCACAGGCATGGCTTTCCGCGTGCCAACTCCAACTGTTTCCGCGGTAGATCTCACTGTGAAGACAGAGAAGAGTACTTCTTATGAAGAGATCTGCTCTAAGATGAAGGAAGCTTCCGAAGGTTCGCTTAAAGGTATTCTTGGCTACACTGAAGATGAAGTTTGCTCCTCTGATTTTATCCACGATGAGCTCAGCTCGATCTTCGATGCAGGCAGCGGCATGGGTCTTAACGACAAGTTCTTCAAGCTTGTTTCTTGGTATGACAACGAATGGGGTTACTCCAACCGCGTTGTTGAACTCGTTCAAAAAGTCTCCAAGTTCCTCTAGTCTGGATCTCTTGGTCGCAACTGATTGATTTTCTAGCCGCCGCAGTAGGTATCCCAACGGATTCTTGATCGCGACGGCTTTTTCATTCTTCTCGACACTTTCCTGACCTCAACTTGTCGAGGGGAGCGACGCGAAGAAAAACCTCTGAATTTCGAGAGTTTCGCAATAACAAGCCTATTTAGGATCTTAAGCCAGCAAAATATCTCCAACCCTAGTGCGACATTATCCATTTTACATTAAACACCATGGCCACTAAAACCATCAAAGACGTGAATCTCTCTGGTAGGCGAGTCTTCGTTCGCTGCGATTTCAATGTGCCTCTCAAAGACGGCATTATTAACGACGACTCCCGTATCGTCGCTGCGCTACCGACGATAAAGTTACTTATTGAGAAGGGTGCTAGAGTAATTCTCGCATCCCATCTCGGACGACCCAAGGGCGAGAAGAATGCCAAATACACTCTAGCGCCTGTGGCTGAAGAATTGGCGAAGCGACTCGGCCAGCCCATCGCCTTTGTTGAAGACTGCATTGGCGAAGAAGTTGAAGCCTTAGCGGCTAAAATGGGCGAGGGCGAAGTCCTTCTTTTAGAAAATGTGCGCTTCTACGCTGGTGAAGAAAAAAACGATCCCGAGTTTGCAGCTGCACTGGCCAAGCTAGCCGATGCTTTCGTCAACGATGCCTTCGGCACCGCGCACCGCGCCCACGCCTCGACAGCAGGCGTTGCCAAGCACCTCTCACCATGTGTCTGTGGTCTCTTGATCGAAAAGGAACTTGCGTACCTGGGTGACAAGACTGCGAACCCAGAGCGTCCACTTACTGTGATTCTTGGTGGTGCAAAGGTCTCAGATAAGATCAAGGTCATCGATGCGCTTCTCGAAAAGGCTGACACCATCATCATTGGTGGTGCCATGGCTTATACTTTCGCATTGGCCGAAGGCCGCACCATCGGGGAATCACTTAGCGAGCCCGATTTTATCGAAATAGCCCAATCCGCTTTAGCCAAGGCTAAGGAAAAGGGCGTCAACTTCCTCCTTCCGCTCGATAACCTCGGTGTAAAAGACCTCGACTTTGGTGCTGGCACCGTCGGTGAGAGCAAGTTCTTTGAAGGCAATATCGAGGACGGCTGGGAGGGTGTCGACATCGGCCCCAAGAGCATCGAGTTTTTTAGCAACGAAATCAAAAACGCCAAGACTGTCCTCTGGAACGGGCCCATGGGCATTTTTGAAATCGACGCTTGCAACAAGGGGACCTTCGCAGTGGCCAAGACGATTGCCGAGTCTGAAGCCTGCTCAATTATTGGTGGTGGCGATTCCGTCAAAGCGATCAAGATGGCTGGCTACGGCGATCAAGTTACCTTCATGAGTACCGGCGGCGGCGCGTCCCTCGAATTCCTCGAAGGCAAAGAGCTCCCTGGCGTTACTGCTCTTGACCAAATTTAAGCATTAGGTATCAATAATAATCTACTACACATCTAATATTATGAGTCAATCAGCACGCAAATACCTCATCGCAGGAAACTGGAAAATGAATTTAAACTCTGAAGAGGGTGCTTCACTCGCCAAGGATATTGTCAGCCTAGTTGGCGCACAAACAGACGTTGCCGTCTGTGTCTGTCCGACTTTTACGACTCTAGAATCCGTATCTAATGTCGTGAGCGGTTCCAACGTCCAACTTGGAGCACAAAATATGCACTTCCAAGTCTCAGGTGCCTACACTGGTGAGATATCTGCCGAAATGCTGCGCCACTTATTCACAAACTTCGTCATCCTTGGGCACTCTGAGCGCCGTGAATACTTCGGAGAGACCGACGCCATCGTTAATAAGAAGATCCTTGCTGCTCTTGACGCGAACCTCAAGCCGATCGTTTGCATTGGCGAGACACTCGACGAGCGTGAATCTGGTAAGGTCAACGAAGTGATTAAAACACAGCTTGAAGGCGCCCTCATCGGTGTCACCGCCGAAGCTGCTGATGTTCTCGTCGTCGCTTACGAGCCCGTTTGGGCGATCGGCACAGGCAAGACAGCAACTCCTGAGATGGCTGAGGAAGTGCACGCAGAAATCCGCTGCCTCCTCATGGGGCTTATCGGGGCACAAGCTGCCGAAAAAGTCCGTATTCTTTATGGCGGCTCTATGAAGCCAGAAAACGCCGATGAATTACTCGCTCAAAAGAACATCGACGGCGGCCTTATCGGCGGTGCGGCTCTCAAAGCTAACTCTTTTGCCGCCCTCGTCGAGAGCGCGCAAAAACTAGCCAAGTAAGGTAAAATAATAACGAATCAAGGAACTTGTATTGGATCACTTTTTATGAGGCTTTGCGCTTCCGCAAGCCTGTCGAAATAGCTTGATTGGCCGCGTGTCAGCACGGCGCTTGATTATTTTACCATATTTAAGGCTCGACATTTTGCACCTTAGTCCCCATATATCAAATGTTTATGCCGCCTCGGGCGGCTTTATTTACAATAGACGCAGACTCATTCAATGAGAAAAAAGATCATAAGTGCACGCAAATTCATTAAGCCTTCGTTTAGCTATTTAGTCGAAAAGAAGCGCGATGGAGGCGAATTCTCCGACGAAGAAATACGGTTCATTGTCGACTCCATATTAGACGAAATAATGCCTAAATTCCAGCAAGCTGCCTTTGCCATGGCGGTTTATTTTCAAGGCATGTCTGCCCAGGAGACAGCAACCTTTGCCGAAGAGATGATGCTTTCTGGCGAGGTCATTGACCTTACTAAGATTACTCGCCCGAAGATCGACAAATACTCCACTGGTGGTGTCGGTGATAAGACCACATTGGTGCTTGCACCGCTTGCTGCTGCTTGCGGCGTTGTCATGCCGACGATGAATGGGGTAGACGAAGAGCACGTCATCAGTAACCTCGACAAGCTTTCCGCGATCCCTGGTTTCGATCCAGTTCTTGACCTCAAAGGGTTTCACGCACAGCTCAAGAAGGTCGGCTGTACTTTCATACGTAAAGACCCCGAAATTGCACCCGTTGATGCGATTCTCTACGACATGCGCACGGAAACAGGCACGATTCCCAGCTTGCCACTTATCACGGGCAGCGTGCTTAGCCGTAAGCTAGCCGAAGGGGCCGAAGGCCTCGTTGTCGACGTCAAGTGGGGTAACGGTTCTTTCATTAAAGATGTTGAACAAGCCAAGCAGCTTGCACGTTCTATCACTCGAGTAGGCCGCTCCATGAAGCGCCGTTGTGTGGCACTTGTGACAGATATGAATCAACCGCTCGGCGACACCGTCGGTACAGCGCTTGAAATCAAGGAAGCCATTCAGCTCCTTAAGGGCGAAGGTCCTGAAGATCTGCAAGAGCTCGTACTCAAACTCGGCATGGAAATCGTGCGCCTCGCTGGCGTCGCTGGCTCGACGCTTTCGGCTAAGCAAACCGTGCAGCGCCATTTAAAGGATGGCTCCGCTTTGAAGAAGTTTAAAGATATGATCGAAGCACAAGGTGGTGACACCTCCGTGATTGATGATCCCGAGAAGTTCCCGACTGCGAAGCACGTTCGTAAGCTCCCTGCACCCAAGCGCGGCTATGTGCATACAATCAACGCAGGTCTCATTGCTGAAGGCGTAGCCAAACTCGCAATTAGGAAGAATGGTAAATACGATCCATCCGTTGGTGTTTCCGAGATCAAGAAGGTCGGAACTCAAGTCAAGCAAGGTGAGCCGCTCATGATGATCCACTATAACGACGAAGCCAAGATGGAAGAAGCACTTGAATACCTGAAGACAGCTTACCGTCTTGCACCCAAACGCCCGAATCCACCGGAGCTTATAGTCGAACGGGTCGCGTAAAGCTGATCACAATTTCACTCAAAGCCCCGTCCGCTAAAAGCGGCGGGACTTTTTTTTGGTATTTTAGTAGCTGTTTTAACTGCCTTATCCTTGATTTTGGACCTATAAATATTTCGACTAGAATTGTGAGCATTTGTTTCCATAGACTACTCACTTTGAAAGACCTAATCAAAGTAATCTTTCTGTCATTACTGATCGCAGAGCCTTGTATTTGCTTGCCCGATCAACGCGCACAACCATGGAAGCCGCAGAGGGTTGTTGGTTCTGCGCAACTTTCGATCTTTCAGATTGATACAATTGTGCTGCCAGAGTCGGCATCCCAGCCTCTGATCGATTCAGTTATTGATTTTTCCAACTCGTTTCAACGGCTGAGAGGTCGCTCGCTTAAAGCTGTCTTCGAAGGTCGCCCCAAAAATGCAATCTATTTTCAACTCACAGATGATCTTAGTAAAGGCGGCGCCTTTACTATTCACCGTGAGCGTACGCGCGTCTTTATTCGTAGCGGTGAACCAGCTGGTTGGTTAAATGCACTCTATACCATAGAAAAAGAGATGCTTGGCGCTCGGTATTATTGGGCGGGTGATCTGGGTCTAGAATTCGTCAAACCTTCAATCACTCACTTTCCAAATCGTCCATGGCGTGAAACACCAGCCTTTGCGCAGCGTAAGTTCCATCCCGTAAATTTAGACTTCGCACGTCGCAATCGATTGAACCAAATCTATTCCTTCAACCATAATTTAGCCAAGGTCTTCAGCGAGGAAGTCTTCGCCACGACGCCCGAAGTTTTTTCTGAAGTCAACGGACGACGCAAAGTGCCGCGCGGGAGTTGTGGCACCGACCCGCAGCCAGACTTGACTCACCCCGAAGCGATTGAGGTCGCCGCGCAAGCTGCAATCAGTCATTTCGCGGATAATCCAAATAGCAAGAGCTTTTCTCTCTCAATCAATGACAACGTACTCTTCGATACGACTGAGCGTACTGAGGCTGCCGTCTCACCGTTGCGCTATTTTCGCACTCGTCCCAACTATACTGATCTGGTTTTTGGTTTTATGAACCAAGTGGCCAAGCGTGTATTCGAAGAAGGAGGTGCGTGGCAAACACCTACCGGTGAAGATCGCTACCTCACCGCGCTCTCATATTATTGGGCAGAGCCCGCTCCCACCATTACGATACACCCACGTGTCATGCCCGTGCTTACCTCCGACCGCGCGCAGTGGCATGACCCCGATTATCGGACTCAGGACAAAGCATTGATCCAAGCATGGGCAGCCTCTGGTGCAGAGCGCGTGGCGACTTGGGACTATTATTTCGGCGCGCCGCTTCTCTATCCACGACAGTTTAATCAATGGATCGTCGAGAGCATTCGCCATTTGTCAGACGAAGGCATTGATGTTTTTTACTCCCAGTTGCCTTCCTTCTGGGGCTTGGATGGAGCCAAAGCTTGGTTTGCAGCCGAACTGCTATGGAATCCAGAGCAAGATGCCAATGCGCTACTCGACGAATATTACGATAACTTCTTCGGCCCTGCATCCGCACCGATACGCGCCTTTTACGAAACTGCCGAGCGCCATCGTAATGACAACGAAGGCCAAGCAGACTGGATCAAGCTTTACAAGGATGAGTCAGGCATCGCACTCTTTTCCTCCGAAGTTCTAGCAGAGATGCGCGACTATATTGAGTTGGCTGAGGCCAAGATTGGAATCCCAGCTAAGCAAGACGCATCACGTTTCCAAAAACGCGTGCAAGTAGTCTCCGAGGCTTTCCGTCTGACGGAGCTCTACGCAGATTTCGATCAATCACGCCGAGCTTTGGTCCAGGCCTGTCTTGATTCAGAGTCGTCAGCGAATATTGAAACTCTTTTGGCTCAATTCAAAATAGCCGCCAGTGACTACCGTGCCTATTTTGAAGAATACACCGAGAACGCTAAGTACTCACCCGAGCGCCGACAAATTGCGCTTAGCCAATCAAATCCCGAGCGCTTGGCTAGAGGATTGATTAAGCCTGCCCCGCAAGAGTTTATCAGCCAGTTGCGCGATCCAAAATTGGAGCATGTCGGCAATCGGATGCGAAATTTCCTAGGCCCCTTATTACCTCAAGTTGAGGATTGGCACCTCGACTATCGGGCGAGTGAGCATTTTGCGGTCGAAGCGAGTGAGGCCTCGGTTCTGGGTGACTCGGGGCTTCGTGTCTCAGGCTCGGATATTGTTTCGATTTTTAACACCTTTCCCGTTGTTTCCAATAAGACTTACGAACTCCGCATTACGGGCACTTGGAAAATTAGCCTTGATAACCGAGCTCACATACATGTGACCTGGCTTGATCGCGACGGTCGTAATTTGGAAACGGAACTGCCCTTGCGCTTACCCATCGAGCACCGAAACGAGCCTGTTGCGATTCGCTTGCCTTTCACCGCTCCGAATGAGGCCGAAGATGTGCGTTTTCGTATCGTTGTTTCACGCCAGTATCCGGGTGACTACCTGGATATAAGTGAGCTTGATTTCGGATCGGTGCGCTAGTATACGAGGCTATCACTGATTCTTGTTAGCGGGCGGGATTGATCCAAACCCTGCACTCCGAATATCCCATGGGAAGTGAAGCTACTCGAGTCACAGAGTGCAAATTTTTCAATTCTCCTTGCGGCTTACTCCTATCAAAAGCTATCATTACAGGTTCAATCTGTCTCGATGTCTACCCGCTTATCTAGTCGTGTTTATAATACTGTCGCCCTTGAGCGGTGGTTCGCAAATGTAGGTCTAGACTGGGAGCAGTCATTTTCTAAAGAGACGCTCTTGCGTGGTCGCGAAATCTACCGTAAAGGGCAGATTTCTGGCGTCGAACTCGCGAACGACGAGGCCATTGTTCATTGCAAGTTTGCTCGTAATGACACCTGCTACGCCGTGATTGAGTGGACAAGCAATGGGCCTAAGGTTCGCAGTTCGATCGATGATAATACACTAGGTGAGGCGGTTGGCGTGGGTGGTCTCTACGAGGTCGAAGAGTTGATCGCCGATGAGATAGATCCCTTGCCCTACGAGCCGAAACCCGAGTCAGAGGAGACTAACAGGGAACCAGAGCCCGAGGCGGACCAAGAGGTCGCACCCGCTCGTCGTTTGACGCCGAAGCTAGAAGGTTTGAGCTCAGGTCTTCGCCTAACAGCTTACTGGACAAATGTCGATTTATCCCACGAGTCTGCCTTCCGTAGTGACGAAGTTCCGATCCACGCCGCAGAGCGCGAGGTTCTAGTCCGGTTGACGGGTCTGGCGCGTGAAGTAGGTTTTAAATTCCGACGCGAATCCAACGACTTCATTCTCTACGATTCTGAGCGGGTCGCACCGTTTTTCTCGCATGCACTCAAGCGCTGGGATGAGATCTTTAATTCTATCGACCTGGATCTCGAAGCTCAGCGCATGGCCGAAGGCGTGCGAGAGGTGAAAGTGATCGGCCGTGTCGAGTCTTCAGGACAGGAGCAGATGCGCGTTGACTGGCGGTTAAAAATTGGCCGCCAATGGCTCGACCGCGAAGATGCCGAGCGTTTGGCCAAAGTGGGGCGGGGCACTCATTTGGTGCGGGGCATCGGCTTAGTTAATATTGATAATGATCAATCGGCAGCGCTCGCCGAGTGGCGCGTGGCGACTGCAGCCAATTCAAAAGAGGCGCAGACTTGGCCACGATATATGGTATTCTCCCTCTTCGCCGAGCGTGGTGCTGAATTGGATTTGGAGGCAGAGCTTTCTGCCTGGAGGGCGCAATTACTTAAGGAGGAATCAAGCGACGCAAAAACGCTTCCTGTATTTCTGAGAGACTATCAAGCGCAAGGCGTGCATTGGATGGCTAAGCTTCGCGATTTGGGCTGCCACGGTTTGCTAGCGGATGAAATGGGGCTGGGTAAGACCTTACAAGTGCTGACTCTTTTAAAGTTCTATCCTTTCGAAAATAAAAACAGTTTAATTGTTTGTCCCGCAAGTGTGGTGCCCGTTTGGCAAAGAGAGGCTCGCCGCTGGTATCCGAATCTTCAGACCGAACTATTGCGCAGCAGTTGCGACTTTTCGAACGATGGCCCGACGCAGCCAATGCTCTGGATCGCGAGCTATACCCAACTACGACGGCACAAGCACTTGCTCGAGGGGACGCAGTTTGGCTACGCGGTACTCGACGAAGCACAGCAGATTAAAAACCCAGATGCGAAAGTGACGCAGGCTTGTTGCGCGATCCAAGCTGAGTGCCGGCTCGCGCTGACCGGCACACCGATCGAAAACCGTTTGCTCGACTTATGGACGCTCTTTCGCTTTCTGATGCCTGGCTTGCTCGGCTCGCGCCGTCGATTTGAAGATGCCGTCGAGTCGGACAACTCTGGTTTTCGTGAAACCTTTACCGAGCGTGTGCGGCAGCAATTGACGCCCTTCATTCTTCGCCGCCAGAAGGATATGGTAGGTAAGGACCTTCCGCGGAAGGTAGAGATGGATCTGATCTGTCCTGTTACTGACTTACAAGGTCAGATCTATGAGAAGCTTCTCGACCGAGGGCGCGATGAACTGGGCAACGATTTGCAATCGGCCGTGCAGGCACAGTCCATGCACTTCTTCTCCCTACTCACGCGATTGAGGCAAGCTTGCTGCGATCCTGGGCTGATTCCCGATGTTAATACCGACATCCAGCAGAGTGGTAAAATACAGATGCTACTCTCACGTCTCGAAGAAGCTCTCTGTGGTGATGGCGCGCGCAAGGTCGTCATCTTTAGTCAATTCTTGAGCCTCCTGAAGCGTCTGAAGCCTTTGCTGAAAACAACCTTCCCGAAGGTGGCTTTACTCGAACTCAGTGGCGAAACTAAAGACCGCGCTAAACCTGTCGAAATCTTTCAAAATACAAAAGAACCCGCTGTCATACTCGTCAGCCTACGCGCAGGGGGCACTGGCATTACACTCCATGCGGCGGACTATGTCTTCCTGATCGATCCATGGTGGAATCCCGCTGTGGAGGAGCAGGCGGTGGATCGTGTTCACCGAATCGGTCAAGACCGTCGCGTCTTCGTTTATCGAATGATCACGCAAGGCACGATTGAAGAACGCATTCAGCACCTTAAAAAAGAGAAGCGTGAGTTGTTTGAAAGCACTCTTGGCCATCTAGGAAGCGCAAAGGATCTGGCCGAGCACTTCGGCGATCTTGAGGAATTAGCAAAGCTTTTGCCACCAGAATAGATCGAAGCTAGGAGATTACAAAAAACGGCTGCCTCGAAAGAGACAGCCGTCTTGGAAATGAATTTCTATAATTCTTATTCGATGTTGGCGCCGACCACGGCCGCCATTTGCATCATGTTGATAGTTTCACCTTCACTGATACTAGTAAGGTCAGTTAGTTTACCAGACTTGCTGGTCGACCTTGTATTTTTGAAGATAGAAACTAGTTTCGCGTCGGCTACAATATATTTGCCGGCGTTTTCAGGAGCACCGTTCTCGGTCTTGGTTTGGAGACCTTGACCTTTGATGTAGTCCCAGAGCTTTTTAGTGATCTCTGTGCGCGGGAGCTCGCTTGCTCCGAGGAAGGAAGCCAGATCGGCTTTGAGTTTTACGGGTTTGTTCAGTCCTTTAGGTTCGTCTGCCATGGTGTTATCTTTCTTTATTTGTTATTTTGAGGCGGTTTGCCTTATTTGCGGTGAGTAATGTCTTTGAAATTAATCGAGATTCGCCAGATATCGCAATGCGGCGACATAGCCATCGAAGCCGAGACCTGAGATGACACCTATGCAGGCGGGAGCTGTCAGTGAGTGCTGGCGGATGTCTTCGCGTCGATAAATATTGCTAATGTGAACTTCGATTGCCGGTAGGTCGCTCCCAGCTATGGCGTCGCGGAGCGCGAGGCTGGTGTGGGTGAGGGCGCCAGGGTTGAGAATGAGGCCAAACACCTCTGAGTCAGAATATTCTCCAACTTCGTCGATGATAAAGCCCTCGTGGTTACTCTGGTAGAATTGCACCTGCACACCCAAAGATTCTGCCTCTTCGGTTAGTAAATTCTCCAGATCGGTCAGCGTTTGGTCGCCGTAAATGTCTGGCTCGCGTATGCCGAGGCGATCGAGGTTCGGGCCGTTTATGATGACGATGCGTTTCATTTACTTAGAATTTGCACATATAGAAAGGAATTTGATCATGAAGCGCAACCACTGAGTTTTGACTAAGCTGGAGGTTTAAAACGGAGGCTCCTCGTCTAAAATTTCGTCGGATGGGTCGAAGGGGGGCGGCTCGTCGCCATTGCTGGAGCTATCAGATCCAGCGCCAGCGGTCTCGACCTTCCAAGCGTTCAGATTGACGAAGTAGCGGCCTTGATACTCGCGACCACGGAGGTCGAAAGATACTTTCACTTTTTCGCCTTCTTTCAACTGGTTTACCATTTCGACTTTCTCTTTGATGCACTGCAGGCAGATGTCCTGTGGATATTTGTCGGCCTCGGTAGTGACAACGAATTCGCGTAGATTAAAGCCACTGCCAAAGGTTTTCTCTTCGAAGATTTGTTTTACGGTTCCTGATAGTTCGTACATGAGTATGATTGAATTGCCCAGAGCAGGGTGAAGCAAAACATTTTTCAGAAGAATCGCGCAAATTTGGCGAGACCGTTTTTGAGAACCTAGGCATGGGGAAACTTGGATTTTTCTAGCCTCGAAATTTTGATCCCGCAAGTTTGGATCACCTTTAGCTCGAAAAACCGTTGCGAAACACGACCTCGTCATAAGGCAGCTGTCCGCTACGGACATTGGCGTCTTTAAGTGCCTTACCCACAGTTAGCATCATACCGATCACGTGGTTCTCAGGTAGGTCTATGATTTCGGCAACTTTTTCAGGATCGAAACCGATCATGGGGCAGGAGTCGTAACCCATTGATTTGGCGGTTAGCATGAGGGTCTGCGCAGCGATGCCGATCGAGCGCATGGCTTCGTCGCGCCGCAGTTGCGCATTGTTCTGATAAAATGGGGAGATCATAGGTACAAGAATATCCTGCACAGACTGCGGGGCATGCACCCAGTAGCGGCCGGCGTCCTCGTGGGCATTTAGCTTGGCACAGAGCAAGATAGTGATGGAGGCTTCGGTCACTTGCGCTTGGTTCCAAGCGGCCGCTTGAATGGCGGCAAGCTTTTCAGTATCCGTCACGACGACGAAACGCCAATGCTGCATGTTAAAGGAAGTCGGTGAGAGCAGCGCCAATTCTAAGAGAGCGTTGATCTCAGCCTCACTCATTTCATGGGCCGGGTCGTAGTGTTTGACCGAGCGACGCTCTTTGATTGCGGTGATTGTTTCCATTCTTCAATTGTGACTGGTTTTATAGTGGAATCAAGAGGCGATCAGTATCTCTTTCTTGTGTAAGTTTAGTTAATAACTAACGCTCTATCTCTATGTCTTCAAGCCCTACAATTTTGTGGTTCCGCAAGGATCTCCGTCTCAGGGACAATTCTGCCCTTAAGGCCTGTATTGAGGCGGGCTCGCCTGTTATTCCAATCTTCATCTGGTCACCCGAGGAGGCAGGTGATTGGGCACCAGGTGCCGCTTCGAAGTGGTGGCTACATCAGGCTTTGAAGAGCCTAAGTGAGGCGTTCAAAGGTAGGGGGGGTGAGCTAGTTTTAAGAGAAGGTGACTCTTTAGGGCAGCTGAGGGACATCATCGAAAAGTCTGGAGCGAAGCGCGTTTATTGGAATCGCCGTTACGAGTCGCCACAAAGGGAGTTGGATGCTTCGATTAAGCGCCAACTGCGTGAGGATGGAGTCGAGGTGGAGAGTTTTAACAGCTCCTTACTTAACGAACCGCACACCGCCGCCACGGGCGGGGGAAATCCCTACAAGGTTTACACGCCTTATTGGAAAAAGGTGAAAGACCGTCCGATTGAGCCGATTGCCGAGCCTGATTTTGACTTGTTAAAGTTCCCCGATACCTATCCGCAGACGGAGGCTTTGGATTCTTATGGTCTGTTGGCGGGTAAGCAGTGGTATCGTAAATTTGACTCCTATTGGCGAGTGAGTGAGGCAGCTGCCCAAGAAAGGCTAGAAAAATTTCTTAGTCAACCAGTCGAAGGCTACAACCAAGCCCGTGACATCCCAAGCGAAGATGGCACATCGAGCCTCTCGCCTTATTTGCATTGGGGCTTGATCGGCCCGCGCCAAGTTATGCACGCACTCATAGCTAAGCACGACCTTGGCAAAGAAGGGCCACAGGTTTATGCCAAGGAAATTTATTGGCGCGAGTTTGCCTATAATGTGCTCTACCACTTTCCGAAAACACCCACTGCGCCACTCCACGAAAAGTATGCCGATTTCCCTTGGCAGCCCGATTCGATTACCCTCAAGCGCTGGCAGCGCGGGCAGACAGGTTACCCCATTATCGATGCGGGCATGCGTCAGCTCTATGCCACGGGGTGGATGCACAATCGCGTTCGCATGGTCGTATCATCCCTCCTAGTAAAGCATCTGCTGCAAGACTGGCGCGAGGGGGCTAGTTGGTTTTGGGATAAGCTTGTCGATGCCGATCTGGCCAGTAATACCCTCGGCTGGCAATGGAGCGCTGGCTGCGGTGCTGATGCCGCACCTTACTTTCGCGTCTTTAATCCAATTACTCAGGGTAAGAAGTTTGATCCCGAGGGTGATTATGTGAAGCGATGGGTGCCCGAATTAAGTAATGTTACCCCAAAGTACATTCACGAGCCTTGGGAAGCATCTGAGCCTGAGCTAGATTCTTTTGGCTTAGATTTAGGTATAGATTACCCTAAACCTATAATCGAACATTCGCTTGGAAGAAAGAGAGCGTTAGAAGCCCTAGCCACCTTGAAAAATTCTTAATTTAAATGAAAATAAGTTTAGTATTACCAAACCAGCTATTTTTTACATTACCCGATGAAATAAGGGCTAATAAAATTTATCTCTTAGAGGAAAATTCGTATTTCAAGAAGTACAATTATAATATACATAAACTTATATTTCTAAGGCATGCAATACTTGAATATTGTAAGCGCTTAGATTCCATAGATTTACAATATGACTATATAAGTGCAAAAGACCCTAGGTCTGACTTAGCTAAGCTTTTTGATTTCTTTCAGAGCGAAGGAGTAACGGACTTAACTATCATAGATCCAATAGACTCTGGTTTATTCGCAGATTTTAAAAGGTACGCCTTTGATAAGAGTATACATCTAGTTACTGTTTCTAACGCAAGTTTTCTAAATAGTAGTATAACAGAGGATACATTTTTTAGATCAGATAAAAAAATCTTTAGACATGCAGATTTTTATAAAAAACAGAGGATTAAACATAATATTCTTATTGATAGCGATCTGCCGCGAGGGGGTAAGTGGAGTTTTGATTCCGACAACAGAAAAAGCTACCCTAAGAGTAAAAAAGTGCCATTAATTCGTCATCCATCTGGTAGTTTATTTCAGAGAGCTGCCGATGAAATTAATGAAGAGTTCCCTAAAAATATAGGCTCATTGCCAAGCGCGCAATTGTATCCTTCTAATCATATTGAAGCGCAAGAATGGTTCGAAGATTTTTTAAATGAGAGGTTTAAAGAGTTTGGATCTTACGAAGATGCTATCTTAAAAGATGAATTATTTATTAATCACAGCGTGATATCTCCCATGCTAAACTGCGGTCTTTTGACACCTGCATGTGTAATTAAAAAGACTTTAGAGTTTTCTGAAGATAATGAAATACCCATCAATTCGCTGGAAGGCTTCATTCGTCAGATAATAGGTTGGAGAGAGTTTATCAGGGGAATGTATGAGATCAGAGAAAAGGAATTTAGAACTAGTAATTTTTGGGGATTTAATGAGCCCATGCCTGAAGCATTTTATACCGCTCAGACAGGTATTTTGCCGGTTGATGACAGCATTAGGAAAGTAATCAAATTTGGGTACAATCATCACATTGAACGATTGATGATACTTGGTAATTTCATGATGCTATGCGAGATTAAGCCAAACAGTGTCTATCAATGGTTCATGGAAATGTATATAGATGCATACGAATGGGTTATGGTTCCTAATGTTTTTGGAATGAGCCAGTTTTCTGATGGAGGATCATTTGCGACTAAGCCTTACATAAGCTCAAGTAATTATGTCTTAAAGATGAGTAATTATTCAAAAGGAGAATGGTGCCCTACCTGGGATGCTCTTTTCTGGAGATTTATGGATAAAAATAGGTCAGTAATGAAAAAGAACCCTCGCGTAAACATGCTTATAAATAATTTCGATAAAAAGGACCCGAGTGATAAAAATAGAATTCTTGGGATAGCTGAAGATTACTTAAAAACGATAAGGTCTTAAACTCTTGAAAAAAAATATTCTAATGACTGGGTCAAGCGGCCTAGTAGGTACCGCTCTTCTGAAATATCTTACTAAGGAGGGTTATAGCGTATCTCTTTTAAAGAGATCAAAGGTTTTAGCAGCTAATGAATTCTTTTGGGATCCCAGTAGAGGAGAGATTGATAAGTTAGCTCTGAAAGGTATAGATGTCGTAGTCCACCTAGCGGGTGAGCCAATAGCGCAGCGCTGGTCATCATCAGCGAAAAAACGCATCGTTAATAGTCGCGTTAATGGTACTCGTTTACTTGCAGAAACAATTGCTCAGTCGCAGGTCCTTCCTAGCCTCATTTGTGCCTCAGGCGCAAATTATTACGGAGATCAACATGAGGGAGTTGCCGATGAAAGTAGCCCGTCGGGTATAGGCTTTCTCGCTGAGGTGTGCCGCAAGTGGGAGAGTGCCGCTAACCCTGCAATCGAGGCTGGTGTTCGTGTCGTTTTCATGCGCACCGGTATAGTTCTTTCCGGTTACGGCGGCGCATTAGCTAAAATGTTACCTTTTTTTAAACTGGGTGTCGGCGGTCGTATCGGTCATGGCTGGCAAAAGATGAGTTGGATCAGCTTGCCCGACCTCGTGTCGGCCTACGTCTTCGCCATGGAAAATCTAGCCGTGCACGGAGCGGTCAACGCGGTGGCACCAGAGCAGGTCACAAACAGTAAGTTTACGAAAACACTCGGTAAGGTTTTGGGTCGCCCCACGGTTTTTCCTCTGCCTGCGAGTCTTGTTAAAATACTCTTCGGCGAAATGGGTAAAGAAACTCTTCTTTGCAACTTGGGCGTTCTTCCCAAGTCACTGACTGACCTTGGCTTTGAGTGGCAGCAAGCCGAACTCGAAATTGCTTTAAAACATACACTTTCCTAATCTCAGATACTTGCCCTCTTTATCTTCATGAAAGCTACAGACGTCCTTATTATCGGAGCTGGAATTTCTGGTCTCCTTTGCGCGACCGAACTACGCAAGGCAGATAAGTCCGTGCGCATACTCGACAAAGGTCGCGGTCTCGGGGGACGTATGGCGACACGCCGTATGGCAGGGGGCCGTCTGGATCATGGCGCACAATATTTTACGGTGCGCGACTCGCGCCTCCAAGCATATGCCGATGATTGGCTCTCAGCTGACATCATAAAGGAGTGGTTTCGCCACCTGCCTGAAGATTCCAATACCGACGGTTACCCTCGTTACTGTGGGATCAACGGTATGACTGATGTCCCAAAGCATCTAGCTAAGGAGCTTGATGTCTGCAATTCTCAGCAGGTCATCGAACTATCTCGCGATGCAGATCGATGGATCGCTTGCACCGCATCTGGTGATTTTTTTCTGGGTAAGCACCTAGTAATCACAGCGCCACTTCCGCAGACGTTAAATTTGCTTGATGCGACTGGATTGCCCTTCGCCAACGGCGCAAGCGATGCCTTACGAGCCGTTCGTTACGAACGTGGTCTCGCAACGCTTGCCATTCTAGATGGTGCCAGTGGTTTACCTGAACCCGGCGGGATTAAAATACACGAAACACCACTTACCTGGATCGCTGACAACCAGCAAAAGGGAATCTCACCCAATGTTTCTGCAATCACTATACATGCCGATGCAGATTTTGCTGAGGCGCATTGGGATTCACCTAACGAAGTGCGCGGCCCGCTCATGCTCGACGCGGCGGCTCCGCATCTCAGCGCAAACGTCCTTGAATACGACTGCCACCGGTGGGGGTTCACCACTCCTATTAACCCGTGGCCCGATCTTTACTTTCAAAATGTCGGCCTTCAACTGACCCTTGCGGGCGATTCATTTGGTGGCGCAAGAGTTGAAGGGGCGGCGCTATCTGGCATTGAAGCCGCCGCTGCCGTGCTCTTAGGATCAGTTTAACACAGAAATCTAGACACAAAAAAAGCCCGCGATTCGTTACCGAATCACGGACTTTTTAATAACCTGTTATCGAATCCGAAGATTTTACAAAAGGTGAGGTTTGGGAGCTCGCCACGCTCTCTTTCCTCGATTCACTGGCATTGGGCGCTCTCATCACCCGTCGAGTGATTGTTGGCTGCCAGTTCCCCGACGCTGCATCATACCGCAAGAACGATAGCGATATGTTTCGGTCCCACAGCGGAACCTGATTCCAGCGTAACCACTGGTTCTTTATTGGGTGAGACTTCTCTGCTTGGTTTTGCGCCTGTCTGCCGACACTCACAGTCCAAACACGGATCGGTAGTGATTGAGAT
>PKCJ01000005.1 GCA_002862945.1 Opitutia bacterium | reverse complement strand
ACACCAATCGAATGGAGCGCCATAGCAGTTAGGGCAATAGTTTCTTGCTCACCCACAGTAAGGAGCATATCCATCTCACGCTCATCTGGGCGCGGGTTGAGCGCTTTAGCACGGCCAACCAGCTCATTCGTCACGCCGGAGCGCGCAGAAACGACGACGACTACTTGGTTACCCGAATCGTAGGTTTCTTTGACTCGCTGCGCGACGTTTTTGATCCGGTCGACATCTCCGACCGAAGAGCCGCCGTATTTCTGAACGATGAGTGACATTTAATAAAAAGCTAAGACTATAAAGATTTGGAAAGGTTGAAGAAGATAGGGACGCTTAAGCAATACTAGCAAGGCGAAGTTTCAAGGAAAGATCTTTGGAAACGCTAGCTCCCGCTCTACTCTTGCTGAGTGGCTCTAGCCAAGATGGCGCCGAAGCTGAATGCTGTGTCCTAGGAAACCAACTTTAAGCCATCGAGCAAAGACATAGGTTGACGAGCTAGGCAAAAGTGGGTTTAAGAAGCATCTAATGACAACTACTGAAAAATCGTCCCAAAACCCAAAATACAAACGCATCATCCTCAAACTAAGCGGGGAAGTGCTACGCAATAACGAAGATGGTGAACCCATCGACCCGGTAATCCTCAAAGCGATTTGCGAAGAGGTCAAAAAAGTTTACGATATCGGAGTTGAAATCGGCCTCGTAATCGGTGGTGGCAATATCTTTCGCGGCCTCAGCGGTGCCGAGATGAAAGGCGTCGACCGCACCACTGGTGACTACATGGGGATGCTCGCCACAGTGATTAACGGCCTCGCACTAATGGACTGCCTTGAAAAGCTCGGCGTGACTGTGCGCCTGCAAAGTGCCATACCTATGGATAAGCTGGCGGAGCCGTTTATCCTACGACGCGCTACCCGGCACCTTGAGCGCGGCCGTGTAGTGATTTTAGCTGGGGGCACTGGTAACCCTTACTTCTCAACCGATACAGCCGCAGCACTCCGTGCCAACGAGATCGGTGCGGACATGCTGATGAAAGCGACCAAAGTCGACGGCATCTATAACAAGGATCCAAAAAAGCACGACGATGCAGTCAAATACGACCACGTCCCCTACGTTGAAGCCCTGCGTGAGCGCCTTGAGGTTATGGATTCAACCGCATTTTCTCTTTGTATGGAAAACCAGCTTCCTATTCTCGTTTTCAGTATGCGCGAGCCTGGTTCAATTTATCGCGCCGTGATGGGCGAAGAGATCGGCACACTGGTCGACTAGCCCCTGTTTAAAAAAATTAACTACTTAAACCATGCCAAAGGAAATCATCAAATCTATGAACGCCGACATGAAGAAGGCGGTCGATCACACGCTCCACGAATTCAGCAGCCTCCACACCGGTAAAGCTACGCCCGCGATGCTCGACGGTGTCCGCGTCAACGCTTACGGTAGTACAGTAAGCCTAAAAGAAGTCGCTGCAGTCACAACGCCGGATGCCCGTACCATAATGGTGCAACCTTGGGATAAGAGCGTTATTAAAGATGTGGAAAAAGGTATCCAAGAAGCCAACCTTGGCCTTAACCCCATTATCGATGGCGGCATCCTCCGCGTGCCTGTGCCCGAACTCACTGGTGAACGACGCCAAGAGCTTGCTAAGACAGCCGGCGGTATGGCCGAAGACGGACGTGTTCGCATCCGACAAAGTCGTCGTGATGCACTCGACCTTCTTAAGTCTGCCAAGAACGACGACGGTCTACCCGAGGATGATTTTAAACGACATGAAAAAGAAGTGCAAAAAGCTCACGACAACTACATTTCCGAGATCAATGAGCACCTTACTCACAAGGAAGCTGAATTGAAAAAAGTCTGACCCCGTAGATAGAAAGCAGAAGGCAGAAACATCTATCCTCTGATCTCTAAAAATGCTCACTACAGCCAAACGCATCGTCATAAAGCTCGGCACAGGTGTGTTGACTTCTGGTATTGGGGAATTGGACACGGCGCGCATCGCGACGCTCTGCGATCAAGTCAGCGCACTACGCCAGCTTGGTATTGAGGTAATTCTAGTCAGCTCAGGCGCAGTGGGTCTCGGCATGGGAAAGCTTAAACTGCAGAAGCGACCAAAGGACTTAGCCACCCTACAAGCCTGCGCCGCCCTCGGCCAAAGTATCTTAATTAACAACTGGCAACAATGCTTCGACCCGCATGGCCTGACCGTTGCCCAGATTCTGCTGACCCGCGAAGACCTGCGCGCGCGCCACAGGCACAATGCAGTCTGCAACACTATCGGGCGACTACTTGCGAATGGTGCTGTGCCCATCGTCAACGAAAACGATACAGTCAGCGCCACCGAGATTAAGTTTGGCGATAACGACACCCTCTCTGCACTCGTGGCTAGTGTGGTGCATGCGGACATGCTCTTTATCCTATCCAATATCCCCGGGTTGATTGACATCCAGGGCACTGGCGAGGTGGTGCCTGTAGTCGATACCATTACCGACGAAATCGAAGCAATGGCCCATGGCACCAAGCAGGAGACCTCGGTCGGCGGTATGGTAAGTAAACTCTCTGCGGCCAAGATCGCGCAACGTGCAGGCTGCGGCGTCATTATTGGTAGTGGTGGTGATTCGACACTTTTCAAGAAGCTGCTCAATGGCGAAAGCGTGGGCACCTATTTCGAGCCCAGCGAGGTGCCAGTAAAATCACACAAGCGCTGGATTGCGATTCAAGACCACACAAATGGCGCAGTTAATGTGGATGCGGGAGCGGTCGATGCGGTCCTCAATCGAGGCAAGAGTTTACTACAAACTGGAATCACTAGCTGCGAGGGAAACTTCGAGGGCGGCGATGTCGTACAAATTTGCGCCCCCAGTGGCGATGTCATCGCGCATGGCGTCATCGACTTCGACATGGAACTCATCAATAATGAATCACCTGTGCTCGAAGCTAGGGTGGTCGTGCACCGAAACAATTTAGTGCTATTGTAAAGCTGTAGGGTCTTCACAAGTGAACCCCCTTAGCTTGGAACTACCAACTAACTCGCAGCCCATCATAGGCCAAATGTACCGACTCGGGTAGTGAAGCCTCGGTCACCTCGTGATCGACCATGTAGGTCATATGAGTAATAAACGAGATCGGTGCGCCCATTTCTTGTGCGGTTTGAGTCGCTTCATCGATCGTCATGTGCGAGGGGTGCGGGTTCGGGCGCAAGCCATCGAGGATAACGACATCGGATCCTTCAGCGATGAGCCGGGCTTCTTCGCCGACTTCATTACAGTCTGTATAATATGTAAACTGTTTGCCTGTTTCAGCCTCGGTAAAGACGAGACCGAGCACTTGCATTTTACCATGTGGTAGCAGAACAGATTCAACCGTGCCACCTGGCAAGTCCAAGGTTTTAGGCATTGGCTCCAGCTGAAATGCTGGGTAGCCGCGCACCAAGGGTTTATCTAAAATCGCATAAGGAAAAATCTGCCTAACTCGCTCCAAACCTTCAGCACTACTATAGACGGGGAGCGCATTGCCACCATTCAGATCGCAGAAGCGGCGTAAATCATCCATGCCTAGGATGTGATCCGCGTGCCCATGTGTGAGTATAAAGCTATCGATTTGCTCGATCCCATGTTGGATGCACTGCATACGAAACTCTGGCGCCGCATCAACTTGGATGTGGTAGCCCCCCATTTCGACATGGATTGATGCGCGAGTGCGCCAGTTCTTAGGATTGTCCAGATCGCAGCCTTCGCCCTTGGGTTGCGCAATCATAGGCACGCCTTGTGAGGTGCCAGTTCCTAGAAAAAGAATCTCCATAGCAAAGGAAATGTCTTGAAGTATCCTAGCTGGCAACTCATCAAGCCGAGTTTCCCAAATTTTTCCGCCCAGCTATACCGCTACTTAGAATCCGCGCGCTTTTAGGTCTTCGATCGTGGCCTTCAACCCAGTTTCCATATCAACGGCAGCCTTGTAGCCAAGATCCTTATTCGCTGCTTCAATATCAAAGTAGTGATCTTTAGCCAGCTCGACCGCGACAAAGCGCGTAATCGGCGGTTCGCCAGATTTTGCAAAAACCTTCCAAACACATTCAGCAATGGTCCCCGCCGCGTAGGCCAGGCCGAGTGGTATGCGCTCAGACAATGGTGGATGGCCTAGGCCTTCGAGCACCTGGTTGAGCCAAGGCCAAAGTTCTACTGGTTCACCCTGCGAAATAAAGTAGGCCTGCCCAGCACAGGTTCCTGCGTTGCGAGATTCCAAGGCATCTAGTGCGTTTAAATGTGCCGCAGCCACATCATCGACGTAGGAGACATCCACTCGGTTCGTACCCTCACCAACAATCTTTAAGCGCCCCGCTTTCACGCTATCGATAACGCGCGGCAAAAGGTGAGGGTCGCCAGGACCGAAGATCAGGTGAGGGCGCAATGCGACGACCTTGAGCTTATCACAATTAGCCGCTAAAGCTTCTTTTTCAGCGATCGCCTTAGTGTGCGCATAGTGGCAGAGCCAGTTGCGCCCATAGGGTATCTCCTGCCCACCGCCCCGGATCGGTTGACCGTTGAAGACCACACTCGGCGTGCTCGTATAAACGAGGCGAGCGATTCCCTCGGTCATGCAGGCCTCAAGCACGTTACGTGTGCCGACCACATTAGGCTGATAAAAACTCTCCCAACTGCCCCACACCCCTGCCCTAGCCGCGACATGGAAGACCGCATCCATTCCAACACAAGCCTCTCTCACGTCAGTGGGATTGACCAATTCCCCGCAAATAACTTCAACGCCTTTCTGCTCCAAAGCTGGCTGTGCTGAGCGCCCGAACGAACGAACTTGGTAGCCGCGGGCTAGTAAGCGATCGATCAGATAGCTACCAACAAATCCCCCGCCCCCCGTGACTAGTACATTCATCGAATAAAATTATTTCAGCGCAAATTTCCGCGCAAGCGACAAACGATGGATCTTAGCATTATGCCGCACATCCACAGGGAATTTTACCTCAAAAAAGAAGTCTTTGATTGCAACTGTCTGTGTATTTTTCTGCCCAAGCTCTCTGAGTGACTCAATGAAGCGTGCGCGCTCGTCAGTTGACTTAGGAAAAGCAGACTTTTCTGGTTCGATCACGATAGCAGGTCGCCCCTGGCACAAATCGATCAAGGCAGAGCGGTAGACCCACGGGTGGGCGTTAAAAATAGCTTCGCAACAATCCGTGTACATCGCACCCACATCTGTCAGCACTCGCTCTACTTTGCGACCGCAAAACCACAGTCGCCCCAAATCGTCTATCCAACCGATATCTCCCATACGATGCCACAGCTCCGCGCCATCCACGATCTTCGAGTCCGCATTCGCTTCGGGTAAATAATCGTAGCCGCGAGTTACAGAGGCACCTTGTACAATAATCTCTCCAATCGAACCCGCGGGTAATTCCACTACCTTCTCAATCGTAGTAATAGGGCCATCGGTCGGCTCTACAATACGCACCAATACATTGGGTAAGGGACGCCCCACGCAAGTCCCCTCCCCTTTTTGTGTGCGGACAACAGTTTGCTCTAATACCTCCGTCGCAGAAATTGAACTTACAGGCAGCGCCTCTGTCGCTCCGTAGGGCGTATGGATTTCGCCATTGGGAATAATCGCGCGCATCCTCGCCATCAGTGCAGGCGGCACCGGTGCGCCCGCCATCAAAATGCGACGGATTGTGGGAAATGTGATCGACTTTCGCTCGCAATACCGGGCGATCTTAACCCACAGCGCGGGTGAGCCAAAACTATTCGTGACCGAATTCTGCTGGATCGCACGCACGATTTTCTCTGGGTCGACGGAAGCTGGACGGCTTGGATTGATATCTGGCACTACGGTGCACATGCCCAGCGCCGGATTAAAAAGCGCAAATATTGGTAACATCGGCAGATCTACCTCGCCTGGCTCGATTTCATATTGGCGGCGAATTGCCTCCACTTGTGCAAGAAACATACCATGCTCATAGAGTACGCCTTTGGCCGCACCAGTCGAACCAGAGGTAAATAAAATTGCCGCCAGTTCATCCTCCGCAGAGTCAACTACCCCGAAAGCGCCATGACTTTTAAAACCACCAATCTGTTTTTCAAAGCCACGCCCTACGCAGATCTTAATGTTGATCCCACGAAAGCTTGGACGGTATAAACGAGCGCTCCAAATGGCTGGTGCGATGCCAACCAGTGCCACCGGCTTTGAGTGCCGCACGCAGCGAAGAAACTTTTTTAAGCCCATTCCTGGATCAATCACGATCGGTACGGCACCCATCTTAAAGAGAGCAAAGACAATTCGAATCAAATCCAGGCCAGGCCGCACCATCAATAAGACCCGCGAGCCACGCCCTATACCTTTCGTAATGAAATAATGCCCCGTGGCCGAAGCCTCCGCTTCCAATTCAGCAAAGCTACGCTCTATGTAGCGAATCGCCCCGTCGCTGTCATGACTGAAAGGAGCGCGCACTGCAGCCGCTGTCGGCTGAGCGGCCGCTTGCTGAGCGAGGAAATGAGCAACGTTGTAAGCCATCGTCTAGATATAAGAACAAGTAGCGTATTCTGCACTGGCGGCTAGCGTTTTTTGAGGAATAAAGACGCAGGTCTAGTCGGCCGCTAGAATAATCGCTTCCAACTAGCTGTCAGGGTCGGCAGCCTTAGTCCCACATCTCCATCCATACTTGACGAATCCATTTCCGACCCATGCCATAAGCATATGCCAGATACTGTTGCAGTCATCGATGTGGGCAGTAACTCGATCAAGTTATTGGTCGCTCGTGCGGGGGCAACGTCAAACAGTCTCGAAACGCTCTGTAGCGAAACCATAGAGACGCGAATCAGCGGCGGGATCAGCAGTAAATTGCCTAGCTTAAACGAAGATGCAATCACCGCTGGCTCTGCCACCATCGCCAAACTGCAAAAAATGGCTCAGAACTATCAGCCAGATCACACTGTGATTGTTGCAACAAGCGCGGTTCGTGATGCCATTAACAGCGATGACTTCATACAAAACGTTGCAGAAGCCACGGGTTTACAGATTCGTACACTCAGCGGCACGGAAGAGGCCAAATATATCGGGCAAGGAATCACTTGCGACCCTGCCATTGGGGGCATGACGAGTTTTATTCAGACCGACATTGGCGGAGGCAGCCTCGAACTCATTCGCTTTGACGCCGGTCAGATCCAACAAGCCATCTCCCTGCAACTCGGCGCAGTCCGACTGACCGAACGTTTCATAGAAGACGCAGATGCCCCACTCACCCTAAAAATCGAAGCATCCATCCGTAGATACGTCACCGAGCAACTAATAAGCAGCGACTTCGATTTCAGCCCCGCCGAACTCCCACTCATCGGGACGGGGGGAGCCTACACCGTAAGCCGCTACATGTTCGTCGGCGAAAATTTTGATTATCGATATCCTCGAGGAACTTCACCGTATCTCTTACGATCTACTCTCAAGCAGTTAAAGAACAAGCTCGCCCCGCTTCCACTTCAGGAGCGCCTCAGTATCCCCCATCTCCCCGCCGCCCGTGCCGACATCATGCCCACCGCATTGATCATCATTGATGCCTTGCTCGAAGTCGCCAACCGCTCCAAACTAACACACTCCTTCTATAATCTCCGCTACGGAGTCGCCGCCAATCTGCTAAAACAACAAACGAAGTGTCGACTTTAGTCGCCCTATTTCGGCATTTCATCTCCAACTTACAGGTGGCTGAAGCCGCTTCTGCCCAGTTCATCATGGCCAAACTCTACTTCTACTACTCCGCAATGAACGCGGGCAAAAGTACCGTACTCCTTCAGTCCAGTCACAATTACCACGAACGTGGCATGAAGACCCTCCTGCTCACACCCGTCATCAATCAAAGGGACGGTAAGGGCAAAATCGCGTCGCGAATCGGCCTGACGAAAGAAGCTAAGTCCTTCAATCAAGAAGACGATTTACTGCTCCTCATTAACGCAACCCACGAACAAGATCCCATCGCTTGCGTCTTAATCGACGAAGCCCAATTTCTGACTCGCCCTCAAGTCGAACAACTGGCCAAAGTGGCTGACCAATCTGGCATACCTGTCCTCAGCTACGGCCTTCGCACCGACTTCCAGGGTAATCTATTTCCGGGTAGCGCGGCCCTCCTTGGCTGGGCAGATAACCTGATCGAGCTCAAGACCATCTGCCACTGCGGTCGCAAAGCTACCATGAATCTCCGCACCGATGCTGAAGGTGAGCCAATCAAAGAGGGCGAACAAGTCGAAATCGGAGGCAACGAACGCTATGTCGCCATGTGTCGAAAGTGTTTTGTCGAAGCAATGTCTTAGCGGCTCTCCGCTTTCTGCAACTCAATACAAGTCATGAACGAATACGAACTCCTCGACAGTGGCCACGGGCGCAGGCTGGAACGCTTCGGCGAGGTCACCCTTGACCGTCCCTGCGCGCAGGCTGTCTGGAACCCTAGCCAGCCTGCGCTTTGGAAGCAGGCCGATGCTTTCTTCACCCGTAAGCAAGGTCTCGAATGGCGCGGTCGCGATAAGCTGCCCGATTCTTGGACTGCAGAAGTCCAGGGCGTCAAAATGAAGCTCTCTACCACAGACTTCGGCCACCTCGGCGTCTTTCCTGAGACCCGCGCTATGTGGGAATGGATACGTGACACCCTCAAAAAGGAAACCACTCGGCGTCGCGAACCACTCAACTTCCTCAACCTCTTTGCCTACTCTGGTGGTGCCACCCTTGCCGCTGCACAAGGTGGTGCCCACTGCTGCCACGTCGACGCGTCCAAAGGCATGGTCGCATGGGCACGAGAGAACGCCAAACTCAACGGACTTGAAGGCCACCCCATTCGCTGGATTGTGGACGATGTCAATAAGTTCCTTGCCCGCGAGATTAAACGCGGCCGCCGCTACGATGCCATCCTTCTTGACCCACCGTCCTTTGGTCGCGGAAAAGGCGGCGAGCTCTACAAGATTGAGCACGCTCTCTTAGAAACCTTGCAACTCGTACGAAAAGTAATGAGCGATCAGCCCTGCTTCCTCTACCTAACTAGCCACACACCCGGCTTCACTCCAATTGCATTGAAAAACTTGATACAACAGCTTCTGGACAAAGGCCGACTAGATTGTGGCGAGATGCTTCTGACAGGAAAAGAAAGCGCTTTCGACGTCCCCAGCGGCGCTTGGGCTAGGTGGGAGAGATAATTGCAACAAAGATCGCCTTTGAGTAGCGCGCTCTAGCTTGGTGGTTTCAAAATAGCCCATAGAGCTTTGCGAATAGGAGGAAATACCAGATAAATGCTCGTAGCAGGAAGATTATCTTGATGTCTAGTTATTATTTAAATTTAACCTTTATATCAAGATTTATGGCAAAATTTTTATATCTTGCTCAATTCCTGGCTACGCCGACCTAATTTGCGCATTAGACCTGCGAATTGTATGCGCTCATCCTCTGAGAATTCGATAAATAACTCATCCAGATCCTCGGCATGCGAAGTAAAGGCCTCTTGGATCAAACTCATACCCTCATTAGTCAAATGAACCAGCACGACTCTGGCATCACCTTCACTTCGCTCGCGGACAACTAGCCCTTTTTTCTCAAGTCGCTGAACAGCCGTCGTCATCGAACCACTCGTGAGCAGCACTTTCTCCCCGATTGCATTGACTGGTAAAGAGCCCTTGTGGAGCAATACCTCAAGCACAGCGTAATCTGAAAGGGTAGTAAAGCCTTGCGCAGCGATGCTCTGATGGTCATAGCGCATGGCTGCATGCGAAGCTTTCCAAAAAAGAAGGAATAAGTGTGAACCGGAATTTTGGTAAATTTTAGGCATGGCCCCACCCTGTGTCTATATAACTTGACGTCAAGTTATAATTGGGAATTTACGAATCCTGCTTTTCAAATTGTCCCACAAACGAGGATTTTTCCTCTCGAATATTCGCCATTACTTATGAACTCCTATTGTGCCTTAGCAGGAGCGGGCTGAGATACAAGACTTAGCAAATTTAAACAGCCTTTCTTTTTTCGTAAAGCCACTTATCCATCTTGTTGGCAGTAATAACGCCGTAATTCATGGTGCCAAGCCATCCAGACATAATGATACCGACGGAACCAGCGTGATAAAGGCCTTCGATCTGTTCGGAGATTTCCATCGAGACCTTGAGACCTTCAAACTTGGTGCCAAAAGAAGTGCCCTGCATCGACTTAGTGTAGTAGTTTACAGTACGTGGAGTCGCCGCCTCTATGTGGTCAATTTTGTCGCGCACGCCAGGAATAAACGTCTCTAGGCTACGGACGCACTCTTCGCACATACGGGCTTTTTCCGCCTGATATTCTTCTTCGGAGAGGTCGTTCCACTCATCCCATTGGGCATTAAGCGAAGCCACTACGGTATAACGATCTTGCGAAAGATGCGGGCGCGTCTCGGGGTAGTAAACCGAAAAGGTGTGACTACTCGTTTTGATTGAGGTCAGCTCTCCGATGGAATACTCAGGGGCTTTAGAGGTGAAGACGAGGTCGCCGATATTTGGAATCGTTTCGCCCTTTTTAATGCCCATGTAGACTTGGCAAGAGCTGGTATTGTTACGCACAGCTTTAGCCTCGGCGACGAATTCTTCACTAAACTTATTTTCGCCCACGAGATATTCGATCGTGTTGCGGACGTTTGCGTTGGAGAGTACCGCCTTACATTTGATGCGACGAACGGGGAATTCTTCTTCGCCCGTATTCTGGCTGCGCACGCGGATGCCAATGACTTTGCTATCTTCCACATCGACGCCCTCGACGAGTGCACATTTGCGTACTTCACAGCCGTTATTTTTAAGTTCGGCTACCATTTTTTTAATAAGGGTATCAGTGCCGCCTTGGAAGGTGAAAACGCCCTTACTCATAAAGTTGGAAAAGACAATACCATAGGTGATGGCTGGGTCATCAACATGCGATCCGTTGGCGTAGGAAATCGGCTCCATTAAAAGACGGTGTACATCGCTGCGCCCTGGAAAAAACTCATCGAACATTTCACCCGTTGTCTGAGTGTTATCGTCGTAGAAGTTCATCTGGCGCAGATGCGTGTAGAAAGCCTCCACTTTCTCGCGATCTACCTTGAAGTCGTTGACCAAAATATTAGTGAAGTCTTCGCGATCAAAAGATGTCCAAACATTCATCTGTGGGTTGATAAAACGAACGTCCTTGAGCTGGTGAATTGAGTCGGCGATCTCTTTTGTCCAATACTTACGACAACTTTTGACCATCCCATAAGGGAAGCCGTGCAGAGAGATATCGAAAATGTGGCCACCCGGGCGCTTAAACCAGGTGGCGAGGCCACCGAATTGATAATGATGCTCCAGCAACAGCACCTTGTGCCCATTTTTCGCAAGATAGTTCGCCCCGGTCAGTCCGCCTAAGCCTGAACCCACGACTACGACGTCGTATTCATCTTCGATCCCTTCAAGCCAATCTTTTGCCATAATTTTTTATAATTAGAAATTTGAAGTTAGTACTTAAACGAAGTGCGACAAGCGCGGAGATTTGAAATCACTTATATATTATGAACTGGAGAGAACATCGAGCAAAGCACGTAGTTTCATCTCAGTCTCGCGCATCTCTTTATCGGGATCGGAGCCTTCGACAATGCCCGCGCCCGCATAAAGGCAAGCCTGCTTGCCCTCGATCAATGCGGAACGAATGCCGACCACCATTTCGCCCTCGTTCAGGTGATTAAACCAACCGACCACGCCAGCATACAAGCCGCGGTCGATTTGTTCCAATTCGGCGATGCAAAGTAGCGCCGCTTCACGCGGGGATCCACCTACAGCTGGGGTTGGGTGCATTTCGGGCAAAATGTCGAGCAGGTGAACAGCATCGCCCACTTCTGCTTCAATCCGAGTCCTTAGGTGTTGAACATTAGCAAGGAGTAACAGCTGGGGATTGGACTCGGCCTTGCCCTTAACACCGACTTTTTCGAGACGCCTGAGGATGGAATCACGCACGCAAGTGTGCTCGCGCAGATCTTTGGCACTTTCGAGTAGAGCACGGGCATGCTTAGCGTCCTCGCTAGCGGTCTGCCCACGTGGCGCAGAACCAGCGATCGCCTCGGTCAACAAGCGTCCGTGTCTTATCTGAAGCAAGCGCTCGGGCGTCGCCCCGATAAAGCTGCTGGCCGTGTCACCCGAAAAAGAAAAGGTGAAGCAGCCCGCGAAGCGTTCTCGCAGTAGGTTCAAAGTATCAAGCGGTTGCCATGGACGGTCCGCGAGCAACTCTATACCGCGCGCCAGCACAATCTTCTCATAATTGCCTTCCTTGATCGCTTCGAGCGCACATTCAACAGCATTGGGATACAATTCAGACGCCAGTTCGCGACGCGACTCAATCTTTGGCTGGGGCGATGGCTCTTTGACCTCGTCTGGCAGATAATCAAAGGAGCCAAACTTACGATAAGCTCCCCAAACTCGCATAACCAAGTTATCGATATCGGTATCGGCCTCGACTTTGAGATTGGCGACCGCACCATATTTGCCTTTTGAGCGAGACACTTGCCAGCGCGGGAGAAACACGGTGGCGGCAGGAAAGGCGTCCCCTTCGGGGACGGAATCATCAAAACTAAACGCGGTAAAAAAGTGCGGCCCCGTAAAAGCTTCGCTTAGATCACCCACAGCAATGGTGTTTTCTAAAATCTCTTCGGCGAAGGCTTTGACCAAGGCGAAACGCTCGACTCCATCGAATCGCCCCTGCACCACCGCCTCTGCCGCGGCGACCGCTTCGTCGTCGGCTGCCCGTTCGATATAACAATGCACCTCTTCCGGCTCGTAGATAGACTGCAGCACCGCCAGCGGCGCAATGTGCTTTACTGCCAGTGAGATACTGGCGATCTGAAAATGATCCTTAGCGCGCGCCGTATCGCGACAGCCCTCTAAAAATTGACGCAGCGCACCCTCATCACGCTCGGGTAACATACTGGAGGGAATAATTTGCATTCAAAGTATAGAAATCAAGAAGCCTGAAACCGCAACCTCTGTCTTGTTTGTCTCAATCTTAGTGCTGAGCGCGAAGAGGGCCCTTTTTAAAAACATGAATATGATTAAGAATTTGCCCCAGCCTAAGTTCTAACTTCTAAATTCTTATAAATATGTCTCCTTTCCCAGAAATCGATTTTAAAACCGAACTCAACGATGAGCAATTCAGCGCTGTAACCGCTCCCCCGGGACCAGCACTCGTGCTAGCCGGTGCGGGCTCGGGAAAGACCCGCACTCTCACGTATCGTGTGGCTTACCTTCTTCACCAGGGCGTGCAAGCTTACGAGATCCTCCTAGTCACCTTCACCAATAAAGCCTCCCGTGAGATGCTAGAACGGGTCGAAGACCTTACTGGGGTTCCTCGCCGCGCACTTTGGGGCGGCACCTTTCACAGTATCGCTCAACGTATTCTTCGCGTGCACGGCGACCTCGTCGGGCTCAAGCGTAACTACACCATCCTCGACCAGGGCGAAGCAGAATCGATTCTTAAAAGCGTCATTCAGGCGACCGATGGCAAGTTCATCAAAACTAAGAACAACCCTAAACCCAAAGTCATCGCCGATCTGATCAGCTACGCTCGCAACACCTGCCGCCCGCCGCGCGAAGAAGCTGACAGTCGTTACCCTTTTCTTGACGGCATGGCATCGAAGATCGATCAATTCCACAAGGCTTACATGCAGGCTAAGCTCGACCAGCAAGTAGTCGATTACGATGATCTGCTAGAATACTTTCTGAGGCTCCTGCGCGAGCACCCGGAGATTCGTCGGCAATACCAAGACCGTTTTAAGCACATTCTTGTTGACGAGTTTCAAGACACTAACCGTTTGCAGTCCGAAATCATCGATCAACTCGCTGGGCATCACCAAGTCATGGCAGTCGGCGACGACGCACAGTGCATCTACACTTGGCGCGGCGCAGACTTCGACAACATAATGCAGTTTGAAGAGCGCCACCCTGGCGCGAAGATTCACAAGATCGAGACCAACTATCGCAGCTCGCCCGAGATCCTTGATTTCGCCAATGCCGTGCTTGCCTCGCAGCCTTCGGGCCTTGGCTTCTCCAAAGAACTCCGACCTGCAAAACCCAAGCGCGAGCGCCCCTACTTCGTCCCGGTCATGGATACCCGCGGACAAGCTAAGTTCATTATTGAACGTATCGAGGGCCTGATTGACGAAGGCCGTAACCTCTCCGACATAGCCGTGCTCTACCGCGCACACTTTCAGGCAATGGATTTACAAATGGAACTAAGTCGCCTGAACATCGACTACCAGATCACCAGCGGCGTGCGCTTTTTCGAACAAGCCCACATAAAGGACTTCACCGCCCAGCTTCGCTTCGCATCCAATCCTGCCGACGTCTCGGCCTTTGCTCGTTTCACCTGTCTCCTACCCAAGGTTGGCCCTAAGACTGCCGAGCGCATACATAAGTTTACCCAAGAACGGGCCGAGAAGCTGGAAAAGAATTTTTGCGACGTGCTCGTCTCCGAAGAAGTGCTCAAGAAAGTACCTGCCGATGCCAAGGAAGAGTGGCCATCGCTCGCCGAGACGATCCGTGAAATCTCCGCCGCGCTAACAGAGCAGTCACCCGAAGAAATTATCCAACTCGGGCTCAATGGCTGGTATAGCAGCTACATCCGTGAGATCTACCCGAACTGGACAGACCGCGCCGACGACCTACAAAGTCTCGTTAGCTTTGCCAGCCGCTACGAATCGATGGAAGAGATACTCGCACAATTAGTACTACTCGCCTCCGAAAGCAACGAGCGCAGCCCCGAAGAGCAACAGAACTGCCTCCGTCTGACGACTATCCATCAAGCTAAAGGCTTAGAGTTTCCCGTCGTCTTTGTGATTGGCCTAGCCGACGGCACTTTCCCGCTCAAACGAACAATTGATGAGGGAGACCTCGAAGAAGAGCGGCGCCTCTTCTATGTTGCCATAACGCGCGCTATGGAGGAACTTTACCTTAGTTATCCCATGCTCAACAACCAAGGCAACCAGATAATGCGTCTCAACCCGAGCCGCTTTATCCAGGAAGTCGACCCAAGTCGATATGAGACCTTAAGGGTCGCGCCAGCGCGGCGCTATTAATTCGCACAACAGGTTGTGCCGCTCGTCCCGAGAAGCTGCTACCTTCTACGACCCTTGGCCAGTTTCTGGGCGATGAGAAATTGAACACTCTTTTCGAGGGCTTCAAGCTGTTCGTAATCGACACCTTCTTCCTCAGCGATATTAAGGGCTTCTTGCGCTTTGGCTTGTGCCAGTTCGACTGCGCCCAAGTCGATTTCGGCGACGTCTATGGCGGCTTCGGTTAATACCGAGATCGTATTACCCAAGACCTTGGCGAAGCCTTGGTCGACGGCTATGAACTCTGAGCCACTCTCCTTGATGACCTTCAGCTCCCCAGCCACGATCTTCGTCACAATAGGAATGTGCCCAGTTAAAATACCGGCTTCCCCCGACTCAGTCGGTAAGACGACTTGAATGGCCTCAGTACTGAGGACTTTTGCGTCGGGCGTGATGATTTCTAGAGTGATCATTGTGATTAAAATTAGGATTTAAGAAATGCCTTCCTATTTCTTATTTCCGGAAGCTGACTACCGCTTAGCCCTTCTGATTGGCATCAATCGCCATTTCGATACCGCCCTTCATGTAGAGGTCATTCTCGGCTAAGTCGTCACACTCACCATCTAGGATCATTTTGAAGCCTTTAATCGTGTCAGCTGTAGAAACATACTCCCCAGGCGTACCGGTGAAGACTTCGGCCACATGGAAGGGCTGTGAAAGAAACTTTTGAACCTTGCGAGCGCGGTAAACGGTTTGCTTGTCCTCAGGGGACAGCTCATCGAGTCCGAGAATCGCAATGATGTCTTGCAGGTCCTTGTAGCGTTGGAGCACGTTTTGAACGCCGCGGGCGACCGTGTAATGTTCTTCGCCAACAATGGCTGGGTCGAGTGCGTTGGAGATCGAAGCAAGGGGATCCACCGCTGGGTAGATACCAAGTTCGGCAATGGAACGCTCCAAAACAATGGTCGAGTCCAAGTGCGCAAAGGTGTTGGCTGGCGCAGGGTCAGTCAAATCATCGGCAGGGACATAAACGGCTTGGAAGGAAGTAATCGAACCCTTCTTAGTGGAGGTAATACGCTCCTGGAGGTTACCCATTTCCTGAGAAAGCGTGGGCTGGTAACCCACCGCAGAGGGCGAGCGACCGAGCAGTGCGGAAACCTCGGCACCCGCCTGAGAAAAACGGAAAATGTTATCCACAAAGAGGAGAACGTCTTGATTCTTTTCGTCGCGGAAATACTCGGCCATGGTGAGACCAGAAAGAGCGACACGCATACGCGCACCCGGGGGCTCGTTCATTTGACCATAAACCAGGGCCACCTTTGAGTTGCCGATGTTCTCTTGGTCGATGACACCTGCATCCGACATTTCGTGGTATAGATCATTACCCTCACGAGAGCGCTCGCCAACGCCGGCGAATACAGAGTAACCACCGTGCGCCTTAGCGATGTTGTTGATCAGCTCCATGATGACAACGGTCTTACCCACACCCGCACCACCGAAGGCGCCCACTTTACCACCCTTAGTGAACGGGCAGATAAGGTCGATGACCTTGATGCCAGTCTCGAGAATCTCGGCATCTGTTGCCTGATCAACAAGCTCGGGGGGAAGGCGATGTATCGAGCGACGCTCGTCTGTTGCGACAGGTCCTTTCTCATCCACTGTATCACCAGTAACGTTGAAGATGCGCCCGAGAATGGCCTCTCCAACAGGAACTGAAATCGGAGAACCTGTGCCGACTACCTCCATCCCGCGGACTAGGCCATCAGTTGAGGTCATCGCAACGGCACGGACAAGACCTTCGCCGAGGTGCTGTTGCACTTCGAGCGTGAGGTTCTTCTCTGCTCCGTCGATTGCGAAAGCGATTGTGATGGAGTCGTTAATTTCTGGCACGCTATCTTGTGGAAAGGCGGCGTCGACGACGGCGCCGATGACTTGTACGATTTTACCGTTTTTACTCATGGTTAAAAATAAAGGTTGGCTTTTGAAATTATTGGGCAGCTGCTGAAGCAGAGATTTCAAGAATTTCTTGAGTAATCGCAGCTTGGCGGGCTTTGTTATAGTCGAGAGTGAGATCTTCAATGAGTGTCGAAGCGTTATCCGTAGCAGCCTTCATCGCGACCATACGCGCACAATATTCTGCGGCGCGAGTTTCGAGAAGGAGTTGGTGAACGATGACTTTTACGTAAAGCTCAGGCAACGCATTGAGGACGGCTTTTGCGGATGGCTCAAAAACCATTTCGCGGGAATCGCTGCGCGCTTCAAGCGAAGGGAGATCAGAGACACGCTTTTTGAGTTGCTCCAATACTTCACGCAAATCAACGATCGGCAGCAGAGACTGAATGACGGGCTCCTGCACAAGAACGTTCACGAAGCTGGGATAGGCAATCTCGATGGTGTCGACTTCGCCACTCTTGTAGGCATCAATCAGAAGCTTCAGCATGGGGCGAAGCTCAGAAAAAGCGGCTTTATCCGAGATGCTGAAGTCTGCCACTAGCCCGCGACCAGAACGTGAAACAAACTGCGTCGCCTTGCGGCCAACAGTGATGAATTTTGCGGCTCCTTTAACCTCTTCGGCAATCTTACGGAACAGATTGGTGTTGAGTGCACCGCAGAGTCCCTTGTCAGTGGAGAGAATTAGAATACCCCGCGTCTTGACTTCGCGCTTCTCAAAGAAAGGATGCGAAATCGTAGCTCCAGATAGATCCAGTTTTTCTCCGACTGTATCAAGTAAGTCAGCGAGGAGCAGAGCGTATGGACGCCCGTCAACAGCAGCATCCTGAGCTCGTTTCATCTTGGAGGAAGAAACCAGCTGCATCGCACGCGTGATCTGCCGGGTATTTTTAACCGACTTGATGCGCCGGCGGATGTCGCGAAGATTGGCCATTTATTTCAGAGTGTAAGAGTTCAAAGGACAAATGGTAGCGATTAAGCGGAGAACCCCGTCTTCCACTCTTCGAGTGATGACTTTAGCGCTGCTTCGGATTCGTCGCTAATTGCTTTGTCGCTACGGATTGCATCCATGACCTTAGAGCCCCGAGTTTCGAGGAACTCACGCAGGTTAGAGGTCGCCTCAACAATTTTAGCGACTTCAATCGCATCGAAGAAACCGTTTTGCACAGCATAGATCAGGGAGGACTGCACTTCGACAGGGATTGGGTTGAAGGCAGTTTGCTTGAAAAGCTCAACTACACGTGCCCCACGTTCAAGTTGAGCCTTAGTCTTCGCGTCGAGGTCGGAACCGAACTGAGCGAATGCTGCAAGCTCGCGAAACTGTGCGAGTTGAAGCTTCACCTTACCAGCTACCTTCTTGATTGCCTTGATCTGGGCCGCAGAGCCAACACGAGAAACGGAAAGACCGACCGATACCGCTGGGCGGATGCCCTGATTAAACAAATCAGTTTCAAGGAAGACCTGCCCGTCTGTAATCGAAATCACGTTGGTAGGAATGTAAGCCGAAACGTCACCTGCTTGAGTTTCAATGATCGGAAGCGCTGTGAGCGAACCGTTACCATTATCCTCATTCACACGAGCTGAACGCTCGAGGAGCCGCGAGTGGAGGTAAAAAACGTCACCAGGATACGCCTCACGCCCGGATGGGCGCTTCAGCACCAAGGAAATTTGACGATAGGCGACCGCTTGCTTGGAAAGGTCATCGTAGACAATGAGCGCGTCCATTCCATTGTTCATGAAGAACTCACCCATCGATGCGCCAGAGAATGGTGCGATGTATTGATTGGCAGGATTGTCTCCAGCAGAAGCAGCAACGATAATGGTGTATTCCATAGCGCCGGCTCTTTCAAGGACAGCAATAGTGCGAGCAATGTTCGAATTCTTTTGACCTACAGCAACGTAGATTGAGTAAACTGGACGAAAATTATCTGGAAAAGTACCGTCTTCGTTCCGATGCTGGTTGTTGATCTTGGCCTGATTGATGATCGTGTCGATCGCGATGGTGGTCTTACCCGTCGAGCGGTCACCAATGATGAGCTCGCGTTGACCGCGACCAATTGGAATCATCGAGTCGATCGACATGATACCCGTCTGCATAGGCTGATCGACTGATTTACGTGGAATAATACCAGGTGCGACTTGGTCGACCGGGTAAGTTTCGTTGGACTTGATTGGACCCTTACCGTCAATTGGATTACCAATCGCGTCAACCACGCGGCCAAGAAGCCCCATACCGACTGGCACGGAAAGTAGGCGACCAGTTGTGGAGGCTTGATCACCCTCCTTCAACTTGGAGTAGTCCCCCAAGATGACACAACCGACTTCATCTTCTTCAAGATTCAAGGCGATTCCAAAGACGCCCTGACCGAAGTCGATCATTTCGTTGTACATTGCACCAGACAAGCCTTCAAGCTTGGCGACGCCATCTGCGATGGCCACAATTCGGCCTGTGTTGGATTTGACAGCGCCAGCCTGGAAGCTAGCGATTTCGTTTTCAATTTGTTCGACTATAGAGCTCATGGG
Source organism: Opitutia bacterium (assembly GCA_002862945.1). Taxonomy (GTDB): domain Bacteria; phylum Verrucomicrobiota; class Verrucomicrobiia; order Opitutales; family Coraliomargaritaceae; genus Thalassobacterium. The sequence goes on along the minus strand of PKCJ01000005.1, from coordinate 26,971 downwards.
AAACTTATGGTGAGTGAAGTATAGAGGTTAGGGAGTTAATTAACACTTTCAGCAAGCCGCTGAAGACGGCCGGCTACGGACGCATCATACACATCGTCGCCAACGCGCACACGCACGCCAGCGATTAAGGAAGTGTCTTGTTGAGTGACCGCATTGACTGGGCGGTTGTAGAGCCTTGAAAATTGCGCTTCGATCGCTCCTAGAGCATCGTCACTTAGCCCGGCTGGCGTAGAAACGACAGCGGTCTGTAGAGCGACCTCACGTCGAAGATAGTTGAGGAAAGTCTTGAGTACCGTGAGGTGATGGCGGTGTTGCACCTGCTGGAGACCAGAGAGGACTTCAACAACTTTAGATTCAGTCACGACTCCGTTTTCCTTCGAGAGCTCAACGAGCTTTTTGGCTAATTTAATGATCTTTTGGTCGCGTTTCATCCGAATAAAAATGCCGCTCAGTTGCCAGCGCTAGACAACTCTTTGGTAGCGGAATTAGAGAATTTTTGCTTCTCTAAATCCGAAAGGTCACGAGACAATACAGTTGCAGAGGTTGCGACCACGAGGCGCGCGACTTCTTGACGAACATCGGAAAGCATTTTCTGGCGCTCCAACTCAGTCGCTTCACTCGCCTTGCGGATGATTGCTTCAGCTTGGGCCGCAGCTTCTTGTGTTTTTTGTTCAATCATCTCCTTAGATTGCTCGCGAGATTCTGCTAAGATATCTTGTGCAGCTACAGCGGCTTCCTTAATCTTTTCAGCACGCTCACGCTCAGCAGCAGCGAGTTGCACTTTCATTTCTTCAGCATACTGAAGCCCATCGGCGATTTTTTGTTGGCGTTCGTCCAGGGTCGCAGCAATCGGTTTGACGGCAAATTTGTAGATAACAAAAGCGACTATGCAGAAATTAACCATCTGCGCGATCAGTGTTGGGAGGTCCACACCGAACTTTTCGGTTATCATAGTAAACTTGGTCTTTTTATCAGCAACAGCCTCGCCGTATTCATCAATTGTAGCGTGTGGATCAACATGTGCATCTCCAGCGGCTACGAGACCGAGTGGTAATATAATAGCTAGTAACAATGTTATGAAAATGGCCTTCATGAAGAAAAAGGATTGAATGAGATTTAGAAAGTGCCGGCGCCCCTAAGGCCGCCGGCAATGACTTAATTTTTTAGTCTAAACAAGGAAGATTGCGAAGAAGACAATCGCTTCGGCGAAAGCCATAGCGATAATCGACTGTACAAGTACCTTTGTTGCTGCTTCAGGGTTACGGCCTACCGCCTCACAAGCTTTTAGGCCAATAAGACCAATCCCAAGAGGAACCCCAAGGGCCGCTGCTGCGACGTGCACGTTACCTTCAATTGCTGCTAGTGTTAGATCGTACATATTATTTATGATATTGATTGTTTAGTTTATTTCTGCGTCGCCCACGGTTTTGCTTCATGGTCCCGAACACGGAAAGTTGATTGAAATTTTAATGTGCCTCTTCATCGTGATTAGTCATCAAGCCGATGTAAATGGCAACAAGGAGAGTAAAAATCAGAGCTTGTACAACGCCGACAAGGACCTCGTAGAGATAAAATGGGATCGGCACTAAATAGGGTGCCATGCCCGTCATGCTAGTCAAAAGATTCTCTCCCCCGAACACATTACCAAACAAGCGAAAAGATAAGGAAACGGGGCGGAATGCAATTGATACAATTTCAATTACACCGACCATTAAAAAAATCGGGGCCAAAAGCAGATATATTACCTTGGGAGTTTCTTTCTTATCTGCCTTGTTACCGAAGAGCTCCCAGACAAAGAACTTAGGGCCAGCGACTTTGAGGCTGATAAATAGCCAAGCGATCATGGCAACGAGAGCCATACCGAAAGTAGCGTTTAAATCGGCACTCGCAGGGCGCATCCAATAAATGAGTTTATCGGGTTCGCCCTCATAGATATGCCCAAAAACACCGACTCCAGGAACCAATCCACTCCAATTATGAATTACAATAAAGAGGAAAAGTCCAAGCAGTAATGGAAATGCCATCGAGAAGGCCTTCTTCCCAACAATGGGAAGTAGCAGGTCGCGCAAGCCGCCTACTAAATTTTCAATAACAGCTTGCCCCTTTCCTGGAACTAATTTCGGCGTTCCTACCGAGAACCGGATCACCAATATTAGAAGAATCGAAATTGCCCACGTCGTCAGTATCGAATTGGTTACTGGTAGACCAAATATCTCAGTCAACTTGTAGGGGGACGGACTCACACCATCCGCTGCGCTGAGCAACGATGCACTGCTTAAAAAAGCTAAGACTGTGAGTAGTAATTTGTTCACTAAGAACTTAAGTTTTAAAATGTAAAATTCTCGGCTATAACAAGAAGAGGCACCTAGATGGCGACCCATTCTCTGCGCGTCAACACCTAGTTGGTCTTCAAAGCCCAAGATTAGATAAGCTTATAAGGTTTATAATTTGAGTAATTCTTCTAACCTTGCCAAGTCACGAATATTGGCAATTTTAAAATTATGGCTGAGCTCACAAATCTCACTGATCGCATCTCTCATTTGCGCGACCGCAAGGGTAGCTCTCCCGTCGTACAGGGTGGCGTTCGAGAAACTAATCAGCCAATCACCCCATCTCGAGCTAAGCTTTCTGAGCGCCGTTTGGCCAATGATTATTTTATAATCTTCGTCTATGCGCTGTTGGGAGTCGCCATGGTCACCCAGTTTGCACTGCTTGTTTGGCTGGATGTAGTGTAGCCAATGCAGTGCCGCATCCCTCAATCACTTACGCCTGGCCACGACGGAGTGATACTCTTGCATTAGGCTCTGAAAGTAGGTTTCACTCTCATACGGCCACCGAGCTGATTCATTGATTTCCCATTCAGGGTGTTCGTTTAAGTGCTCTACTGTCCAATCAAAATACGGGCGATCGTCCGAGCGGAAGCAAAACTCCCCTCCCCGATCTGTGCGACGAGCCACTTCGTCTAAAAAACCCAGTTGCACCATACGTCGACGGTGGTGTTTAGCCTTAGGCCAAGGATCGGGGAAAAGCAGGATAGTGCGGTCAAAGCGTATAGCTTCAGGTAGCGCATCTAGGAATTCGCTAAGCTCAGCCTTGTAGAAGTGTAGATTTTGCAAGCCGCGCTTGGCCTTCTTCTCATTGCCCTTGCGGACACGCCATGAAATCAAGTCAATTCCCGCACAAATCGAACTTGGATTGGCCTCAGCGTAATCAGTCAGCCAGTGCCCGTGTCCGCAACCCGCTTCAAAGATTATGCGTTCAACGCCCGCCAGGTCGGCACTGCACGTTTTGACGAGCTCTGCTTTACGGGCGGCTTGTTTAGCTAGTTCGCGAGCGTGGGCTTCAGAGATTTCAGTCATTTTAATGATAAACCCGCCAATCCGGCGGGCTTAGAAAATACACATTTAAAATGAGCCTAATCTATGCCTGATGCTCGCCGTCTTCACCAATCGCCTCGACGGGGCAACCCTCAAGAGCCTCCATGCAAAGATCAGTCTCTTCTTGCGATGTCGGTTGTTTATAGACGAAGGAGTAACCTCCGTCTTCGTAACGAGTAAAGTTTTCAGGAGCTGTTTCACGGCATAGATCACAGTCGATGCATTGTTCATCGACGTAAAACTTACCTTTTACATTTTGAGGCCATTTTTCGTCTAGTTCTGCCATATTTCAAAAAATCCTCCTTTTACTGATCGAGTCAAGAGGAAGCGGCAATAAAACGAAGGTTCCAATTCCACGACTGCGCCCTTGAATTTTTATAATTTATCCTTACAGTGCCGCGCTGACTTTTATACTAAGCATGCGCATTGCTAGTCACAAAGACCTGAATTTCAATCAATCATGACAAAACAAAACGAAGACATCTCTGAGGAAAACAATGAGCCCATCGTCGAAGCAGCTGAGGAGACCGAAGCCCAAGAAGCTAGCGCCGAAGCTAACGAACCCGTGCTGACCGATCTTGAAAAAGCTCAAGCCGAAGCGGCCGACATGAAGAGCCGATACTTACGCTCAGTCGCCGACATGGAAAATTATCGCAAGCGCATTGCCCGCGAGAAGCAGGACATTATCCGCAGCGCGGGAGCAAATGTCGTCGAATCGCTCCTCCCAGTACTCGACAATATGAAGCTTGGACTACAAGCAGCCGAGAATCATCCTGAGGCGAAGGACGTAACGGTCGGTTTTAAGATGGTCGACGAGCAGCTGAAGAAATCGCTTTCCGAGCAAGGTCTCGAAGAGTTAGTTCCCGATGGCGAAGCCTTTGATCCCAATCTACACGAGTGTATTGGCCAACAGACTTCCGACGAAATCAAAGAGGATCACGTCCTACAAACCGTGCGCGCTGGCTATCGTCTCAACGATCGCCTCATCCGTGCGGCTAATGTCATCGTTTCAAGTGGCCCTACAAAGGAGAAAAACTAAACCGACATGGCGACTGGCTATTACGAACTTCTGGGTGTCTCTCGTGACGTCTCCGATTCTGACCTTAAGAAGGCTTACCGCAAACAAGCGGTCAAATATCACCCGGACAAAAACCCGGGCGACGAAGCCGCCGAGGCCAAGTTTAAGGAAATTTCCGAGGCTTACGACGTACTTAAGGACAGCGACAAGCGCGCTGCCTACGACCGCTACGGACACGCCGCATTCAAGCAAGGCGGCATGGGCAACCCCAGCGGTGGTATGGGTGGGGGCATGGGTGGCCAAGATCCCTTCGATATCTTCCGCGAAGCCTTCGGGGGCGGGGGTAGCGGAGGGGGCGGTATCTTCGAAGAATTCTTCGGTGGAGCGGGCGGTCAATCCGCAGGCGGTGCAGCCCACGGTTCCGACTTACGCTACGATCTAGAAATCTCTCTCGAAGAAGCGGCCAAAGGCACTGAAAAGGAGATTAAATATCGCCGACCCGTTACTTGTAAAAAATGCACCGGCTCCGGCGCAGAGCCTGGCTCGAAAAAGGTAACCTGCGCCACTTGTCGAGGCTCTGGTCAAGTGACCTCCAACCGTGGATTTATCAGCTATCGCCAAGTTTGCCCCGACTGCCAAGGCACGGGACAAAGGATTGAAAAACCGTGTAGCGATTGTCGCGGTGAAGGTCGCGTAATGGACAGTAGCTCCGTCAAGGTCCGCATCCCAGCTGGCGTCTCCACTGGTTCTAAACTCCGCTCTGCAGGCAAAGGCGAAGCCGGCCAAATGGGCGGTCAGTCAGGTGATCTTTACATAATGATTCAGATCAAAGAGCACGAGCTCTTCGAACGTCATGATAACGATCTCTTCTGCGAAGTTCCTATCAAATTCACTCTCGCAGCGCTAGGCGGTTCAATCAGCGTGCCCACCCTATTTGGCAAAGGCTCGCTCAAGATTCCTGCAGGCACTCAGACAGGCACCACTTTCCGCCTTAAGGAGCAAGGCATCTCCGCTCTGCGTGGGGGTCGCAAGGGCGACCTGCTCATCCGCGTGCAAGTGGAGGTACCGATTAAGCTAAATGGTGAGCAAACTGCCAAGCTCGAAGACTACGCAGAGGCTTGCGGCGACCCCGCCAACCCCGTCAGCGAGTCCTTCGTCGAAAAAGCCAAGAAGTTCTTCCGGTAATTTCAGCATTTCACAGTCTCAGCATTTCAGCGTTTCCTAACATGCCTTACCCAATCGTCATTCTAGGCTCCGGTCGAGGTACAAACGCAGAGGCGCTCCTAAGGTCCGAATCGAAAAATAACCTCGGCGCGGCCAATATCGCCGCAGTAATTAGCGACCATGAGGATGCTGGCATTCTCGCACTTGGAGAGAAATATAAAGTGCCCGCGATCTTCCTCGACCCAGGCTGTAAGGGCGCACGCCTGACTGACGAAGCGGAGAAGGTCTACATTGAGCGCATCCAAAGCTTCTCACCAAAGTTGATTGTGCTCGCAGGCTTCATGCGGATAATTAAACGCCCCTTCATTGACGCCTTCAAAGGAAGCGTGATCAACCTGCACCCGAGCCTCCTGCCTAGCTTTCCTGGTATGAGAGGCATCCAACAAGCCTACGAATACGGTGTGAGAATAACAGGTTGTTCCATACATTGGGTCACTCCCGAACTCGATGCGGGGCCTATCATCGATCAGAAAGTTGTGCGCATCGAAGAATCGGATACACTTGGAATTTTAACCAAGAAAATACACGTCGCAGAGCACGCACTACTGCCTGATGTCGTTACCCGCCTAAGCAAAGGCGAAATATCCGCGCCCTAGCCATCTCTTAGAGTCCCGCCCTAAATTACTCTCACTCACAGATGAACAAGCAAGTCGAACTCCGCGCCGGTATTCCTGAGGAAATGACCGATCCTCTCGAGGACTATTTCTGCGAGACTGAATCTCCCTACTGGGGGATCATGCAAAAAGAGGTCACCGATCCTTACGAACTCTTCGGCATCTTCCCCGACGAGGCCACCGCGAGCGGCGCCCTCGCGGAGCTGCGCAAGGATTTCAAAAGTCTACCCACAAATTTTCAGCATACTGAGATTGTCGATGCCGAATGGCAAAACGCCTACAAAGAGTTCGTTAAACCATGGAGCAACCGCCAACTTCACTGGATCCCACTTTGGGAGCGCAAAAATCTCACGCTACCCAAAGGCAGCGCCGTCGTCTACCTTGACGCGGGTATGGCTTTTGGCACAGGCGCGCACGAAACCACGCGCCTCTGCGCTCGCCGCCTGCTCGACTACCTTGAAAGATACCCCGATGCACTTGAAACGGTCGACGTGATCGATGCCGGTTGTGGCTCAGGCGTGCTGGCACTTTCAGCGTCTGCTCTCGGCTTTCAAAAAATCTACGGCTTCGATTTCGATCCCGAAGCGATCACGGTTTGCCACAGCAACTCGGCTGAGAACGTCCACCTCGTTAAACCCGAGTTCGTAGTCGCCGACCTGGAAAAAGGTTTTGCTGGGGGTCGCCAAGGCGATCTTGTTCTGGCGAACATCCAGACCGATGTACTCATTCCCCACTGCGACCCCCTCATCGGGGGCGTCAAAGCTGGCGGCACACTCGCTCTAAGCGGTATCTTGACCAAGGAGCTGGTTCAAGTAAGGACGCATTTCATAAAGCAATTTGCCGCGCAGCGCCCTGAAGCGGGATTCGCTATCGATAGTCGCAAAGACGGCGAATGGTGCGATTTGCTATTTACTTTGTCATAAGGGCTATTCCCCGATACTTAGGTAGTATTATAATCAAACTGCCTTATAGCGGAACTTCAACACAACAATACGATTACGTGCTTGCGGAACAAAAGAAGACTCTCACATAATGCTACAAATGCAAAGTATTGGGGAACGACTAGAAGAAGCACGTAAGCGCAAAGGCATCTCTTTGCGCGAAGCAGCTGAGGTGACTAAGATCCGCAGTGACTTCCTTGGGTATATCGAACAGAATAAGATGGATTTCTCTCTGCCCGAGATCTATAAGCGCGGGTTCCTTAAAAACTATGCCCGCTATCTAAAGTTGGACTATGACAAGATCATGACCGACTACAACGCTCAGCAACTGAGCAAATCTCGACTTGGTAAAAAAGCTGGCTCTGAGTGGTTTGGACAAATGGAAGTCAAAAAAACTGAAGGTGAAGAATTAACAGATCATTCAGAGTCGGAAGAGCCCACATCCTATGGACGAATTACGGCGAAACCAGCCCGCGCTGAAGAAGCCGACACCAATGAAGATGGGGACGAGGCAGACAAAACATTTTACATGAAGATTGGTTTGGTTTTCGTCGGTACACTCGCTCTTGTCTTTGTGGTATTTGGCCTAATCTGGGCTATTCTCGGTAGTGGCACAGACGATACGGCTCAAGCCCCTGAGCTAAGCGACAATGCAGAGATTACACAGCCAGCCGATTCAACGCCTGCAATTGTGGATTCGAACAGTTTCACTTTATTTGCCAAAGGTGGTAGCGTGTATGTTACTGTGACGCAAAAGAATGATGGATCTCGCATCTATCGTGGCGCGATCGAAGTCGACAGCCCCCTGACCCTCGATAAAAATGGTCCCGTAGAGATTGTATTTACTCGAGGAGAACACCTTGTGATCGAAACCGGCGACGAACTGTTCCGTCCCGCAGCCTCAGGCGCGTCTCAAATTACCATCGATTAACTCTTCGCAGTGGTGTCTTTGTGGGCCGACACGCTCAAACTAGCGTATCAAAGACTTGTAGTCATCGAAATGGCCAGTGAATCCGCCGGGGACACCCTTATAGATTACCGCTACCGCGTCATGCGAGTGCAAGGATTCTAGGTGGGCGCAGGCTACTTGGAAATCAAAGATCTTTGGTTCATCGTCCAGTTGCTCGTAAAGCAGGCGGGCGGCGTCCTCAACAAATTTGGTGAAGGCGCCATTCATCTCAGCGAAGGCTTGCTCATCCTCACGCTTAACCATGACTTGCGTCTCCGTCTGCAAAGCTTTGAGGCAGAGTTCTTGTATGCGTTCAACGCTAAGGTGCTGACCTTCAGTCACCTCAACACTAACACGAGCCGTGCTGCGCTGCGAGTGCGGAATGCCATAGACGTCACGGTTGCCGCGAGCGTGCTCTGACAACTCCGAAGAGCAAGGGCAGGCCGATGAATAGATAAAATCAAAATGAATGTATTTCCGAAAACGGCTAAGTTCATCGACACGGCCTTCGTAGGCTGCGCGATAATATTGCCACCCCTCCAAGCCACTGCGCAGGCTAGGCTTGAGGATAGGATACTCGAAGGAGAGCTTGAGCTGGGCACGGTGCGCGTTGATCTCTTCTTTATACTGCAAAAGGATTTCCTTGAGCAGATCGGGAGTGAAAACTCGCTCTTGATAGGTGTAAAAGACACGCATGATGCGCGACATATTAATCCCCTTCTGGTTGGCTTCGAGTGAGACGGTGCCGGTGACAGAAGTTTCCAACGTCATTGTATCCGAGCTTGATGTGATATAGCTTAGAGGGAGACGAAAGTTTGAAATCCCAACTTTGAGAATGGGCACTTTGGCGCCAAAAATCTGCTGCGAGTCTGTATTTTGCATATCAGGCAGTGCTGCGCGATACTCGTCATTCAAGACGAAGTCGCGATCGTAGACCTTGCTCAGCTTAGCCGCGGAAGCGCTAGACTGATTAGGCGGTGTGGAACTGGATTCAGATTTCATTTCAGTAAAAACCGTGTCACTTGTGCGATATTAACGAACTTAATATGGCGCAGGGTGGGCAAAGCGCAAGCTCGCGTCGGCATTCAAATGAGCGAAGTAGCCAATGTACGAATTTGCCCTGTGGCAAGCGCGTAAAAAGGCTTTGCCCAGAGCAAGAGTATCGCTCAACTTGCAAGCAATGTCTGTCGAATTTCAGATTTTAGGCTCTAGCAGCGGGGGTAATTGTGCGCTCTTACAGACAGGGCAAACGAAGGTGCTAGTCGATGTGGGCTTTTCGGCTAAACGAATCGCTTGCTTGCTCGAAGCAGTTGGCGAATCGCTTGAGACAATCGATGCAGTCTTTCTTACCCACGAACACAGCGATCACGCCCAGGGCATCCGCGGCCTCGCCAGACGAGCCGATTTGCCTGTATTTGCCAATCGTGACACGGCTGATGCGGTGCAAGCCAAAGCTACTAAGTCAATCAACTGGAAAGTGTTCCAAACGGGCACCGACTTTACCTTTCGTGACCTCAAGGTGCGATCTTTCTCTCTCCCTCACGATGCCTACGACCCCGTCGGCTTCACTTTCAACTGGGGCGAGGACGGCGATCTGTTCACCCCCGCGCGCAGTCTAGCCTGGGTAACCGACCTAGGTTACGTGCCAGAACACGTCAAAGAACACATTCGTCACGTGCACACGCTTGTAATCGAAGCAAATTACGACGAAGAACTACTCGAACGCGACGAGCGGCGACCTTGGTCAACAAAACAGCGGATTCGTGGACGACACGGGCATCTTTCCAACAATGCTGCCTTCGATCTGGTGACAGAACTCTCCCAGAAAAGTATACTCAAAAAAGTATATTTAGCTCACCTCAGTAAGGATTGTAATAATGCCCACATCGTGCGTGAAAGATTTGCCTCACTCGGCAGAAGTCTATCTATAGAAGTGATCGATCCTTAAAGCGGCATTACTCTTGCTAGGCCAACAAATACAATTCCCAGGATTCCTTAATAATCCAAGATGAAACCAAATACACAAAAAACTAAAATCATTTTCACGATCGGCCCCGCTACGCAGGACGAGGCAACCCTTGAGAGGTTAGTCAAAACTGGCGTCGATATCTGCCGAATTAATATGGCACACGCCGACCATGCATGGTCCCGAGAGATCATCCAACGAGTGCGTAAGGTCTGTGATAAAGTCGGTCGACACATCGCGATTATGATGGATGTGAAGGGCCCTGAAATACGGACAGGTGACGTCCCCGAAACTTTTGAGTTGGAACAAGACGAAATCTTTGAATTCACCAGTGCCCAAGGTATTGGCGGAGTCACGGAGGAAGGCATTCGACGCGTGGACGTCAACTACCCAGGCTTTTCTAAAGACATTAAGGCGGGCGACACCATCCTAGTCGATAGTGGCCTGATCCGCTTGAGAGTGCTCAGCATTAAAGATACTCGCGTCCGCTGCCAAGTGCTCATCCCTGGCCCCATGGGCAATCGACGTCATATTAATTTGCCCGGCGTACGCGTCAATCTGCCCGCCTTGACTAAAAAAGACCAAGGCGACGTCGATGTGGGGATTGCCGAAGGGATTGAATTCTTTGCGCTTTCGTTCGTGCGGGAACCCAAGGATCTAGAAGAATTTCATGCCTATCTGGAAGGCCACGGATCCGACGCTAAGATCATTGCCAAGATTGAGGATCAGCAGGCGATTACTAACTTAGATGCCATCATCAAAGCTTCTGATGGCCTCATGGTCGCTCGCGGCGACCTAGGGATCGAGTGCCCCTTCGAGGACCTCCCCATCATCCAGACCAGAGCCATCAATAGCTGCATTCAAGGTACCAAGCCAGTCATCGTAGCGACCCACATGCTGGAATCGATGATCGAGTCCCCCATCCCCACACGCGCCGAGGTGACAGACATCGCCAACGCTATCCGCGAACAAGCTGACTGCGTGATGCTCTCAGGCGAAACCACTGTAGGTAAATATCCTATTGAATGTGTCGAGACCATACAACGCATCGCTAAACGGATCGAAGAAGAAGATAAACAAGTGCTACGCAAAGACCTGATCTTAAACCTGTCACGCTCTAAGATGTTGCGCTCAGCCGCTTATCTGGCCTACGACTTGGAAGGTTCGCTAGTGGTCTTCACTCGTCGCGGAATTTTTGCTCAAAAGCTCTCTTCGCTCCGTCCGAATGTACCTATTTACGCTTTTACTGACAATCCGGTTCTCTTCAAGCAGCTCCTAATCATGCGCGGAGTGGAGCCCTTCTTTATGGAATTTGACCACGACCACGAAACCACGATTCAGTATGCCTTCAGCCGACTAAAAAGCCGAGGCTGGAGCAAAGAAGGCGACCCCATTGTGGTCATTACAAAAATGTATGCAGGAGAGAAGTTGATCGACAGCACCCAGATTCGTGCGATTGACTGAAAATTACTCAAAGAGTTCACTTACCTCGACCATGGAAAAGATAAAAGCTCTACTCCTCCCGCTAGCACTTGTATTTTCTGCGATCGCTGTCTTCGAATTTGGCGCCCGCTATGGCGCGACAAACATGCAAGCCTACGCCATCGCAAGTGAATTGCAGTTTCCACTCAATGTCTTCGCACAAAACGAAGCCAATATGGACAACAGCTCCAAAGAGTATTTTGCCATGATGATCGATAAGGGAATTGCCGCCGGCGCCATGCATCGCCAAATTTGGTATCTAGACCGAGATGCACAAGCCGCACTCGATAGCTTACTCGGCTACGCTTTAAAAGTTCGTGGCGACGCAGTCACCGAACGCTATGCCTTAATGGAAGCGAGCGAAGACATACCTGCACTCAATCAAACCAAGCTCGCAAAGATCCGCGAAGCCTTGGCCGAAGCAAAGGTCGATCTGATCGACAAGGCCCCTAAGGTTGCAGAGCAGGAATAAGAGTAATCCTAGCATTGATGGGAATTACCATGCCCAAGACTATTTATGAACGAAGCTTAAGCTGATGTAGGCCGAACAAGAGTGACATCAGGGCCAATCCGCCCGACAGCGCCACAAACCAGTCGCCATGGCGTGTATAGTAGCTCTGTTGGCGCGACCACTCTTCAAATTGTTCGATTGTATAAGCGCCGCCGCCTCGGAAGTAGATAGTGCCCTCGGCGTCAACCAGTAGATCGCGCACTGTCCCGTAGCTATCAATCCAGCCACTCCAGCCGCCATTGCCTGCTCGCATAACTGGGCGACGGTTCTCCACAGCTCGTAAGACAGAGTGCGCGGCATGTTGCTCCGCACCGCCCTCTTCGCCGTACCAAGCGTTGTTGGTCGCAACAAAAAACAGATCGGCGCCACTGCGAGCGCTCTCGCGAGCCAAGTTTGAAAAAACATCTTCGTAGCAGATTAAAGAGCCAATCCGGTAAACTGATCCGCCGACCGTGAGATTCATTAGACCCACGTTATCCCCGGGGATGAAACGACCACCGACAGGCACAAACTTATCAATAAAGCTCAGCATGGGCGGCACATATTCACCGAAGGGCACAAGCTCTCGCTTTGTATAAAAGTCCGATGATAGTCCTGCGCCCGGCTCCACTAGAAAAACTCCATTACGCCATTCTTTAGTCACTCGATCTTCGGCGAGATTACCCATCAGGATTGGTTTTTCTATTTCATTAACAAGCCGCTCGACCCGCACCTGCATCTGCGGTGCTCCCATGACTGGCCACGGCGTTGCCGCTTCTGGCCAGAGAATCACGTCACTTTCTAAGCTAGAAACAAAACGCGTATGGCGCTCGAGGATCTCCAGATTTTCTAGCTCTCGATTAATGTCCCATTTTAATTCGGGGGCAATGTAGGGCTGGACAACAGCAGCGGTGAACATTCTCTCTGCCGAATTTGGATGGGGCAGTGCCGAGAAAAAGATATAGATACAAAAGCCCAATGCCCCCATACCTACATAAAGATCTGGGCTAAACCAGCCCATCCACAACTTGCGCTCTCTTCGCATGAAGCGATGCTGTAAGGTCTGTGCCAGGCAGAGGTTAAAGAAAATCAATAGAAACGAAACGCCGTAAGCCCCTGACCAAGCTGCGATTTGCAAAACTACAGGACGTTCCCACTGGCTCAGCGCCAAAGGCGCCCAAGGAAAGCCCCAAAACAACCAAGTGCGCGACCACTCCAGCACAACCCATGCTCCTGCTATCCCGGCAAAAACAAGAGTGCGTATGAGAATATTTCGCGCGACTAATTGCGGCAATATGCACTTAGCAAAAAATAGCCATGCCGCAGAAATCACTGCCAAAATACCACTTAAGACAATTGTGCCAAACCAAGTAACATGTCTTAGCCAAATCAAGATCACAAACCAACTAACCCAAGCCGCGCCAATCGCCACCAACCAAAAAACGCGCTGAGTCGGCTTTGTGTAAAGCCACAGAAGAAGGGGCACAAAGGCAATGTAGGCAGCCTCCGCAAAATCAAAAGGCGGAATAGAAAGTATCCAGAACAGGGCGGACAATAGACCAGCAATAATCCCCCAATAATTGGAATAGCTCAAAGCCCCCTCTTCCAGTGGCTTTGATTCTAACCCGCCTAGGGGTGGAACTCCAAACTCTCCAGCATAAGATTGTTCCGTGTTGAATCTATTCAACATAATTTATCCACTCTTGCGCTTTACCTTGCTACCTGGAAGCCGGCGCGCTCGGGGTATTGCTCGATGAATTCCAGAAAGATATCTTTTGCCACAGGCCCAGCGGTAGAGCCGCCGTGGTAGCTATCGAGAGAACTCGTACCTTCAACCATCACGGCGACCGCGATCTGCGGATTCTCAACTGGGGCGAAGCCAACGAACCATGCTAGATTGACTTCCTTACCATGCGCACGGAAGTCGGCTGTGCCTGTCTTGCCTGCAATACGAAGACCATCAATCTGCACGAGCCGCCCCGTACCCCCATCACCAACAACGCGCTCCATCCCCTCCCAGAGCTCAGCTCTTTGCTTGCGCGTTAGCCCGACAGGTTCACCACCATGGTTGACCTGCTGGGCCTCAACGTAGCTTAATGCACGCAGAGTGGGTTGGGTGCGTGTTTCATCGCGAGCTATAGATGCGATAAAGGTCGCCATTTGCAGAGGAGTGACGAGCAGAAAGCCTTGGCCGATTGCGGTATTGACCGTATCGCCGGGAACCCAACCAGACCCTACGCGCTCGCGCTTCCAATCCTTAGTTGGCACAACCAAACGTTTAGTCTCATAGGGCACTTCAATCCCAGTTCTCTCAGCTAGCCCGAAACGCTTCGCCTCCGCGCTGAGCACATCAATACCCATGCGCAGACCTTCTGCGTAGTAAAAAATATTACAACTGCTCTCGATAGCAGCAGCCTCGTCGACGACCCCGTGGCCGTAGCGCGCATGGCAGTGGAAGATTCGATTACCTAGCCTGAATACGCCTTGGCAGTCATGCTCTGTCTGCAAAGTGAGGGTGCCATGGCGCATGCCAGCGATGGATGTGAGTAATTTAAAAGTCGAACCGGGTGGATAGGAAAGCTGAAGCGTGCGGTTAAGCCAGGCGCCACGCTCATTTATTTCACCAAAGGTTTTTCGTGGGATGAAGGGGCTAAGGTCATTCAGGTCGTAACTTGGGTGACTGGCGATAGCGAGTACCTCTCCTGTGCGCACATCCAGAGCAATCGCAGCACCCGTTCGCTCGCCCAGTGCTGTCTCGGCAGCCATCTGCAAGTCAATGTCGATACTCGTAATCAGATTCTCTCCCTGTCTGGGCGTCTCCCCATCAAGCAGACTGTCTTGAAAACCGAGTGGATCAACGCGCCATATCTCGGCACCAATTTCTCCTGAAAGAAGGTCATCAAAGGAACGCTCAAGACCGGTCTTTCCTATTTTCGATTTGAAGGTGTAGGTCTTGATCCCGTCATTGGGGATTGTATCTGCGTCGGGGTTCACCTTTTGCACGTAACCCAGAGTATGCGCAGCGGCCACGCCGTAGGGATAGTAGCGTGCGGTGTCGGTATGAATCTGAACAGGTGATTGAACAGGCACCTGCTCAATCAAGCGAGCGTACTCATCAGGTTTAAGATCAGAGACCAAGGGCAGCGGCAGCAGGAGCTGCTCATTGAAGTGCCGGATGATAGTGCGAGTGGAGACGGCGTCATCACGCCCAGTGATCAGGTTGATCTGATCGATGTAGCGTTGGATCACATTCTGGCGCGCGACCCATTGAAGTTCGTTATAGTCGGGTGTCAGCTGTGAGTCCTCTCGTTCTTTTAAGGGCGTCAGCTGGTAAGCTTCTTTGAGCGCTGCACGTTCCGCTCGGATGATCTTCGAGTATTCTTCGCGGAACTCACGGCGGAGGTCGTCAAGGTAAACGACTGCGGAGTAATGTGCCCGATTACCAACGAGGAGGTTGCCCTTGCGATCGTAAATATCGCCGCGGGCCCCTGGCTTTAGAACCCGTCGTTCGGTCTGGCGCTTTTCAATTTCTTCGTATTTCTGTGCTGCGATGAGCTGACGCCAACCGAGCCCTAAAACAAGGGTGGCCGTAGCCGCCATGGCGATCCAAAAGAAAAAAATAATGCGTGGGTTTTCACCACGATGGATGTCATATCCGCTCATCTAAATGGCAAATCTTCCGGCTCTGAGTCAAGCCGACAGAGCACAAATAACATACGCTCAAAGTTAAAGAACCAAGGAGCCACGATCAGCAGCGCAAGGTGCGAAGCCAGACTGGTTACGAACACTTGCATCCAAAAGCCTAGATTATTGATATACGTAATTCCCATTGCTAATGTGACTAGTAGGATGCAAAAAATGTTCACCCCATGCGCTAAAAAAATGGGGTGATAATTGTGCTCGGCTCGAAAACGAATGCGCATTTGAAAAATAAATGCGCCTGCGAAGAGAAAGCCCAAGGTAAATAAGCCGAAACCAGAAGGCAGCGCAGAGTCGACCCACAAACCTGTGAGTAATGTGCAAGTGAAGTAAGATTTATGCCCCAAGTAGAGCGCAGGCAAGACCAGCATGGGGCCTAAAATGAGAAGGTAGATCGACCAGCCTACGAGAGCCGAGTTGATCAACATCGTCAGATAAAGGAGGAGCGCATTGGCTCCGAAAAGGAGGATGCTACGCGGATCAAGGAACATCGTCTTGAAGGTCGATGGGATAGAGTGGAATGAGGACAGCCACTTCGTGTAAGCTGAGTAAGCGGGTATCGAGCTCTACCTCGCCTGCTTGAAAGACGCCTGTGCTGCCTGGTTCAAGCCAGGAGACACGCCCAATCATCAAGCCAGGAGGAAATGTGCCGCCTAAACGAGTTGAGACGAGTTTGAGCGGTATTTGTGTGCTGGCGATTACATCCTTAGGGGCGTCACGCACGGCACCAAGCGGATCGCCAAAGCCACTCTGAGGCAGCCCTTGGTAAACAACAGGCCGCTCATCACCCTCAAAGTTAGCCGCCATACGAAAGTTAGGACTCGTGACGAGTTCAATACGGCTTGTGAATGCACCCACTTCAACGACACGCCCTACGACGCCACCCGAGAAGACAACAGCAGCACCTAAGGGGATGTCGAAGTCTTTACCCTTACGAATCACAATCTGCTGCCACCATACATTTAAATCACGTCGCACGACTCGGGCGACTTCATAGCGAAACTCGCGGCGACTCGGCAAATTTAGAATAGCCTCTAGGCGCTGAATCTCGTTTTCGAGCGTCTCTTTGCGTTGTGAGTTAAATTGATAGAGTGATTTCGCACGCGCCACTTCCCGACCCGCTTCGATTAGTTCGACCTTCGAGTGACTACGCCGCGCCCAGAAATTTTCGAGATCGTCTAGGTATGAGGTGGCCACCCAAGCGGGCGCTTGAAACTCAGAAAAACTAACTTTGAGGAAAGACTTAACCGTTGTCGGAATAATCCACCAAGCAAGCAGAAAGGCGCCTAAGGCGACCAGTGGCTTGATCCTATCGAGGCGGAGTTTCGCCACGTCTCGCGCTATTTAGGGTTACCCGTAAGGTCTTTTAATAGAAAGGCTAGCTCGTTTAGAACTAAACCTGTTCCATTGGCGACGGCGCTGAGCGGATCGTCTGCGATCACAACGGGCAGACCTGTCGAATCGCTGAGTTGCTGGTCGAGCCCATTGATCATAGCTCCACCTCCTGCGAGGAAAAAGCCACGATCTACTAAGTCAGCGGATAGTTCAGGGGGACAACGCTCTAGCGCATTACGCACGAGATCGACAATTGAGTCGATGGTGTCGGAGAGTGCGTCGCGTATTTCTTGCGATGTAATGGTGATCGTCTTAGGCAACCCTGCGACGGAGTCACGCCCTCGTACTTCCATGGAAATTTCCTCCTCAAGTGGAAAGGCGGACCCGACCCGAATCTTAATCTCTTCGGCCGTGCGCTCCCCGATCATCAAGTTGTAGGCACGCTTCATGTAGTTGACAATCGCGCTATCAATCTCGTCACCACCAACGCGAATACTCTTGGTGAAAACCACACCTGCCAGCGAGATAATGGCGACTTCGGTCGTGCCTCCACCGATATCAACGATCATATTCGCCGATGGCTCGTCGATCGGCAGACCAACTCCAATTGCAGCGGCCATAGGCTCTTCAAGTAAAACGACATCTCGAGCACCTGCTCGGATGGCAGAATCTTTTACAGCACGGCGCTCCACCTCGGTGATGCCGGAAGGAACAGCCACGACAATACGGGGGGCAACAAAAGTTTTTTTCCGATTCACCTTATTGATGAAATAACGGAGCATGGCCTCGGTAATCTCAAAATCGGCGATTACGCCATCCTTCATCGGGCGGATGGCGGTGATGTTGCCGGGAGTGCGCCCAAGCATTTTTTTCGCCTCAGACCCTACGGCACAGACCTTTCTGGTCGACGAGTAGATGGCTACCACACTGGGTTCGCGCAAGACAATGCCCTTCTCTTTAGCGAAAACCAAAGTGTTGGCTGTGCCAAGGTCGATGCCAATGTCGTTTGAAAGAAGTCCGAACACAATGTGATAATGTTAAAAGCGCTACGCTAGCTGATTAATAAATGTAGAGTTTTTCTATGAAAGCGTTTGGATGTCAAATGATTACCGAGGCTGATTTCATAGGGGCGTTATATATAGATGCCGTATATAGGTGAGTGGGCTCAGGAATGATGCCAAAGTGCAGGACTAACCGACTAGCTTGAAAAAGACGCGCTTGCCCGCTTGAAAGATCTGCTCGACATTGGAAGGTGTAATTTGGCGACTGGGATCGTCCTGCTTTTCGCCGTCGATCTTGACTCCACCCTGCTGGACAAGGCGGCGGATTGCACCCTTACTCTCAAAGAGCTTGGACTGTGCCATGACTTCGAAAAGCGGCGCATTCGGCTCGTCGCCAATCAGATCGGCCCAAGTGAAAGTAGGCATATCGTCAGGCAGCTTGTTCTTAGAAAAGACTTGCTCGAACTGCTCCAGCTCGCGTTTGGCTGCTTCCATGGAGTGAAATTGGCCGACGAGTGACGAGGCTAGGCGCTTCTTCGACTCCATTGGGTGGCCTGTCTTAAGATTTTCTACTTTGTTCTCGGGAAATTCAAGCAGCAGGCGGTAGTAGTCCCACATTGTATCGTCGCTGATCGACATAATTTTGCCAAACATCTCTTTTGCATTATCGGTAAAAGCGATAAAGTTGTCTGCGCTTTTGGACATCTTCTTGCTGCCGTCGAGACCAACAAGAAGCGGCATAGTGATAACGGCTTGCTCTTGCTTACCCGCATCCTTCTGTAGGGCTCGGCCCACGAGCATGTTGAACAACTGATCTGTCCCGCCGATTTCGACATCCGCGTTTAAGACTAGGGAATCGTAGCCTTGTATCAATGGATACATAAACTCGATCATCGAGATCGGTGCCTGACTGGCGTAGCGCTTGGCAAAGTCGTCGCGCTCCAACATTCGGGCAACCGTCATTTTTCGAGAAAGTTTCAGGCAGTCCTCGAAGCTCATTGCGTCGAACCACTCACTATTGTAATAGACGGTGGTCTTTTTTTGGTCCAGAATCTTGAAGGCCTGATCGAGGTAGGTTTGCGCATTTTCTACAATCTCCTCCTTAGTCAATACTGGTCGCGTGTTAGAGCGACCTGAAGGGTCGCCAATCAATGTAGTGAAGTCCCCGATAATGAGGAGCGCCTCATGGCCAAGATCCTGGAACTGACGCAACTTATTAAAAACAACAAGGTGGCCGAAAGTAAGGTCGGGACGAGTTGGATCAACGCCCAGCTTAACACGCAGCGGCTTGTTGCCATGAAGGCGGTCTTCGAGTTCAGTCTCGCCGATTAAAGTTTCGGTGTTAATGCGTATAGTATCGGTTAGGCTCATTTGTTTAAAATTTAGGGTTCAGAGGTCAAGAGCTAGAAGCACTTCCGCTAAATTGTCTGCAATCCAAGATAAACTGAGAGTATCCAAGTTTCCGTAAAGGATAAAAGCCTGACCTCGTGATGAGTTGCGGGAAGGCTTACTCACTTCACCAGATCAGCAGGAGCATCACGCCTACTAGAAAGAAATTCGCTCATCCGCGGTAATTACAATATAATTCCCGTAATTGAAGGTCCTCCACAATCTTGGCCTAAGAACTAGCGTATTGTGATATAGGGTTCAATTGGGCGGTTACAGCTAGCCGAAGCAACGAAAGCATCCCTATCCTTGGTTTTATCAAAAAGATAGAGGGCGTAGCCCCCCCAGCCGCCGCCAGCGTATTTACGGCCGACACAGCCTGCCGCCTCTGGTAAGGACTGCATGCCTTCCTTAAGCTGCATTTGGTAGCTCAAACTGACGGCCTCACCGAGTCTAGAGATACTGGCATCGCGAACGGCATCTTTTGCAAGACGTCCTGCGGCTTCGATCATGTCGTAGTCGCGGTCGTTGTCGGCATTGCCTGGAGTGTCATGAGGGATATCGGTATAGTGCAGTGCCATGTGCCCGTGGAGAAAATCGCCGTTACGTTTAAAGTGGAGCACAGGCTTTTCGCCGCTGCGCCAAACGCAGAGGCCCGTCTCGCGGATAACGGCTGGGTCTTGCCAGCCCACGCCAAGATTCAGCTCGCTCTCGACACCATCATGCCCATTGAGCAGTGCCCAAGCGCCGCTGCCGCCAAGGCCTGACTTTTTCTCATAGCACCAGTTTGTCAAAGAAACCATTGGAGAGATCGCACAGTTGACGATAAATCCACCCTTACGGGCATGGCGTGGTACGTCGAGCCAGCCGCCCCCAAAATCGACGCGTAGGGGTGAATCAGCAGGAGTGCGAATATTGCGAACAATCGAGGACGTGGAAACGGGTGTAAACTGTGGCGGCGTTTTGGGCAGCACGACATACTCGGCGCCCACTTGATTACAAAGCGCCTGCTTAGCGTCGGCGTATTGATCATCCTCCGTCACTGCAAGCACATCGGGCTTGATCTTGATAAAGTGCTCCTTGAAATCAAGCCCGAGCTCATTGCAATCGCCGATCACAACTTGGTCGACCATGTCGAGCGCAGTCATGAGCGCCAGTTTATGATCCTGCGGGAGCGAGCTACGACGTTTCTTATGCTCCCAAAGCACCTTGTCCGAAGCAAAGCAAACGGTTAGGTGATTCCCTAAAGCGCGAGCTTCCTTAAAGAATTGGATATGCCCTGCGTGAAGGATATCATAACATCCGGAAATAAAGACTTTTTTCATTTTATTATAGTTAAATAATATTGAGAGCTATAGCAACCCTGTGAAGGACGGATGCAATACGGGCAGCGTAAAGGAGTCCCTTCATAAATTACTTCGATGGCTTCCAGTCCACCAAGGTGACTTGTGGGTTGCGGCTATCGCGCCAGTAGTTCCAGGAAAAGCGAATCGCCATATCGATCTTCTCCCCGGCTTCGGGCGCGGCTCCGAGACGCCAAGCGATACAAGCAATACCACGCCTTGCGCCAGGGCTAGCTGGCATACGAAAGCGAAAGTTTCCCTCCCCAAAGGTCTGCGGCGCCTCGTCCAGCACGATACCTTGCAGTCCGAACAGAGGCTCAGGATTACCTTGCCCGAAGGGATGCAAGCGGTCGAGCTCTTCAAGTAGGCGCTCGCCGAGGTCCGCATAGTCGAGCCATGTGGAAATTAACAATGACGGCTCAGGTAAACCAGCAGGATAGAGCTTTTTCAAACTTCCGAGATAACACTGCTTGAAGGCGGAAAAGTCGGCAGCTTTGAGCGAAACTCCCGCCGCCATCGGGTGACCTCCCCAGTGCCCCAGCAGGTGGGCGCAGCGCTGGAAGACTTCGACTAGATTGACCGAGGCGACCGAACGGCCAGAGCCTTTAGCCTCATCGCCCTCAGAACCAAGGATCACGCAGGGCTTATGAAAACGGCGGCTCACGCGACTGGCGACGATACCGACCACGCCAGGGTGCCAATCATCGCCAAAAAGCACAATTCCTGGCTCGTCAGCAAACTCGGCAGCGGCACGTTCTTCTGCAAGTTTGGTAATGCTGCGCTCAATGCCTTGCCGCTCTTTATTCATTAAGTCGAGTTGCTTGGCCATCTTTTGGCATTCAGAATAATCTTGATGCAAAAGTAAGTTGATTGGCAAAGAAGCGTCGGCAAGACGGCCGCTAGCATTGATCCGCGGGGCGATTTTGAAAGATATATCTGAGCTTGCCATTTCTTGCCCGCTGTCGATGCCAGAAATTTCGGCAAGCGCGCGGATGCCGATGCGCCCGTTCGCACGCAGGTGACGCAGACCAAACCATGATAAAATGCGATTCTCTGCGTGCAGTGGCACAAGGTCGGCGACTGTGCCCATGGCGACTAGGTCAAGGTAGTCTTTGAGTTGGATGCCCTCGACTCGTGGATCCTCAGCCTCACGGCGATGCTTGAGTAGGCCATGGAGTAGTTTAAAAACGAGGCCAACGGTGCAAAGGTCGCGCCAAGGAACATCCTCCGAATCGTTAACGTGCGGGTTGACGAAAATGCAGTCCGCGGGTGCTTGCGTTTTAGTTTGGTGGTGGTCGACGATAATCACGTCGATGCCAAGTTCACGAAGGTAAGCAATCGGCTCATGGGCATTAGTGCCACAATCGAGAGCGATAAAAAGTTGAGGGATTTCGCCACCAATGACGCGGTCAATCGCATCGCGACTCAATCCATAACCTTCATCCAATCGGCGCGGCACAGAGTAGCGCGGCTCTAGATCAAGCGTGCGCAGCATGCTGACGAGTTGCACGGTGCTGGTGACGCCATCGACATCGTAATCGCCGAAAATGACGACGGACTCTCTCCCCTCGACGGCCTGTTCGATTCGCTCGACGGCGGCTTCGAGATGGGTCACCGCAAAAGGATTATCTAATTGCGCAAGCCTAGGCCGGAGAAACTCTTCCGCCGCCTCGGGCGTGGTGATGTCCCGCTGCACGAGAAGCTCGGCTAGGACCTTTCGCAGACTTAAGCGCTCGACCAGATTAGCCGCCGCAATGTCGTCTGTATCGATGGTCTTCCAGAGCATTTAGGAAATAAGGGTAAAGCTGATTAAACAAACAGGAGAGGGTTTAGCTATCGACCCAAATCACAATGATCGAGCCGAGGCATAAAGCCTCTCCTACGAAAAGGAGCGATTAAAATCCTAAGTTTCTTTTTGGCTCTCCCACTCGTAGCGCTTGGGCGTGAGCTGACGCTCTTCAACATGACGTCGATCACCCCTGTGCCACCAGAAGAATATCGGGCTAGCGATGAAAATCGAGGAGAAGGTTCCCGTAAGGATACCGATGATGAAGACGAAAGCCAGATCGTTGATCACGCCCGCACCAAAGACGTAAAGCGATGTGGCGGCGAGCAAAGTTGTGATACTCGTGAGCAATGTTCGAGAGAACACACGGTTGATTGCCAGATTGATGATACTGCGCAGATCGGTGCCGGGATTAAGTTCTAGCTCTTCCCGAATACGATCAAAAGCTACAATGGTATCATTGATCGAATAGCCAACGATCATCAGAATCGCTGCTAACATAGGGGCGGTAAACTGGCCACTAACAAAGAGTCCCATCTCACCACAAAGTACGAAAATACCTATCGTCATAAGCACGTCGTGGATCGTAGCCACGACCGCACCAACACCGTAGCCAACTTCGAAGCGAAGCGCTACGTAGAGCAAGATGCCGACCAGCGCAGCGAGGACGGAGAAGAGTGCGTTCCATTGAATCGTCTTTGAAATGGATGCTCCGATCTGATTGATTCCAGCTTGTTCAAGCCCAGCTCCAGGAAAGGCGCCTTGAAGGATTTCAAGAGTAGGACGCGCTTGATCGAAGGGAGTTTGAATTTTCAATATTTCACGGTCTTCGCCTATTAAGCTCTGGTAGTTTACGGTGACGTCACCGAGTCCGTTTTCTTCGAAAACTTGTGTGATCACATCACTTTCTACCTGCTCAGAGTAGCTAATCGTCATTTCATCGCCACCCGTGAAGTCTTTACCGAGAATGTTGTCGTGGTGGATCACTACACTGACCACGCCTGCGAGCACGAGCGTCCATGAAGCGATAAATGCAGGCTTACGTAACTTGAAGAAATCGATTTTCTTCTCTCTTAAGAGTTCTAGTCCGAGAATTTTAGAAAAGCCAGCACCGTGAACAAGGAAGTCGATCATAAAACGAGTGACGACCAAGGCACAGAAGATCGAAGCGCAGATACCAATGGCGAGCGTGATCCCGAAGCCCTTGACAGGACCAGTGCCGAGCCAGATAAGAATCGAAGCGGTGATCAGAGTCGTCACATTGGCATCCACGATGGTGGAGGTCACCTTCTCGAAAGCCCCTGCGCTTGCATTTTTGATGCTCTTGCCAGCACGGAGTTCTTCACGCAGACGTTCAAAAATCAGAATGTTCGCATCGACACCCATGCCGAGCGTGAGCACGAGCGCAGCGACACCGGGCAAAGTCAAAGTAGCCCCGAGGCTGGCAAGCACACCGAGCACGATGATCACATTGACGATGGCCGATGTCACGGCAACGAAACCCCCGAGGAAATAATAAACAATCATAAAGCCAACGACAAGGATGGCACCCCACTGCGCGGCGTTGACAGAGCTAGCACGAGCACCCGATGCCATTGTAGGACCCACTTCATACATTTCATCAACGCGGAGTTCGATCGCGAGAGGATTGTTAAGAACATTAGCTAGCTCTCTTGCTTCGCGCTGGGAATAGCTACCTGTAATTTGGGCATTTCTAGAAAGCACACCTTGAATAGTCGGTGCGGAATAGAGCTTACCGTCTAGCACGATGGCGAGGGGCTCGCCGATCATGCGTTCGGTGACAGCGCGAAATATTTCAGCGCCCTCATTGGTCATTTCTAGATTGATTTGGAAGCCACCAGTCTGGGTTTGTGAGGCATATGCATCGGCCACGATCTCACCCGTGGCTTCGGGGATGAGTTTTACGAATTTGCGGCGCTCATAAGTCTCACCAGATTGGCGGTCTTCGATTTCTTCGGAGAGCACTTCATAGCCGACAGGCGAGCGGTTAGCGGGTGTCGAATCAGGCAATAGGTCGGGATGCACGGAGCGAAACTCCAGACGGGCGGGCTTTTTGACCGCGTCAATCACCTCGGGGTTATCCTTGGTAGAAAGGCCTGCCAGTTGGATTTCAATCGCGTTCTCACCACGGGCACGAATCACAGGCTCAGCCACGCCCATGCCGTCGAGGCGCTGAGCCATGATTTCGATGGCGTCTTGTAATTGCTCCTCTTGTTCAAAGGAGTTGAGGCCATCTTGAGCCGCATCGTCAATCATCAGCGTCACTCCAACGCCGCCTTTGAGGTCGAGACCGAGGCGGAGCTGGCTTTGCGCCTTGCTCAAAATATGTTTGAGCAGAATATCATTACGCTTGGTCTGGTTAGCTACATCGGCGACGTTGATCTGCGGAAAGAACTTTGCGTAATCGATCTTTTCTTCGACACCTAGATCGCGTAGCGCGATGAAGAGTGTAGGTGACTCTTTCGCATCGACTCGAGTTCCTGCACGCTGAAGCAAATTAGCAAAATCAGCCTCTTCGGCCGTGACTTGAGCCACGATGTAATCCTCGAAGGGGCGATCCTGCAAAGGGGTGATACTCATCACACACCAAAAGATAATGGCGCCAGTGAGCAGGAATTTCCAAAGAATATTTCCAGGCATGGATAAAAAAGCTGAACGCTCAGGGGTTTAAGGAAAGAGGATTGTTTAAGCCTCAGAAGGCGTAACCTTATTCGCAACGAAGCCCTTGCCGAGCTCGATCTTAGTGTTGTCAGCAATGCGGACCACGAAACGGTCCTCCTTAACATTCGTAATTGTCCCATAAACGCCGCCGCTGGTGATGATCTCGTCACCAGTTTGCAATTCGCTGAGCATCTTATCGTGCGCTTTCTGGCGCTTGCGTTGTGGCGCTATAATAAGAAACCACATGCCTACAAAGAGTAGAATGATGGGTAAAAACTGGCCGAGCCCGCCGCCGCCTGTGCCTTGTGCCAGCGGAAAGAGAATAGAAATTTCAGAAATAGTCATAATGCTTGATGGTTGAAAAACCGCGTAAGCAAAGGGAGTCACCCCTAAATAGCAAGTTCCTATTCGTGAAGCTTGAAAACAAAGGCTTTCTTTAGGCTCAATTCTTGTGATCAGGGAAGCCCGAATCTCTGTGCGCCATGTTAGATACTCCCCAAAGCAGATCTCACTCTCCCAGTCCCATGCGCCGAATCAAGAACCGCAAATGTTTAGGAGGCTTACTGAGGATAGTGGTATCCAGGTCGCCTGGAACAAGCTGCACTTCGGCCAAATGGAGGGCGAGGCCGTGAAAAGAGGGGAAATTAAGCCCCGCGCGTTGCTTTTTGGGATGCAGCTCACGCTGAATGGGCGCTTCGGCACCTCCGTAGAGGGTATCGCCCATCACAGGGACCTCGTGGAGGGCGGCGTGGGCACGGATCTGGTGCGGACGAAAAAAATCGACGCTAGCCTCCCAGAGCGCCCAGCCTTTAGGCGATTCGGCGATACGCTTGAAGTAGGTGAAGGCTTTTTTTCCCTTCGCGGTGGAGGGGATCATCTTTGGCTTCACATTATGCTGAAGCAATGGCGCATCCGCTCGAAAGCCCGCCTCTGAACCCGCAGGCTGCGCAGCTGAGATGAACTGAAAACGAAAACGACAATCGCCCGAACCGAAGTGATTACGCAGATCGGCCAGCGCTTCTCGATGCTTGGCAAAAACAGCAACTCCAGAAATCGCGGGATCCAGATAATAAACCGAGCCAAAGAGCGTGGCCTCACGGCGCAGCAACTCGGGCTTGCCTGCTTGCAGTTGCGTATTGAGTGCGGCATCCATATCTGGCTCCGGATCCCAAGGATAGGCGCGGGTGCCGACGCCTGGGGGCTTTTCCAACGCAAGCCAGGAAGCCGTCTCGGCAATTACGGGCAGACGCAAGGGCTTTTCTCCGAGTAAGGGCGGCGGAAAGCCGATTGCGTTTTTCTTGTTTGCTTTGTCGGGCACACGCTAGGTAGATAGAAAATACCCTCAATTCGACAAGCGAAACCGAGGGTAATTTAAATGGGGTTGAGGGAAATTTAAGCAGCTTTAGGCAGCCAAAAGCTTAGCACAACGTGCCTTGTGGCGTGCAATCTTGTTCGGGTGCACGAGGCCGTTTTTGCTGGCTTTATCCAAAGTGGAAATGAAGTTACGTGCCGCAACAGCCAAGGCCTCCTTGTCTCCTGCAGCGGATGCTGCGTCGACCTTCTTTGCGAAAGTCTTCAGGCGGGACTTGACTTGCCGATTACGCAGGGAGCGAGTCTCTGTTTTGCGAATATACTTTAGTGCGGATTTTTTGTTAGCCATAGCTGATAAAAAGTTAAG
>PKCJ01000080.1 GCA_002862945.1 Opitutia bacterium | reverse complement strand
GATCAAACAACTGAAGAAGTTTGTAAGGCAATGGACATCACTCCGAATTATTTATGGGTACTCCTACACCGTGCCCGAGAACAACTTAAATTACTACTCGAAACTAGCTGGACTGGAAAAGACGTTAAATAATTCACTTACATATGTTTACCTGTAAACAAGTATCCAATGCACTGTCCAAAGAGGACTATAAAAATATGCCCCTTTTAAGGCGTTTCTTTCTACGATTGCATGTAAAACTTTGCGTTTTATGCGGCAAATACAACCGCCAAGTCATGGACTCGCAGGACATGTGCCGTTGCTACAAAGAACACGAAATCACCAACGAAGAGACTTTCGTTCACTACCGTCCCCAGATGGAACCCCTGAAAAAAGATCAGCTCAAAGAGCTAATCGCTTCGCAGTCGAAGTAATCGAAAAAACGCTGAACTGCATGCATGAAATCTAAACCTGCGGGACAGCTCCGAGTAGCTTGACTGTGTAAGGGTGTTGCGGATTACTGTAGATCTCTGCTGCACTAGCCTGCTCCACGATTTTGCCCTCTGTCATGACGAGTACATGGTCGCTGATGTGCTCGATCACTGCGAGGTCATGGGCGATGAAGAGATAGGTCAAACCGAGCTCGTCTTGCAAGTCTTGCAGAAGATTTATAATCTGCGCCTGCACAGACACGTCCAGCGCGCTGACAGGCTCGTCGCAAACGATAAAGTCGGGCTCGACCGCGAGTGCACGGGCGATGCCGATGCGCTGTCGCTGACCACCGCTGAACTGGTGCGGGTAGCGCTGCATAAATTCAGCAGTGAGTCCCACTTTTTCAAGTAGTTCTGCCACGCGAGCTTGCTTTTGCGACTTTGACCACTCTTTGAAATGGATATCGAGAGGCTCGGCGATGATACTGTAGATCGTCATCCTGGGGTTAAGCGAGCCAAAGGGATCTTGGAAGATAACCTGGATTTTCTTGCGATAGGCAAAGAAATCACGGCGAGACAATGTGGCCAGATCGCGATCCTCATAGTGAACGGAGCCGGCGGTGATGGGCACAAGACGTGCGATAGCGCGCCCGGTAGTGGTCTTACCGCTGCCGCTTTCACCGACGAGGCCGACAGTCTTGCCACGGTGCACGTCAAAACTGATGCCATCCACGGCTTTGACCACGTCGACAGTTCGTTGAAGAACACCGCCTTTGACGGGGAAGTGAACTTTGAGATCGCGAACGGAGAGCAAAGGTTCGGCTAGGAAAGAATCGGACATATTTATCAGTTACAGTAGACAGGAACTGCTACGCAATACTAGGAGCTAAAAGTATAAAGCACAGCAGAGCTGGACTTTCAATAGCTTAAGCGCTTACTTAAGTCCGCTTATTAAATATACACTTAGCAGCGAGCATATGAAAATGAATATCTCAAATATCGTCCTAGTTCTCGCGTTTGCCTTGACCCTAGCCTGCAGCTCTGATTGGGGTTCGACCCGCTCCGAAAACGCAGTGACCTTAGAGCAAAACAGTCATACTCCTTGGCTACCGTGGTTTTAGTGGAAAGTCTAGCCCTCCTTGCGGTTATTCTTGACCTACATTCCTTAGGCAGCCTGCTAAAATCGAGAATCCTGCCCACTGCTAGCGCTTCGTCAAGTAGCTAAGAAACATCTCCTTGAGCATTGCTATCTCTTTAAAACGGAAAAGATAGAGCAGAACGAAATAGACCACAGCGCCACCTGGCACGCAGACGGCGACGGTGAGTGTGGCACTGAGCTTTTCGCTTAAGTCGAAACCAGCCAAAAATGACCATGCGAAGGCACAAATTAGACCCATGCTGGCACCCGCAATGAGCACCTTGGAGAAAGCTGGAAACAAAGCGTGAAAACTTATGCCAGGACGCCTCGCCGAGAGCGCTCTCCAAAGTAGCCAGCTCTGTGCGAGCGCGGCCAGCACGTTGGCCGCGGCCAGTGCAGCGGCACCCCAGAATTGCATGAGAAGTAGCCCCAAAAACAAATTAATCAACAGACAGTAAAATGCGACTCTAACTGGGGTGCGCATATCCTTACTAGCATGGAGTCCACGGGTAGCAAAGGTCGCCGCTGAATAAAGCGGCAAGCCAATCCCATAGATTGCAAGAAGTGGCACGGTAGCCAGCACATCGGCCTGTTCAAAAGCCCCCCAAAGAAAAAGCAGCTCGATTATCGGCTCCCCGAGCACAAACAACCCAATACCCGCAGGTACAGAAATACCGACCACAAGGCGCAAACCTTGGAGAAAGGCCGCTGAAAAGGCCGTCTCATCATGATTCGAGAGCGCCTTAGCTAAGAGCGGAAAGAATACAGTCGCCACCGAGATAGTAAATACACCAAGAGGTAGCTCCATCAATCGACTTGCCAGATAAAGTACGGACACAGCTGATTCGTCAAGAGAGTAGGCCAAAAGCCGCGAGATGAGTATATTGACCTGCAAAATTGCCGCCCCCATTAATCCTGGTAAAAAGAGTTGCCAGAGTTCGGTCAGCGCCGCCCCGCCCTGTTTCTCTAGTCGCGGACGCCACCCTTGACGCATGAGATCGATCAATGGGAAAAGCAGCTGCAAGAGTCCACCAAAAAGCACGCCGCCGCACAACCAGTAGACCACCCGCGCCACATCGGCATCCAGCCAGAGGCCTGCGGCGAGCGCCCCGATCATAGAAAGGTTAAGTAAGATGGGCGTCGATGCCGCCACCGTAAAACGGCCAACTAGATTCAGACCCGCCGAGATAATCGCGGATAGACAAATAAATAGCATGTAGGGTAGCAGCCAGACGGCCAATCCCGCGCCCGTCACCCAGCGCTCGGGTAAAAAGTTACCACCTGCCGCCCAAGCTAGCAAAAGCATGCCTAAGCCAATGATTACAATCAGCGCCAACAATAATCGTGCAAATACTTGATTAAGAAAGCGGAAGGCACCACTTCGCCCCTCCCGCTCCAGCACATCTGAAAAAATTGGGACAATAGCCGAACTAAGCGCCCCCTCGCCGAGGAGTCGGCGAAAAAGATTGGGTAGGGTGAAGGCCAAAATGAAGGCGGAATTCCAAAGGCTCGCGCCGAGCGCCGCGAAAATCAAAATATCTCGCAAAAGCCCCAATAAACGGGAACCCACAGTCGAAAGACTGACTACGGCAATGTTTTTGAGATTTTGGAACATCTGTTTGCAGGGGACAGGTAAATTCATTACCCAAGTGAAGACTAGAAACTACGGCGTAAAAAGCTTTGGCAATTGTATATTTATCACTCTTAGTTCTTGGTCTTTCGCTTACTTTCGTCAGTAAGACCACTTTAAACTTATTATTTGATCAATGTCACTCATTTCAAAACTCACCGCCCGCCTCAAGCGCCATCCCAAACGCGTCGTTTTCCCTGAAGGTAGTGACCCTCGTATCTTACAAGCAGCACGCAAATTTGCATCCAATTCACTAGGCATTCCGATTGTATTGGGTGACCGTATAAACATTAAGGCCAATGCCGAAAAGCTCAGCATCAACCTTGAGCACATCCGAATCATCGAGCCGCGCCGTAGTGATGAGTGGGAAGGTTTTGTCAAAAAATTTCAAGGCCTGCGCCGTTTCAAAAACCTCAAAGACAAAGACGCCGAGCAATACCTAGAGGACACCAGCTACTTCGCCACCATGATGCTCGCAACCTCGCAGGCTGATGCGATCATATCGGGTGCCACCAGTTCCGCCTCTAGTGCGCTACGCCCGCTCCTGCAAATCGTCCCTCGCCTACCCGATGTTAACACAGTATCTTCGCTCAACATCTTCGATCTCGAAGACCTTGAGACGGGCAAAGACCGAGAGCTCTTTATTGCTGACTGCGCCGTGATTCCTAATCCAACGAGCGAACAACTTGCTGACATCGCAGTGACTACTGCCGCACTTCGATACCACCTAACTAATACAAAGCCCTACGTGGCTTTGCTAAGCTACTCTAGTAAAAGCGTGACCAGTAAGGACCCAACCGTGGCCAAGATGAAAGCAGCCACTAAAATGGCGCGCATTAAAGCTCATGAACTCGGGATCCCTATGGAGATTGATGGGGAGCTTCAAGTCGACGCCGCTCTTGACCCTATTACTGCAAAAGCCAAGAAGATCGACGGTCCCGTCGCCGGTCATGCTAACGTTCTCATCTTTCCTGATCTACATTCAGCCAACATCGCCTCTAAACTCGTCGACACCTTGACCCGTGCGCGCAACTATGGTCCCATACTTACCGGTCTTGCCAAGCCCGCTGCAGAGATCAGTCGTGGTGCTTCCGCTACCGATATATTTAGTACTGCCGTGATGGTCGCCTCGCAGGCTATCGATCATAAATTACTCTACCCGACCGAAAATAGCGACGATTTGAACGAAGACGTGACTCTCCTCTAAAATACCATATCCGCAAGCCTACAAAACTCACTCTGAGTACATGCCACTAAGACAAAAAGACTTCACCGAACCCGAGGATACGGAGATCTTAACTGCACCGCGCAACAAGACAACCAAACGTATCTTCATTGCCGCGACTCGGATGAATGACGGAAAGACCACCACGAGTCTTGCTCTCTTTTCGGCAATACGTAGTATCACCGAGCAAGTTGGATTCATCAAGCCAGTAGGCCAGCGCTTCGTCGAAGTCGAAGGCCGCCAAATCGACGAAGACTCTATCTTGCTCAACCAAATTTTTAATGTGAAGACCCCAATCCACGCGATGAGTCCCATAGCTGTGCATGCAAGCTTTTCCAGGGAGTATCTAGACAACCCCTCAGCAAATCACACCGATCTGATCGATAAAATGTGCCGTGCCTTCGACCGTGCAGCCTTTGGGCGTGACTACATAATTATTGAAGGCAGCGGTCACGCCGGTGTGGGATCAGTCTTCAATCTCTCAAACGCGGAAGTCGCCAAACGCCTCAATGCAAAAGTTATCATTGTCGCACGTGGCGGCATCGGACGGCCGATTGATGAAATCGCGCTTAACAAGGCAGTCTTTGAAGCTGCCGGCGTGCAGATAATCGGAGCGATTATCAACAAAGTCGAACCCGACAAGCTAAAGATGGTCGACAAATATTGCCGTATTGCTCTTGAACGCATGAATATCCAGCTACTCGGTTGTATTCCCCACGAGCGCAAGCTGACACAACCTAATCTAGAACAAGTAGTCGCCGAGACTAAAGGGCGCTGGCTCAATGGCAAAACCTACGGTAGTAAAAACCGGATCGACAAAGTTATTATCGGAGCGATGGCAGCCAAAGGTCTCGCAGAATATCTCGTCAAGGGCACACTCATTATAGCGCCAGGCGACCGAGAAGACATCATTCTATCGGCCATCGCAACCGAAGGGCTGGGTAGAAATAACCTCATTGGCGGTATCATCCTCACGCGTGATATTCTCCCCCAACAGGAGCTCATGAAAATGATCGAGAAAACCTCAATCCCGGTTATCGTATGCGAGGAGGACAGCTATAAAGTCGCTTCCAAAATCAACAACATGACAGTCAAGACACAGCCTAGCGATGAGGATAAAATACCAATAATCAAAGATCTCATCATCAAAAACATCGATCTCGAAGTCATCCAGAGCGCCTTCGAGTCACATAACTAAATACAATGCCTGCAAAAAAAGAAGCCCCCACTTTTGAAAAATCCGTCGAGCGCCTTGAAGGCCTAATCCAAGCAATGGAGAACGGCGATACGCCGCTCGCTGACTTAGTAGCTAAGTTTGAAGAAGGCTCTAAACTACTAAATCATTGCCAAGCGCAGCTAAAAGAAGCAGAGCTCAAAATCGAACAACTCAATCTTAAAACTGGTGAGCTCGAAAAGTTTGACGATTCTCGCGAAGACTAATTTACGAAATGTCCCTACTCGCCCAGATCCAATCGCCTGATGACGTAAAAAATCTCACGCCCGAAGAACTACCACAACTGGCACAAGAGATTCGCGAACGCGTCATAGCAACGACCTCAAAAAATGGTGGCCACGTCGGTCCCAACCTAGGAGTGGTCGAGCTCACCATTGGCCTGCATCGCGTGTTTAATACGCCAACCGACCGCTTCTGCTTCGACGTCTCCCACCAAGGCTATGTTCACAAGCTACTGACCGGACGCAACGACGAACGCTTCGACCACATCCGCACGAGTGATGGCTACAGCGGCTTTCTCACGCGTAACGAAAGCGAGCACGACGCCTTCGGCGCAGGCCACGCTGGCACCGCACTTTCCGCCGCGCTAGGCATGGCTGTCGCCCGCGATAAGCGTGGCACTGACGAGAATGTCATCGCGCTCTGTGGCGACGCCGCTTTTACATGTGGCGTCACGATGGAAGCGCTCAACAACGTAGCCGGCTCAACCAAACGCCTCATCATTATTCTCAATGACAACAAGTGGTCGATCGCAAAAAATGTAGGCGCACTATCTCGCTACTTTAACGAGCTGATCACAAACCCTATCTACAACCGCCTCAACGACGGCATCGAGAGTCTTCTCCAAAAAATGCCAGGTGGTGAGTCGATCATCAAATTTGGTATTAAGTGGAAACAAGAGACGAAAGACTTCTTCGTCTCCTCATCGCTCTTTGAAAAATTCGGAATTCGCTATATTGGCCCCATTGATGGGCACGATCAAAAGCAGGTCGAGCACTACCTAAAGTTTGCAAAAAATGCCGAACAGCCGGTAATCCTTCACATTTTGACCGAGAAAGGTCGCGGATACGATGTTGCCATCGAAAACCCTGAGCGCTTTCACGGCGCCAGCCCCTTCGATATAAAGACGGGTAAAGGACCCCCCTCCGCCTCAGCCATTCCACCTAAGTATCAAGACGTGATGGGTGAGACTCTTGTCAAGCTAGCACGTAAGGACAAAAACGTCGTGGGCATCACTGCTGCCATGCCTTCCGGCACTGGGCTGAATATTCTTGAGAAAGAGTTGCCCGACCAATTCTTCGATGTCGGTATAGCCGAAGAACACGCCGTTCTCTTTGCAGCGGGTATGGCCACTTCTGGCTACCATCCCGTCTGCGCGATCTACTCGACCTTCTTACAACGCGCTTACGATCAGATCATCCATGATGTCGCGCTGCAAAACTTGCCTGTGCTCTTCTGCATGGATCGCGCGGGTCTGTCACCTAACGATGGCGCCACCCACCACGGCCTTTTTGACCTTTCATATTTACGCTGCGTGCCGGGTATCGTCGTCATGGCACCCGCCAACGAAGATGAACTTGCCGACATGATGGCCACAGGCCTCGCCTATCAAGGTGCCGCCTTCATCCGTTATCCTCGCGGTAACGCAGTCGGCACCCCGTTAAAACAGAAACCTAAAGCAATCGAAGTCGGCAAAGCAAAGCGCCTAAGATCAGGTAGCGATATAGACATCTGGGCTATCGGCACGATGGTCACTGATGCGGAGGAGCTTGCCAGCAGCCTACGTGAGCACGGCATCGATGCAGGTGTAGTCAACGCACGCTTCCTCAAGCCACTAGACACAGCATTACTCGCCGAGTCCGCACAATCGACTCGCCTCATTGTGACAATGGAAGACCACGTCATCACCGGGGGATTGGGCAGTGCAGCGATGGAAGCGCTCCAAATCGCCGAACTGCAACACTGCCCCGTCGAACGCATTGGCTGGCCGGACGCCTTCATCGAACACGGCAGTTCTGTAAAAAAGCTACGCGATGAAAACGGCCTTAGCCCCCAATCCATTCTAGATTGCGTAATGGCAAAGTTTGCCAAACTAGCCGCCTTGCAAACGTAAAGTCACAGCACAAAATACAGCAAGACGTAGGACTATACTTGCCAAGACAGCGACAGCCATTGTGTTCGTAGCAACCTACTCCATACCTAGCTTTTGACGACCAGCATCAGAGATCATATGTGGCGTCCAAGGCGGATCCCAGACGATGTCGACTTGCGCCGACGATACGGCGCCGAGCGCTTCGATGCTCTTTTTTGCATCTTCTGCGATGACAGGACCCATGCCGCAACCTTGGGCGGTCAATGTCATTTTAACATTGATCGCGTGCCTGCCATCGGTATCGGGATCGTTGATTTGCAAATCATAGATGAGCCCCAAGTCCACAATGTTAACTGGTATCTCGGGATCGAAGCAGCCTTTCATCGCCTCCCAGACCAGCTTTTCACCGAAAGGCACATTACCAGATACAGACTCCGCCTCCTTGACCGCCTGATCAAGTTGCGCTTGGGCTTCTGCGCCTAGAGCATCCCAATCTTGGCTCGAAAGGCGGAACAAACCTGAGTCTGTACGAATAGTCACAGTTCCACCGAGCGCTTGCGAAATCACTGCGCGTGTGCCCGAAGGCAATATCTGTTTATCCCCTGCGGGAATGATCGTGGCTTCAGTATCGCGAACGAGAGTTAATTCTTCATTAATCTGCATACAATTAATAAACACTACTCCAAGGGTTCCTGTCAATGCGTGGCACATGGTAAAGTAAACATACGGTCAATATGACATCAAAACCATCAACTCTTTGACGGAATATACTTGGCAAATCTTCGAGGTCTTAAGATGCTTAACTAACCTATTTTATAACACTGTCAAAATTCTCATTATGTATCGAACCAGACTAAGATCTTGGACAAATTTATTGCTTACAACTGTCATATTTTTGCCATTCATGGCCAGTGCTAAGGCTTCAAAAGAGGAAGCTATTGACTTAAGCATCATCGAACAGATCGATGCTCTAATACCCTATATGACGGCGTCGCAGAGAATACAATTTCTCAATCTAGAGGCTGCGATCGAGGATGCTAAGTCCAACTTACGCAGTGGACAATACTTAGCCGAAACTAAACCCTCAACTTTTGATCCTAAAAGAGACATAAAGGAGATCGTCAAGCGCGGCAAACTAATGATCGAGAGCGCGAACTCGAACATCCGGACTAATCAAAAAAGCTTGGTGGCTTTACTCACCTCGGTCGACGCACAGAAGGCGGCACAGGTAATAATCGACGAAGCACGATTCGACTACATACTGGAATCCTCCACTTTCGAAGAGGCCATGACGACGCTTTGCCAGCAGCTTCTGGAAAGATGCTGGCAACTAAACTATGAGACGTTGTTCTTCGACGGCGTTTTCACCCAAGATAGCGAAGGAACTCACCGCACCGATGCCAAGTTACGTAAGG
Organism: Opitutia bacterium; assembly: GCA_002862945.1. GTDB lineage: Bacteria > Verrucomicrobiota > Verrucomicrobiia > Opitutales > Coraliomargaritaceae > Thalassobacterium. The sequence continues at coordinate 47,459 of PKCJ01000080.1, read as the reverse complement.
ACTTTTATAACACTCTCACTCAAATCGATGGTAACGCATTTAGCGTAACTATCCCCGTAGGTTTCATGCTCAACCCTAATACGTTAGACAATAGCAGCCAAATCTTCAGCTACGAAAATGAGGCCATCTTCGCACAAGATAAAAAAGCGCTACTCGCCATCGAGCTGATACGACCTGAAGGATCGAGCAGTGGACTTCTCTCCCTGCGTGCAATTGATCTGGATACGCTGCTCATCGCCGTCCATCAAATTGTCAAAGTCGACGACCTAGCAGCGGCACTCAGCATAGAAGACGAAATCCTCGAAGATGCATTACTCACGCAAGTCACACTTCGTGATCATACCAATACTCTCGAAACGCTAACCCACCTATCCGACGCTTATATTTACGAAATAGAGTCTGCGGCTCCTAGCAATGAAGTCGCCGAAATGCTCACCAATACTTTATTAAATCAGGCGAATCTCCAAATGTCCGACCGCGACTTCATAATACGCGCCTATGGAGATTCACTTAAAATGTTAGATACCTGGGAGGGCCGCGCAAATGCCCGTCTAATCATAGCCGACGGTGCTGAAACCAACAGCTATCAACTCAGCGCACAATCTAATGGCAGTAGCCGCACTCTGACCAGTGGAGTGCTTACTTTGAGTCAAATCCACTCTGAACAAATGGCAGAAGTCGAATAATCGTGCTCTAGATATTGCGATCAGTTTACACGTCTCACTTTGGTTTGCACAGAGCCTTCAGTGACGTATCGCAAGATGTAGAATCCTGTTAAGGCATCATTAAATCATTGAGCCAGAATAAATCAGTCACTCAGCCGTATATCCACTAAGACATCGAGTGCGATCTTCTCAAGATGATTACGGATTTTCTCACGGTCAACCTTTGAACTAGCTGCCAACCGAGCGTTTGCTTCAAAAAGTATACAACCGCTATCAGGCGCGCTATAGGCTCGGGTGCTGAGCTCTTCCACATTAACGGACTCTTTAGCCAATGCCTTAAATACGTCACGCACAATACCAGGATGGTCACTACCGACGACTTCGAGGTCAAACTGACGCATAGGCTCCATCTCAGAGGTAGCTAGCCCAGGAGCGATCATCACGTCTAGGTCACTGATCCCACGTAGTGCTGATTCAAGGTCCTGTTGCTGATTTCCAGTCACCGTAACCTCCAACAAACCGACGAAACGCCCAGCAAGATGAGCCATACGACAATGCTCCCAATTTCCACCATGCTCCGCAATCACATCTGCAAGTTTTTCAACTAAACCCGCGCGATCTTGCCCACTGATCGTTAAAACTAATACTCCATTCATGGATAAACAGATAGCGTAAGGGTATTAAAGGGCAAGGTCACAAAGCGTGAGCTTACACTTGGGATACGCCCCTCCAATAGCACTGACCCTGCTGAATATAGCTACAGCAATAGTCCGCCCCACCATCAGCCATTTTCAGACTAAAATTGGAATTGCCCTCCATCTCAAAGACCTGACCTTCGGCATAGGTATTGCACGCATTACTGCCAACCAGACCCACAATAGTAACAATTTGTAATGGCCTACAGTTTTATTTCTTTAGGTTTGAAGCACAATGAGCCAAACATATTGAAGATATCTTTGATCAATTTGTTAAAAACAATGTTTAGGTTTTCAAAAGCAGTACTCTTAGGTTTATTTTTATGTCTCAATGCATTAGCTCACGATAATTCGGGCATCGTTAAATATTCATCTGCAGAAATCTATAAACCAACACCAATGCCAGATCGTATAGTTCTGACTTGGGAAGATAATCCAGCAACAACGCAATCCATTACATGGAGAACAGATACCTCTGTAAAAAAAGCTTATGTCCAAATAGCGGTTGCAAATGCCAGCGGGCGTGACTTAAACACAGATTTATTTGAGGCAAAAACTATATTTTTTCAGAGCGATATAAATCAAGCTCATTACCATAGTGTCACCATTAGTAGCTTGAACCCAAATACCCTTTATGTATACAGAGTAGGCGATAGAGTAAATTGGAGTGAATATTTCCATTTCAAGACAGCAAGCTCTTATCCTGAACCCTTTAGTTTTATTTATTTTGGTGATGCTCAGAACGAAGTAAAAACTCACTGGTCAAGAGTATTTAGGGAGGCTTTTCGTGATGCTCCAAGAGCGTCATTTACACTTCATGCTGGGGATCTTGTGGATATTAAAGATATGGATTCCAATTGGGGTGAGTGGCACGAAGGCCCAGACTGGGTAAACGCAACAATTCCTCTGTTAGCCACTCCTGGAAATCATGAATACGTAAAATATTCAAAAGCTCAGAGAACTGCTCCTGAAATTAGTGCTCACTGGCAACCACAATTTGTCTTTCCTATTCAAAATGTACCAGATGAGCGTTTGAAAGAGACAGTTTATTACTTGGATTATCAAGGAGTGAGATTCATTTCTTTGGACTCAAATATTGCACTAGAGGAGCAAGTTCCTTGGATTAGATCTGTACTAGAGAATAATCCCAATAAATGGACAATAGTTACTTTTCATCATCCTATGTACTCACCTGGAACCGATCGTGACAATCCACATCTTAGGAAACTATGGAAGCCATTGTTTGATGAATTTAAAGTCGATCTAGTGCTCAACGGTCATGACCATGTATATTCTCGAACTGGAGACCTTGCCGGAGCTAAGGTTGAAAATGTGCCTAATGATTACCAACAAGCTTATGATCCCGATGTAGGGACAGTCTATGTTGTATCAGTAAGTGGCCCGAAAATGTATGAATTTACGAAAGGCAACTATACAAAAAAAATTTTAGAAGATACACAGCTGTACCAGATAATTGACATATCAGATAATGATTTACGATTTAAAGCCTTTGATGCTACAGGAAAACTACACGATGAATTTCAATTAAAAAAACGTAAAAATAAGCCAAACCAATTAATTGAACTATCTAAATAAGTCAGAAATATAAATTAAAACAGGAATTAATTTATATCAATTGAGATTTTAATGGATTCTCTGATATAATTTGTCTGGATGAATAAAAAGTATTATGGGCTATTCCTAATTTTCATTTTGGGAGTGAACATTCCCGTACAAGAAATTAGCCATGATCATTTTAACGAAGAGCTTGAGGTAATATCTTGTCACGTCTGTGAAAGTGAAAATTCTACAAATTTTTTTATAAAATAAGAATATATTCAAAACCCTATTGTAAGTGTAGTTAATAATTTACTAATACAACTTACTCACGACAGCATTCTTAGGGATTCTTTATCTCGAGCGCCTCAGTGCCAAACTCGTAATCACCCGCCTGCATATAGCCGAGGGTCTTCTTTGAGCCATCAGCAAACTGCAACGTGCGACTGGTGACTTAGCCTCCGTAATAGACATTGGCTTTTTTACTTATGCTAACATTTTCGAATGTTCAGGCATAGCTCTACTACTCTAAATCAGGAGGATACTGTCGATCACAAATTATAATCAGGTAGAGTCGACGATTCTTCAATTCGCATCTTTTACGCAGCGAAAGCCAGTATGGTGAGCAGGAGAGTCATTTTCCAGCGATTGCCGTGAGCCAGGTTGATAACCGCTACACCAACCATCTGAGCATAGAAAAGAACCACCACGTGTAACATAAGTTGGCAATCGTTGGCGCAATCGGCTCAGGCTATCGACATCAGGGCCTGTCGGATTGATGGCTCCATCCGTTCGCAGTGAGTAGGCTTTTGGGTGGTAGCGGTCGGCGACGATCTCCCACACATTCCCTGCCATGTCATAGAGCCCAAATGCGTTGGGCGGAAAGCTCTTGACGGGGGCGGTAGCCGCAAACCCATCCTCCTTAGTATTCTCGTAAGGCCATACGCCCTGCCAAATGTTAGCCATCCAAACATCCTCGCCTAGCGGTGCGAAGACATCGCCCCAAGCAAATGACTGCCGCTCTAAACCACCACGTGCGGCACGCTCCCATTCGGCCTCGGTCGGCAGGCGCTTTCCAGCCCAAGCGGCATACTCAGCAGCGTCGTCGTGCGTCACATTCACCACAGGGTGGTCGAGTCGGTCTTGCCAACTGGAGCCCGCGCCATCGGGCGCGCGCCAAGTAGCCGCAGCCTCAATCCGCCACCACTGTGTGATGTCACTCTCAGAGCGCAGCTCTACTTCTGGCAGTTCAAAAATAATTGAACCAGCCGTCTGGCCCAGTAACTGCGAAGAATCTTTAATACGCTGAATCGATTCGTAGATGGCCGCCCGTTCAGGACCAGCGACAGAATCAGCCGCGAGCTGAAGCTGTTTAATATTGTAGTCGGCTACCTGTTGTAGTGCTGCCACGTCAGCCGCTGGCAAAGGGCGCTCAGCAAAGGTCACGTAACCCGTTGCTTCGACAAACTCAGCAAACTGGCTGTTGGTTACCTCAGCAACATCCATCCAGAACGCATCCACCGTAACTTCGTGGATGGGGTAGGCAGTTTGATGCGAATGCGAACCACCATCCATCAATCCAGCATCTCCCCCCATCGCGAAACTACCACCAGGGATGCGAACCATGTTTGCATAGGCGGAAGTCGGATCCTGAGCGATCAGCTCGAAAGAAGCAGGTGCCTGCATAATTACTGCGATTAAACTTAAAATAATATGCATGGAGTTTACAGTAAGCTAGACACCCGCTAAGTGCAAACATCTAGTGCGCCTCGAAGCACCCATCAGCTCTCTTAGCGACTAAGCGCTTCAACTCTAGCCCCATCAGTGCAGCAGAAACTTCGGCAGACGGACGGTTGAGTTGCTGCGAAATTCGGTCGGGGAGACAGAACTCGCCCCCTTTAAAACAGTCGAGCACTTGACGCTCTAGATCATTGAGCTCGATCTGAGGAGTTGCTTCCGATTCGATCGGTAATCCTGCCTCAGACTGTGAGGGCCGAGCATAGCGAAGCTCTTCCAGAATGTCGTCGACTGAGGTAACCATAGTCGCTCCATCACGGATCAACTGATGACAGCCACCACTGCTAGATTGGTCGATACGCCCTGGCACGGCCATGATCTGCCTTCCCTGCTCGCCCGCGAAACGGGCCGTAATCATACTGCCACCAGCAATAGCGCTTTCGACCACAACGACAGCCTCACACATGCCAGCGACCACGCGGTTGCGCATAGGGAAGGTCTGTCGGTCTGCGCGGCGTCCAAGAGGAAACTCACTAGCGACGGCGCCTGTTGCAGCGATCTGTTTATACAAGTCCAGGTTCTCGGGGGGATAGACGATATCTAACCCGCAACCTAACACCGCCACGGTTTGACCGCCTGCTTCAAGCGCACCTTCGTGCGCTGCTGTATCCGTACCACGTGCCATGCCGCTAACGATGCAAAAGCCAAGCTGTGAAAGCTCAGACGCAAACTTACGTGCGACGCTGTGACCATAAAGTGTCGCGCGGCGTGTACCGACTATAGCGATGCAAGGACGATCAATATTGTATTCACCTTTCCAATACAGGCCAATGGGCGGGTCATACATCTCTTGAAGCATCGGCGGAAAGGCGATGTCAGTTTGCGCGATAAAACGTATACTCGAGGCCTTCATGCGCTCAATCTCTTTATAGAGATCGAAGTGATCGGACCAATGCACTAAAACCTTAGCGGCCTTCTCTCCGACACCTTTAACACTGAGCAACTTTCTACGGTCTCCTGCCAGCACCGCGACAGGGTCGTGGTTGTAGGCATCCAGCAAACGGCGTAGCATGATAGGTCCGACGTGCTGTAACCCATTAAGTATGAGTAAAGCTTTGCGATGATTCAAAGTCTCAGCCATCGTTTCAAATTCGTAGGACTTTGGGCAGGTAGTCGAGTAACTGTGTGGTATGAACCGCGATTTGTCCCTTCGCTCTAGCTAGCAATTGCGCGGCCATACCGTGCAGCATAATGCCCCGCGCTACGGCGGTCGGCACACTGACGCTGTTTTGCGCAATCATACCACCGATCAAACCAGAGAGTAAATCCCCACTACCCCCCCGCGAGAGGACGGGACCGCCTTGCGTATTATAAATGACTGATTTGCCATCGCAGATACGTGTATTAGCACCTTTTAAGACCGTGAGCACACGGTGGGCTTCTGAAAAATCAAGAATTACTTCGATCGCATAGTTTGCCTCAGCAAGTTTTGCAATCCGCATAAACTCCCCCATGTGTGGCGTAATGACGATTCTGCCATAATGGGTCCTACGCTTTTGGGCGACTTCCATAACACGCACTCGAAGCGCATCAGCGTCCAACAAGATCGGTAATTCGACAAGCTTAACGATTTCTTGCGTCACCATTTGCGTATCGCGGTCTTTGCCCATGCCAGGTCCTACCAGAACGGCCGAGGCATTATTGATACGGTCTAGAAGCAAAGGCATGGCGTGCGGACTGAGCGTGCCATTGCCCGTCTCTGGCCAAGGAATCCACATAGCCTCAGGCACTTGAGCGGCCAATGCGCTGGCGACGGATGCCGGAGCAAAAGCAGTGACTAAGCCGACGCCCGAGCGCACCGCTGCTTGAACTGCCATGAGTAGTGCCCCAGGCATGTATGCGGATCCGCCAACGATGAAAAGATGGCCAAATGCACGCTTATCTACCGCCGCTGGCCGTAAGCTACGGAGGGGGTCGAGAACAGCGCTCGTTAAAATATACTCTTTTGTTTTAATCGACTCCGCTTGGAAGGCTTCAAAAAAACCAAGATCGACGTATCGTATACGACCACACTCAGCAATTCCTTCAAAGATTGGTTTCTTTGCGATGCCTGTGGCATAGGTAAAGTCTGCTTGAAAAGTAATTGTGTCGTTTTCAACGCTGTCACCTTTACCACTGGGCAGGTCAACCGAGGCACGCAGATTGATCGCCTCAAACGTGTTGACTGCTTCAATCAATGAGGCCAATGGTTCACATAATGGAGGTGAAAAAGCCATGCCTAACAAGCCATCGATGCAGATATGGAAGCCCTCACTACCTGCCGCATCGGAGAGCATCTGCGTGATCTCAGACACACCCTTTTGCCCAAAGACCTGATGTGCCTCCACACGACCTTCAAGCTCTTGTAGGGCACGAACTGCAAGCGGTCGCAGCTCTTCAGCGGGCTGGGTCAAAATCAAAAACACACGCGCGCGAGGGAAGTCGGCCAGTAATTGACCGCAAGCGATGAGGGCATCTCCGCCGTTGTTTCCTTTGCCGATGAGCGCAAGTATTCGCAAGCATTCAGGAGGTGAACATAACTCGGCGTAGTCCTGAACGAGTTGCTGCGCAATCCCCTGTCCTGCCATTTTCATCGCTGTCCACTCGGCCGCTTCGTCTACGAGTATGTGAGACTCCAGCACTTTGGCTTCTTGGCAACTAAGAGCAGGATGGGCATAAGATAAGAATTCCATGAAATACTGGCTACAAGATTTGAATGATCCCTAAATTTGCTAACACAAAATAGTTAATATTTCAGAGATTACACGTATTAATTTCGACAGACGACACGCGCTTTTCGCCGTATTCATACTAGACCAAAGCCTATTGGCCTGGGGCACTAACGCTAAACCGATTCAAACTTCGAGCCTAAGACTGCCAAGAGACGAGCTCAAGCACGGTGAGACTCTCGATCAAACTACTTTATGATTAATTACAGAAATGCCCTCATCTCACGCACGGCTTGATCGACCCCTACAAAGAGCGCACGGCTGATGATGGAGTGCCCGATGTTAAGCTCATGCAAATGCGGCAGCGTGACAACTTCGGCAATGTTGGCGTAGTTAATACCATGTCCCGCATTAATAATGAGGCCGAGATTATGCCCCAATTCGGCACCCCGGCGCAGCAGATCGAATTCTCGATTGCGACCTGCGTGATAGTAGGCGTTGGCGTAAGCACCCGTGTGGAGTTCGATCCATGGGCTGCCCAACTCAGCCGACATTTCGATCTGCATAGGGTCGGGATCAATAAAGAGACTCGTCACGATGCCTGCCTCGCTCATCGCGGCGACAACTTCACCCACGCGAGACTTCTGACCGACTATATCGAGGCCGCCTTCCGTCGTGATCTCTTCACGGCTCTCAGGAACTAGGCAGACAGAGTCCGGTTTAAGTTCGAGAGCGTAATCGATCATCTCTTGCGTACAGGCCATTTCTAGATTCAGGCGAGTGCCAATCTGTGTGCGCGCACGCTGGATATCAGAGTCTTGCACATGGCGGCGGTCTTCGCGCAAGTGCATGGTGATGCCATCGGCACCCGCAGCCTCACTCGCAAGCGCGAAGGCGACGCAGTCGGGCTCGACCTCGTCGCCGTGATCGAGCGCGTGTTGACGATAACGCGCCTGGCGTACAGTCGCGATGTGATCGACGTTGACGCCGAGTAGAATTTGGGCTGGGGTCATGGCAAGAAATATAGGGTCTTCGCTTAACAATAGCTGAACTTGTCGTTAGCTCAGCAACAGGCAAACGTCAGCCCTAAAATTATAGTCTATATTACTCCTTAGACAACTTACTCACGGAAGCAATTTCGGGACCACCCTGAGCGAGCGCACGGCGACGGAGGCGAAGCGCATTCAAGCGGATAAAGCCGCTCGCATCATCGGGATTGTAGTCGCTATGGACACCTTCCATTGACGCGATGTCTTCATCGTAAAGTGAGAGCGGCGACTTGCGACCCACGGTAGTAATGTTGCCCTTGTAGAGTTTAAGGCGAACCGTGCCAGTGACAGTCTTTTGCGAATCGTCGATGAGAGCTTGGAGGGCTTCTCGCTCAGGAGCATACCAGAAACCGTTATAGACCAGCTCTGCATAGCGAGGGATCAAACTATCGCGTAGGTGCACCAATTCGCGATCCATTGTGAGCGACTCCATATTACGATGCCCTTGGAGTAGAACAGTGCCACCTGGAGTTTCATAAACACCGCGGCTCTTCATTCCGACAAAGCGGTTTTCGACAATATCAACACGACCAACACCGTGCTTACCCGCCAGTTTGTTAAGGTGCTTCATGACTTGAGAAGGATTCATGGCTACACCGTCTATTGCAACGCAGTCTCCGCACTCAAAATCGAGTTCAACATATTCAGCGTCGTCAGGCGCATCTTTGGGCGAGGTCGTTAGCTTATACATGCCCTTATTGTCATCCGTTGTAGGGTCAAACCAGGGGTCTTCGAGGATGCCCGCTTCATAGGAGATATGGAGCAGGTTGCGATCCATTGAGTAAGGTTTTGATGCGCTCGCTTCGACGTCGATATTGTGCTCACGACAGTAGTTGATCATCTCGGTGCGCCCAGGAAATGCCTTACGGAATGCCTCCATGCGCCATGGTGAAATAATCTCAAGCTTCGGGGCGAGTGCCGCATAGCCTAGTTCGAAGCGAACCTGGTCATTTCCCTTACCTGTTGCACCGTGAGAGACTGCGTCGGCTCCTTCGCGCTCGGCGATTTCAACGTGGGCTTTGGCTATGAGCGGACGAGCGATCGATGTGCCAAGCATATACTGACCTTCATAGATGGCATTGGCACGCATCATTGGATAAATAAAGTCACGGGCAAACTCTTCGACTAGATCGACGGTGTAGTGCACGGAGGCACCAGTTGCTTTGGCTTTTTCTTCGAGGCCGTCGAGTTCTTCTTCTTGGCCGACGTCGGCTGCGAAAGTGATAATTTCAGCATTATAATGCTTCTTGAGCCAGCTAACGAGGACGGAGGTATCGAGACCACCAGAGTATGCGAGTACGATTTTCATAGAAAAATAAGTTAAAATACAAATTACGAGAAGTGCCTCTCCTTAGCGCAGATGCAAGCGGAAAGCTACAATAGAGAGATGTAGTCTAGCCTTTGGTGGCCATAAAAACGTGTCCGCCCAAAGGCAGGACTCCAATACTACTTAAAACTCGCGAGTGAAGATTTGAACCCTCCTGACCAAGGAGCGGTTGGTTCGGACTGCATCGACTCGACTCGCAAAATCTGAGGTGGAGGCATAGCCGAAATCTTCTGAATTTCTGCCAGTAGCTCTGCATGTTCGCGAAATACCTTAGGACGCTGAGAGGCGGCCATGCTGATAGATCGAAGTTGATTTTCATTAGGAGTGAGTTCTGGACTCAGCCCCATTAACCTGAGCTGGGCAGCTAAACTTGCTTGCTGATTGGCCTCGCGCTGGGATTGCAGATTGGTGAAGCGTCGGAGTTCCCGTTGACCGATAAGGTCGAGCAGATCAGCTTGAACCAACGCTTCTGCCTGCATATCATCTAAAGCAATTTGCGAAGACTCTGCTGAGGTGTCGAGGAAAATCGGCATAAGCAGAGCGAAACCGAGCGCAAGACTGGCTGCGAAAGCTGTGCCCATGATCCAGCGTGGAAAAGTGGTCACATCGTGCGCGGAGTGATTGCTGTTTGTTTCACGGGTCGAGAAGGACTCCACTTGAGGGCTCATATTGGAAAAAGTGCGCAGGCCTTGTTCTCTAGAGCGCGAACTACGAAAAGAACTGTTAGAGCCGCTACGCCAAAATTTAAAACGGCGCCTCGCCGGCTGTGGATTGAGTGCTAGGAGCATGGCTTGGTGCATACGGCAGTGCTCAGCAAACTCGTCCTTGCGCTCAACGTTTGCAGCCAACTCGCATTTCAGTTGCGCGAGGCCACGCTCTGTAATTTCCTTATCCAAATAAAGATTTACGAGCTCTGAAAAGTCCTCTTCGTTCATACGAAATCTTCGCCCATGAGAGTGCGCAGGCTTTCCCGCGCACGGGCAATTCGGCTCTTTACTGTACCCACGCTGATTTCCAATTTCTGTGCAATCTCGTCGTAGGTCAGGTTCTTTAAATTGCGTAAGATCAAAACTTCTTTGTGCTTATCGTTTAGACCCTGCATACAATCAGAGACGCGGTCAACAAACTCTTGGGTCACGACCGCCTCGACAGGGTTTTCGCCAGCGCAGGGCATCACATTTTCGAGGGTCAGACTGCCATCTTCGCTCAGCGGTTGGTCGAGGGAAATTGATTGGTCTCGCTTGCGGCGAAACCAATACCAATAGCGGTTGTGTGCCAGATTGGTCGCGATCTGGTAAAGCCAAGTGTAAAAGGAAGCATCGCCCCGGAAATTCTCAAGGCCCCTTTGAGCACGGATGAAAGCGTCCTGCGTGACTTCTTCAGCATCTTGTTTATTATTAAGTAGTTGAGAGACCCTTGCAAAGATTCGATCGTAATGGCGGCTTACCATCACGTTGTAGGCAATCATGTCGCCTGCCTTAACGCGCTCAATCATAAGTTCATCAGCGTGGATAGTATCAGTCTCGACAGTCATAAAAGTATTCTTACCTAATATCGTTTAATACTTAGATTTGTTCCATGATGAATTGTTCAAAATTGTGGAAAATTACTTTTCCTATTCTTGACAATCCAGCGGGAGCTTCCTTGTATGCCGCGCTTCGATGTAGGGGTTGTTAGCTCAATCGGTAGAGCAGTTGACTTTTAATCAATTGGTTCGGGGTTCAAGTCCCCGACAGCCTACCATCGTAAGCACTCCCAAGCCCTAACATACGTGGGCTTTTTTTGTGCCCCAACGAATCGCCTAAACCTATTAAAAAAACGGATTATGAGCACGCTCTTCAATTACGCTGGTCATGGGGCCATGACCAGGGCAAAGAATCGTCTCAGATGGGAGGCTTAACAACTGCTCACGGTTATTTTTTAGCGCGAGCTGGTAGGCACACTTGGCGCCTCCTATGGAAAGCGAAAAGAGTGCGTCACCGACGAGAACAACAGGGAGATCGAGTCCGTGCACTATATAACTGAGCGCGCCTTTAGTGTGGCCGCTCGTCTTTACGGCGTAGATACCAAAACCACATAATTGCATCTTCGAACCAGGTGGGAGAGATCTGGCGCCTGCGTGTGGCTCTTCAGCGGGGGCGAAAGTTTGGGCAGTCTGCGTAACGGTGACTAATTTTTCGAAGCCGCCTACGTGATCACGGTGGGTATGCGTTAGAAAGACTGCTTTAAGAGAAAGGTCTAGAGCTTGGATACACTCTAAGATGGGTTCTGCGGAGGTGCCAGTATCAAAAACGATAGCCTCCTTCGTGCTAATATTATAGATTAGGTAGCTATTTACACTGGCTCCAGGGTAGCTTGCCTCAGGAAAAGGCATATTGCACTGATGGAGTCCTGGTAAAAAAACTTCATCGGGGCACCAGGCGCACCCAGCAAGAGCGACGAGTTTATCAGCATCCAACCCAAGTATAGGCGCAAGCTTGCGGGCGTGGGTTTCACTAAAGTTGCCATCAAGCAAGGCACGCACTTCCTTCAAACTCAAGCCTGACTGGTGTGCAAGAGAGGCATGGCCTAGGCGTAATCCAACAGCTGCTTTTTGCAACACGTCTTGATATTCATCTACAATCGAAACTGGCATTTTATACCTCTATCTAAGGCGTTCAATGGCGACTTCGCCGCTGAACGCAACCTTTGTAATATCACCACACTTAAGCTTACCCTTATTCACATGACAGGGTGAGACCCATACGGAAATATTACCGTCAAAAATCGTGGTCATGCCCAGACTATAGATACGGGCCAAAGTAAACTTAATCTGATCTATAGTGTAGAAAAATTCGAAGTGCATATGCAGAAAGTTAAGCAGGGCAGCGGCGATCGTCCCAAACGTTACTACACCCAAAGTGAATAAATTACATGACCGAGGCTAGAACGTTTTTTCGTAGTCTTTGACTATGACGAGCAACTCTAGCTCGCCAGAAATTCTATCCAAAAAACCAAGATTGCAGTGCTTTAGTCGACTATAAGCGAGTGAGGCGCGTGGGCTAATTTTACCCCTTTGATACGAAATTGATTAGATGTGAATTTAAATGTGCTCGAAACTGAAACCATTGCAGATAGCTTGCGATTTAAGAGAGTTACCTTATCAAAAGATTACCACCATGAAATCACCTACCCTAATTCTCTATTTTGCCGTATGGTCAATTAGCCTTGCAGCAGCCTACTACATCGGTTCTCACGTAGAAAACGCCCCACAAGATACTGATCAAGCAGTTAAAGTGCCGTCAGATTCAAAAATTCCAAAACTTACTCTTGCTACAGCGGTTGAAGAAGTAACTACTCATAAAAGGAATGCACTCACAGCCTACCTCAGCGGCGATGTTTCGCTGCTTGAAGACGCTTTCCTTGAGATCCCTGCGCTCTCCAGCGTGGCCACTCGCGAGCAGCTGGTTCAAGCCTTCGACTTGCCCGCTTCCGACCCTAACCGCTCGCGCTTGATCCGAGACTTGCTAAGGCAACTCGCTGAAACGGAGCCAATCGCCGCTCTTGAGCTAGCCTCACAGATGAAATCCCTCCGCGACAGTCAGCGCGCTCGCGTGGCCGTGCTTGAAGTATGGGGGCTTAAAGATCCGGCCGCAGCAATTGCTTGGGCAAATAATGCCCTCGTCGATGAACCGAGTCGCGCTCGCAACTCACAGCTTATGGCCATTTACCGTGGCTACGCTGCAAAAAATCCAGCCGCTGCCTTCCAACAAGCACTCGCCATTAATGATAATAATAGACTTAAAAACCTACTGCTCGACCAGGTGATCAAAGTGCAAATAGAATCGGGAGGTTTACAATCAGCCAAACTTGCAGTCGATCTTCTGGCTGACCCAGAAATGCAAAGATCACTCCGCCGCGAGCTGGTCGATGAGTGGGCAGAGTTCGACCCAAAAGCTGCCGCCGCCTACGTCGCTACACTAGGCGAAGACGCGGATCCTAGTATAAAATCTGCGCTCGTCAGCGAATGGGCCGAAAGCGATCCAGTCGCAGCTGCCGCTTGGCTGAGCAATCTCGACGTGGACGACCCCACAATCGCCCGCGCAAGCTCATCGATCATCCGCGAGTGGACGCGTTATGACCTCGCCGCCTCTGCCGACTGGCTGAACAGCTTGCCCGCCAGTCCCGGGCTTGATCGAGCTGTCATTACCTACACCTTTCGCGCCGTTGAGGAGGACCCCGAGACCGCGATGAGTTGGGCGTCTTCAATCGAAGACGATCGACGCCGTACTTGGATGATGGAGCGCGTCGCTAGTACATGGAGGGAACAAGATACCGAAACTTTTAAGAACTATTTAGACAAGTCTGGACTCTCTACCGAGCAGCGTGAGAAACTCGAAAACTCCCAATTCCGAGGCAACGGCTACTGGGGTCGGAGAAGAGATTAAATAGGATAGGGTTTGAGTCCCATGTCTACACAGAATGCTTGCCTACCAATGCATAAAACCCCGCATATTAGAAGGACTTCAAGTGCAGGCATGTTAGTCGGAGTGAACAAATGTTGAATTTCACTGAGGAATGCGTTTCTCTGCTAAAATGAGAAAGATTACTGCATCAAAGCCCACCGTCGGCATCATCATGGGAAGCCAATCGGATTGGAGCACAATGGGCGAGGCAGCAGCTTTGCTCAGGCAGCTCGACATCCCCCTTGAGACAAAGATTGTTAGCGCACACCGCACACCGAAACTACTCTACAGCTACGCCGAAGAGGCTGAAGAGCGCGGGATCCAAGTGATCATAGCCGGCGCAGGCGGCGCTGCCCATCTCCCCGGCATGACTGCAGCTGTGACGCATCTGCCCGTACTGGGCGTGCCCATACAATCCAAGTCACTCAGTGGCCAAGATTCGCTCCTCTCGATCGTACAAATGCCAGCGGGTATTCCTGTGATGACACTCGCGATCGGCGTAGCTGGAGCTAAAAATGCCGCACTTTCCGCAGCTTCCATTCTATCTTTGTCCGACGACGGCATACGCGAGCGCCTCAAAGCTTTTCGTGCTAATCAAACGCAAACTGTCCTTAATACCGAGTTACCAAAAGCATGATCACCCCCGGAAGCACTATCGGAATCCTCGGCGGCGGGCAGCTTGGGCGCATGCTCATACTCGCTGGGCGAAATCTTGGCTATCGATTTCACGTCTTTGAACCCAAGGGGACATGTCCAGCTGGTATGGTTGCTGACTTGGAAGTCAATGCCGATTACTCCGACGAGGCTGCACTGCGTAGCTTCGCTGAAGGAGTCGACGTGATTACATTAGAGTTTGAAAACATCCATTCCGAGGTGATTGACATGCTCAGCGCTATCAAGCCCGTGCTTCCCGGTAGCCACCCACTTCATATCTGCCAGCATCGCCAGCGCGAAAAGGATTTTCTCAAACAGAGCGGACTACCCTGCGTGCCTTTTGAATATGCGGACTCCGCAGAGAGCTTGAAAAGAGTTGTCGAGGCCATCGGCTTTCCCTGCGTGATCAAGACTGCAGCCTTTGGCTACGATGGTAAGGGTCAGATCAAGCTGAACACGCCAGAAGAGGCTGCCGACTGCGATTACCTATGGGACTTTCTGGAGAATCCATCTCGGGTAGTCGTCGAAAAATGGATACACCACATCGGTGAATTCTCCGTGATCTGCGCGCGCAAGGCAGACGGCACGAAGATTACTTTCCCGATGGCGGAAAATATCCACGTTCATCACATTCTACACGCTTCTATCATCCCAGCTAGAGTCACCGAAGCAACGCAGACGACAGGTGCACAACTAGCCTGCGAAATAGCGGACCTACTCGATGTTGCAGGTCTGATCGCGGTCGAGCTTTTTCTCGAGGAGGATGGCAGCTTAATCATTAACGAGATGGCACCACGCCCACATAACTCTGGGCACTACTCTATGGACGGCTGCATCACGAGCCAATTCGAGCAGCATATCCGCGCCATAACTGATTTGCCCTTCGGTTCGACCGAGCTAGTGAATCCATCAGTCATGATCAACCTGCTTGGCGATATTTGGATCAAGGCCGATAAAGGCGACCCCGATTGGGCTAGCCTCCTTGCTGATCCAAATGTAAAATTACACCTTTACGACAAAGGCGAAGCTCTCCCTGGCCGTAAGATGGGGCACTTTACCGTGCTTGGCGATGAAATCGGTACTGCGCTAGAAGCAGCGGAAGCACATTTTGCCGCTCTGGTTAAATCGTAGGAGCGCGACTGTTTTTTATTGCCCTCTAGGTGCACGCTACCGACTCCTAAATGGCTTGCCCACTAATAATGGGCACGATTGGACTCGTAGAGGACATAAAAAATGAATCGACGTTCAAAATTCGGTATTCAAAGTTCAAGCTATTAAGATGAAGATTAAACCCTCCAAATCCGAATTTGACGCGCTGACTATTCAGGGTAACACAATACCCGTCTATCTGGATCTTACCGCCGACTGCGAGACACCGCTCGCCGCTTACTCAAAGATTCGGCAAGAAGCGCCCTCTTTTCTCTTCGAATCCGTTGTTGGCGGCGAGCGCATCAGCCGATTTTCCTACCTCGGCTCGAATCCACGCAAAGTTTATCGCGTCTTTGAGAGCGAAACCACCATCACGCATAGAGCTGGCGAGACCGAGACCGTCCCCACCCCGACGGACCCGCTCAAACTAATCGAATCGGAAATGGACAGCTATCACCCCGTTCAAATGCCAGACATGCCCCACTTCTGTGGGGGAGCAGTTGGCTTCGCCGGGCACGAGTTTATTCACACTATCGAGCCGACGGTATCGAAACCCTCGGAAAATCCCTTACAAGTTCCCATTCTATATTATATGATCACTGATTCGGTACTCATATTTGACCATGTATGCCAGATTCTGCGAATCTGCGTGCATGCCCATACAAGTGGCGAGACAGAGAGTGACTCGGGCGCGGCTTATGATCAAGCAGTCGCCGAAATCGAGCGTATTTATGATCTTCTAGAGCGTCAGCGCCCCTTCACCCAGCGCCCCATCGGTGAGCCTAAAGAGATCTCTGTTCCTAAGAGTAATTTCACCAAAGAACGTTTTGAAGTCGCAGTGGATAAAGTGAAAGACTACGTGCGATCAGGAGATGTCATACAAGCCGTTCTTTCGCAAAGGTTTGTAAAGGAATTTGAGCCTACCCCAGTCGATCTTTATCGTGCCCTACGCACTGTGAATCCTTCACCCTATATGTTCCTGATGGAAGATCCAGATTTTGCTGTCGTCGGGGCCTCACCCGAAGTACATGTTCGCCTCACGGGCGACCAAGTAGAAATCCGCCCAATTGCCGGCACACGGCATCGCGGAAGGACCGAGTCCGAAGATCTTACTCTGGAGCAGGATCTGCTAGCCGACGAGAAAGAGAAGGCAGAACACCTCATGCTAGTCGATCTCGCTCGCAACGACATCGGAAGGGTATGTCAATACGGCACAGTAGAGGTCTTTGACTTCATGACGATCGAACGTTATTCACATGTTATGCACATCGTCTCGCAGGTCGTGGGAACAATCCGCCCTGACCAAAATGCCTACGATCTGTTGCGAGCCACTTTTCCCGCTGGTACGCTCAGTGGCGCGCCTAAAGTCCGCGCTCTCCAGATTATTTCCGAGCTAGAACAAAGCCAGCGTGGCGTCTATGGGGGCGCGATCGGCTATTTTGGCTACGGTGGTAATCACGACTCCGCTATCGGCATCCGCACCGCCTTAATTAAAGATAACAAAATCTACATTCAGTCGGGAGCAGGGATCGTAGCCGATTCCATTCCCGAGAGTGAGTTCATGGAAACAGTCAACAAAGCTAAAGGTATGTTAAAAGCCGTGGCACTGGCTGAGGATATGTTTGGAAGCTAAACCTCACTCCTCAAAAACAATTTCCGCTTCTGCTACAATAGCCCCATTCGGCTAAAGTCGCTCTAAAGAGGCCCAACCGGCGCCGCCTTAATCGTAGAGGTGGTCGGCTCACCAGACGATGATGCTGGGTTTTCACCCATTTTCTAGTAAGTCCAGCAAAGATGGCACGATACATTACGTGTAATCTAGAGTAATTCTAGAAACCACTAATCAAAATAAAAATACGATTACTAACCGATCCAACATTTGTTATGCCACAAACAGCAGAAATAACCCGTATTCGTCGCAAAAAAGCTAAGCGCTTATCCACGGTGCCACGCGCTCAGACGGACGATTCTGTCGCTGTCACAGATGTGCGCGAACTCCCATCAAACGATCGCAGCGTCATGCGTACCTACATGCAGGAGATTTCCAAGACTGCATTGCTGACCAGAGAGGAGGAGGTAGTGCTCGCAAACCGCATCAAGGCAGGTGATAAATCTGCTCGTGACCACATGATCTCGGCCAACCTAAGACTCGTGGTTAAGATCGCCTACGACTACAACAATTTCGGCCTTCCACTCCTGGATTTAATAAGTGAGGG
Organism: Opitutia bacterium; assembly: GCA_002862945.1. Taxonomy (GTDB): domain Bacteria; phylum Verrucomicrobiota; class Verrucomicrobiia; order Opitutales; family Coraliomargaritaceae; genus Thalassobacterium. The sequence continues at coordinate 29,257 of PKCJ01000080.1, read as the reverse complement.
CAACATTGGCTTAATCAAAGCGGTCGAGCGCTTCGATCCCGAAAAGGGAGGCAAGCTAAGCACCTACGCAGCGTGGTGGATTAAGCAATCTATTAAACGCGCCCTCGCTAATCAGAGCAAAACCATTCGCCTTCCTGTTCATCTAGTTGACCGTATTTCAAAGATGCGTAAGATAACTGCTCAGTTGGCCGATGAACTTGACCGCGAACCCACGGACGAGGAAATTGGTTATGCGATGGACATGCCAGTCAACAAAGTCGCACACCTTAAGTCAGTCAGTTTCCGCCCAGCTTCCCTCGATGCGCCCGTGGGTGAGGACGGGGATACTACTTTCGGAGAGTTGGTTGGCGACGAAAACGAAGCCTCTCCGCTTGACAATTTACAGGAAAAGTCCACTAGCAACGATATCAAGTCCGTCATCGAGCGACTTGAGGACCGCGAGGCGGAAATCATCCAGCTTCGTTTCGGATTAGACGGTAATCGCCCGCTTACACTTGAGGAAGTCGGAGAAAAATTCGACATTACACGTGAGCGAGTTCGTCAAATCCAAAATATCGCAATCCACAAAATGCGTCGCCTCATGACAGACAACGAACGCCAACGTTCCAAAGAAGAGGTTCAAGAAGAACGCATTGAGCAAGAGAAGATGCGAGTTCTGAAAGAATTTTTTGCGGAACAAGCAGTGTCTTGATTCACTAAAAAAACTCAAGAAGCATAAGAGATGATTTTCAGCATCTCGAGACATCTGTAGTCAAAGATTAGTCATCGTTGGGAAACTCTCGGTGCAACTTCCCCTCAAGTGTTGTGATTCGCTCGGCAAGTTCATCGTACTGATCTTTTGTGACGACGTTAGCGCGGTGAAGCATTTCGTTGAACAACTTACTCGCTTCGACTTTGGCCTTCCTCGTTTCGTTGCGACCTTCATCAACAATCTTATCCGACATTGCGGCGGCTTCTTCTTTAGTGAGCTTACCTTTCTCAACGTATTCATCGAGTGCCTCCAAAATTTTGTCCTTGGTTACGACAGCCAAGCCTACGCCAGCCAGCATAGTTTTCTTAACAAGTTCTATCATAATTCAAATAAATTAAGCCAGCCCTTACAAAAATACAAGAACGCATAATAAGTTTGAAAAAGGTGTTTCGATTTTGAAGCCCCAACCTTTAGAAGACTGCGCACTCATACGGATATGGTAAACCGAATAAATGCGAGACTGCAAGTTAGGACAACCTAAAAGCTAATTGCCAAATCTGCACCTCGTTTAAATGGCCGTGCTTTGCTATACCCTGCTCGATCTCTTCGAGGGTGAGCTCTTTGATGCCTTGTGAGTTATCCGCAACCAACTCGGGCTTGGCAGAGCAAATAAGTTTCCAGACCGCCCATGCCCTAGCACGGCGTAGTGTTGCGCGGTCCCCGCGCAGACGTGTCGCTTGATGCTGAAAGCTTATACGCGGGTTACCAGGGAAATCCTGGTTAGGGTGATTGACGACGATCCAATGCAACGCTTTGTATGGAAGCGGCCATTCGCGGAGGACTGCGGCCTGCTCGGGCAGATCAGCGTAGAGCGCTCGGGTGATCGCTAAAATGGCGCGACCTGAACAGCCTTTGAGCCATAGGTAGTGACCGTAAGCTAAGGCAGTACGGTAGAAGGTTTCAATGTTACCGCCGCGCAATTCCCTTAGGCTGCGGTAGCTCATTTCAGGTTCGGGAGGTGGAAGGTATGGGCAGAAAGGGATCGACATAGCGTAGCGAGCTTGCTTTAGGCACATTAAATTCCGTAGAGTTATTGGTGCGAGTCAGTTAGCAAGCTACCTTGTAAAAAATTACGCAGCATTGGCAGGCGAATCTTTGGCTAGCCCTTGCTTGGACTCAGACTCGTCGATCTTCTGAGCTTTGCGACAATGTAGCTTAGGCTTAGCGCGACCTTCGACCACAGCACGATTGATAACGACTTTCTTGACATTCTCAGCCTGTGGAAGCTCATACATCACATCGAGCATAATGCGCTCCATGATAGAACGAAGGGCGCGTGCGCCAGTCTTTAGCTCGATCGCTTTTTCGGCGATTGCAGTTAGGGCGTCGCGCGTAAAATGAAGGGCGGCACCTTCCATCGAGAAGAGCTTACTGTATTGTTTAACCAGCGAGTTCTTTGTATTAAGGAGAATGTGTTCAAGATCGGAGGCAGAAAGCTCATCAAGCACGGCAACCATAGGGAGACGACCAATAAATTCGGGTATCATACCAAAGTGCACAAGGTCTTCTGGTTGCGTCTCGCGGAGTAATTCGCTGAGCGGCACTTCGTTTTGGTGTCGATTGCGCTCGGTATCGAAGCCCATCGCTTTGGAACCAACACGGCTCTGTACGATCTTATCAAGACCGACAAATGCCCCACCACAAATGAAGAGAATGTTGGAAGTATCGAGCTGAATATATTCTTGGTTCGGATGTTTGCGACCGCCTTGCGGCGGAACGTTACAGACAGTACCTTCAAGAATCTTAAGAAGAGCTTGTTGCACTCCTTCGCCTGAAACGTCACGGGTGATGGACACGTTATCAGTCTTGCGACCAATCTTATCGATCTCGTCAACGTAGATGATGCCGCATTCGGCTTTCTTAACATCATAATCGGCAGACTGGAGGAGGCGAAGGACGATGTTTTCAACGTCTTCACCAACATAGCCAGCCTCAGTCAATGTGGTAGCATCGGCGATAGCAAAGGGCACGTCGAGCATCTTGGCCATGGTGCGGGCGAGTAATGTCTTGCCACTACCGGTAGGGCCTAAAAGGAGGATATTGCTCTTTTCGATCTGCACATCGTCGTATTTACTATCGAGGTCTGCGAAGTCCGGAACTTGATCAACTTGAGACTCAGATCGTAGGCGTTTGTAGTGATTATAAACAGCAACCGCTAGGGCGCGCTTTGCGTAGTCCTGGCTGATAATGTGCTCGTCGAGTGCAGCGGTGATTTGCGCGGGTTTAAGGAGATTGAAGCGTTCGTTATTGGATGCATCACCCTTGGGTTTGGCATTTTCGGCACTCTCGGAGAGCTCGCGATCAATGATAGTTTTACACACGGAGACGCATGAATCGCAGATGTGCACGCTAGCAGGGCCAGCGATCATTTTGCGAACTTCGTTTTGTGCTTTTCCGCAAAAAGAGCAGAAAGTCATCCGTGTGGATTTAGCCATAGTCGAGAGAGTAGAATTGTAAGTGCTAGTGCTAGCTAAGCTTATTTTTCGACGCACTTGGATTCGATCACCTTGTCAACGATACCATAAGCTAGTGCATCCTGAGCTGTTAGGTAGAAATCTCGGTCAGAATCGTTGGCGATTTCCTCAGACGTCTTATTTGTGTGACTGGAGATGAGTTCGTTCATTCGGGAGCGCCAGCGGAGGATTTCTTTAGCTGCAATAGAAATATCTGAGGTCTGACCGGTAGCACCGCCAGTGGGCTGGTGCATCATCACTCGGCTATTGGGCAGTGCGTAACGCTTACCCTTTGTTCCAGCGGCGAGAAGAAGCGTAGCCATACTGGCAGCCTGCCCGACACAGTAGGTGACGATGTCACACTGAAGGAAGTTCATAGTGTCGTAAATGGCCATGCCGTCGGTCACGCTGCCACCTGGGGAGTTAATGTAGAGACTGATGTCCTTTTTTGGGTCTTCCATCTGCAGGAAGAGCATCTGTGCAATGACAGCATTGGCGACAAAATCGTTAATCGGTGTGCCAATGAATATGATTCGGTCGCGGAGGAGGCGGCTATAAATATCCCAGGCGCGCTCGGTGCGACCTTCACGTTCGTAGACAGTAGGTAATGGTACGTAGCTCACAGTATGTAAATTAATTACTAGATTAATATTATGAAAGATTAGCTTACAGACCAAGCGCCGAATATCAAATGCTTTTAAGAATTCTGCTGTTTAACTATCATTTGCAGAGCTAATCACCAACGACCTCAACTGGCTCGACGATCTCGCGCTCGGCTTTTTCGGCGAGCAGATCCATGGTCTTTCCGAGGATGATATCGCGGCGCATTTGATTGACACGATTTTGATCTTTTTGGAGCTCTTTGACGAGCTTATCTGGATTTTGGCCAGATTGTTGCGCTTCCATCATGATCATGCGACTGAAGTCTTCGTTCTCGACTTTGATCTTTTCCTTCTCGGCAATCTTAGCCAAAATAAGACGTGACTTAAAGCGATCGTGGGCTGCCTTGCTGGCGCCTTCGTGAAGCGACTCTTTGTGCTTTTCAAACTCTTCAGCGGAGACACCTTGCTGCATGTTGCGCTGCATGAAGTCACGGAGAACGGCTTCGGTCTCGTCTTTGACACCGCTCTCGGGGATCGGAAAGTCGACCGCTTTGACTAGCTCTTCGGTAATCTGCTGGCGTTCGCCGTCAGCATTTTGTTGCTTTTTTTGGTTCTCAATATTTTCGGAAATCTTTGTGCGAAGTTCGGTCTCGTCTTTAACTTGCATACTCTCGAAGAATGCATCGTTCATTTCGGGCATAAGCTTCTCGCGCACTTCCTTGGCTTCAATGCTATAAGTAACGGCTTTTCCTGCGAGGGCTTCGGGCTTGAAGTCTTCGGGAAACTCCATGCTCACTTCTTTGGTGTCGCCAGCCTTCATGCCTACGAGGCCATCGACGATAGCGCGAACACCGGGTGCGTCTTCGTTGCCAGCTTCCTCCCATGTGTTGGCTTGCGTGCCAAACATGGGTGTGTCGGGCACGAGATCGGCAACGGCATCGTCACCAATTTTGCCTTCATAGGCACATTGAACATAGTCACCCTTCTCAGCGGCCTTCTCTGCGACAATGTATTCTGCGCGTTGACCGAGGATTTGGTCGAGCATCTTTGACACTTCTTCGTCGCTCGCTTCGGTTGGCGTGATCGTCACTTTGAGGCCTTCGTAGTCAGGGACTTCAAATTCAGGAATGACATCGACAGTGAAAGTGATCTTGGCACCTTGACCACGTTTGATCTCACCCTCATCGAGTTCGACGATAGTAAAAACCTCAAACTCAGCGCCTGCCACACCCTCTTGATGGGCTTGGGAGACGACACGCTGCTTAAGCTCCTGCTGGATATCTTTAGCGAAGCGCTGGCGCACCATATTTTCGGGTGCTTTACCAGGACGAAAACCGGGAATCTTAGCTTGGCGCTGAAAGTCATTAATGAGTTTTGCCTCTTGCTCGGAAACTTCCTCAGAGGTGGCGGTTATAGAGATGGCTTTACGGGTTGGATTGATGTCTTGGACGTCGGTTTTCACGGTGTGTATGTAGATTGAATTAAGTGCGGATAGATCGATCCACACACTGGAAAAGGCGCGAGAATAAAGGGCAAAGGCATTTTACGGTCAATGCCTATATTGAGGTCATCGCAGTAACTAAGCGCACCTTTGATACTCAAAGCGACTGGGGTCCCGGCAAACGTTCATAAAGAAAAGAAGTCCCGTGAAGGCTCTAAGTTTTGCAAATTTACGACTTCGATGGTGCAAGTGCTGTGTAAAGTAGCACTAGAAAGTTGATCCCGGGAATTAACATAAGAAGTGTCCAATAGGCGGGTTTACCGATATCACGGAGGCGCTTGAGCATCTGCATGAGCCCTAAGAATAAGCAAATCAGCCAAACAATAATACCGATAAACGGCCCTAGTGGACTGTAGTTACCATGGTGCCAGTGGTCAAAATAGCTGATTGCTTGAATGGTAATAATTGTGGGCAAAGCCACAAGCAGAACGAGGCGTACGATATAAACAAAGCGGCCAATGCAGCCTTCGGAACTGATAAAAGTATCTTTCATGATAAAGTGATGCGAATATTCGAAATGGTGATGTTTGCAATTGGATCAATGATCGCAATAAAAACCTGCAGCACAAATCTTTACTAAAGACCTTACTGACCTTGCTTTTCTTTGTGATCACCATCAATAACTCTCAATTGATCTCGAACTTTGATTTTCTCGATAGCCCAATTTGCGTGCTCCGCGACCATGGTATCCTGTCCAGCCGAGACAAATTGTAGTGCAGGTAAATCCGTCATTGTGCCGACGTTACCGAGAACCACGCAGAGATTTCGCTGAAAACGCCGTAATTTAAGCCGCCGCATGGGCGAGCCTTGCAGCCACTTGGAAAAGGTCGACTCGTCCCAAAGCAACATTTCACCAAGCGTTGGCAACACGCGCGGGGTGAACTTCGCCTCCTCGGTCGGCACTGCCCACTTATTCCAAGGGCAAACGTCGAGACACTCGTCGCAGCCGTAGAGTCGGTCACCGATTGCCTCGCGATACTGGACTGGGATGGCACCATCGTGCTCGATTGTGAGGTAGGAGATACACTTTGAGGCATCGAGTTGATAGGGCGCAGTGATTGCTCGTGTCGGGCATACGTCGATACAGCGAGTGCACGAACCGCAGCGGTCTTTTTCTTGTTTATCCGTAGGCAATTCCAAGGTTGTTACGATGTTAGCGAGAAAGCTCCAGGTGCCTCGTTTGGGCTCGACCAAGATTGTGCTTTTACCCTGCCAGCCGACACCCGCAGCCTCTGCAATTGGTTTTTCCAGAAGTGGTCCTGTATCCACATAGGACCGTTGATCGCCACCGTAATCGTCCCGCAAGACACGGCAGAGCCGCTTGATCCGGCGTAGCATAAAATTATGATAATCGTCGCCTAGTGCATACTTTGCGATACGGTAGTTACGATCGGGATCGGCTTGATAATAATTAAGCGCGAGTACGATAATCGACTTCGCTTCGCGCTCAGGAATGAAGTTCTCGGGATGCAAGCGCCTATCATTATTACGCTCCATCCATGTCATCGTGCCATGCTTTCCATCTGCGATCCATTGTTCGTAATATTCCCGTCTTAGATTAACAGGTATCGCAGTCACACCCAACGAATGAAAACCTAGGACTTTAGCTTCTTCTGCTATGCGTTGTTTGATTTCTTCACTCATTTATATGCCATAATAATAATATCCATATAGGAGTCGAAGAGAATCAACGAAAACCAGCTCTTTGCAGGTGACAGCAGAAGAAAAGCAACTATGAATCCTAGTTATGAATAGAAATGCACCACCCCCAATGCCGCGGAACCCTTTAGATGATGTTGATTGGGATGCCGCCAAACGCTACAAGAAGCTAGTCTTCTTGGTCCCACTTTTTATACTTGTTGCCGTCGGCGCACTGACCAGCTATTACATAGTTCAACCTGAGGAAGAGGCTGTGGTCAAACGCTTTGGTTCAGTCGTTGCGCAAAAAGAACCAGGCTTACACTTCAAACTTCCTTTCGGTATCGAAACTGCGCAAATGGTACCAACCGCACGAGTGCTTAAACAAGAATTTGGATTTCGTACTAAAGGCATCGACGGGCGCACTAGCTACCGAAAAGACAGTATGCACCGCGATGAATCGCTCATGCTCACAGGAGATCTCAAGGTCATCGACGTTGAATGGGTTGTTCAATACCGCGTCAGTAATCCAGACAAATTTCTTCACCAGGTCCGCGATCCCGAGCAGACACTTCGCGATGTCTCTGAGTCCGTCATGCGTCGCATCGTCGGTAACAGCCTCGGCAGCGATGTCCTCACTGAGAAGCGAGTGCAAGTCGCCAACCTATCTCGCGCAGAATTGCAAAAGGCTATGGAATATTTCGATCTGGGCATTCAGATCAGTACGATCGAACTGCAAGACGTCACCCCACCTGAACCAGTCAAACCAGCTTTCAATGAAGTCAATCAAGCAGAGCAAGAACGCGAACGCTTTATCAACGAAGCCGAGAAACGCCGCAACCAAGTCATCCCTCGAGCCGAAGGCCAAGCCCGCCAAGTAATCGCAGAAGCACAGGGTTATGCAGCAGAGCGCGTCAACGCCGCTAGGGGCGAAGCCGACCGTTTCAATGCTGTTTACGAAGCCTACCTCGATGCGCCCGACGTCACCCGCCAGCGTATGTATCTAGAAATGATCGACAAAGTACTCCCGCAGGCAGGCCGTATTTTCATTATGGATGAAAATCAAACCGCCCCACTCCCCCTACTTAATTTAGGCGACTCCACCGTTACAGTCCCAGCCAATCGCTAGTCATGAATAAAAAACCAATATTTTCTACCTTCGTACTCCTTTTGCTGATCATCGCCGGCTTACTGCTTAGTGCCTCCATCTACACGCTCGATCAAGCAGAGCAGGCAGTCATCGTCCAACTGGGTGCCCCTGTCGGAGATCCTGTCACGAAACCAGGCTTGCACTTTAAACTGCCCTACATTCAAGAAGTCCGCCGCTTTGATAAACGCGTCATCTCTTGGGACGGCGATCCCAATCAAATCCCAACACGTGGCGAGCAGTTCATCTCTGTCGATACCACCGCTCGCTGGCGTATCTCCGATCCGCTTATATTTATGCAACGAGTACAAAACGAGCGCGGTGCAACGATGCGTCTAAACGACATCCTGGACTCCGTCGTGAGGGATAAAATATCCGCCACTGATCTCGTCGAGATTGTCCGCTCGAAGGACTGGAAAATTAGCGAAGCTGACCTAGCCCGCGTCCAACTCAGTGGCGAAGACGACGAAGAAATCCTCCTGCAAGAAGTCAAAACTGGCCGCCAAGAATTAGTTAAATCTATCTACACGCAGGCCGCGAGCCAGATGCCCGAAATGGGCATCGAGTTAATTGATATCCGAATCAAACGTATCGACTACGTCGAAGACGTTGAACAGCGCGTCTTTGACCGTATGATCGCTGAGCGTCAGCGTATAGCCGAGCAGTTTCGCTCAGAGGGTGAAGGCCGCGCCGCCGAGATTGATGGTGATACCCGGCGCGAACTCTCCGAGATTCAGTCTGAAGCCAACCGCCAAGCCGAGATCATTCGCGGCCAAGCCGATGCCGAAGCTTCCAGCATTTACAGCAAGGCATTCGGTGCTGCCCCTGAGTTTTACGCCTTTTTACGGACACTCGAAAGTTACCCTAAAACGGTGCAAGACACCTCCACTTTGATCTTAGGCACCGACTCGGAATATTTCCGCTACCTGCGTGATGTCAGCGCGCAGAAAACATTGGATCAATGAAGCCGATACAGCGCATTGAATTCAAGAAAGTGGATTAATTAGGAGATACCGCGTTCGCTACCTTGGACGAAAGTAAGGAATTTTTTGACAATTTCATTATCGGCATCCATCTCGACGCTGAGTTTCTCGGTAGCTTGTCGGCGGTTAAGGCCTTCTTTGTAAAACATCTTGAAGACGCGGCGCGCTAAATTTACATTTTCTGGGGAGAAGCTGGCACGCTCGAGACCGATTTTGTTCGTGGTGCGCACCATCGCAGGGTTGCCGTCAGCGATCATAAAAGGGGGCACATCTTGAACAACTTTGGACGCTGCGCCGACCAAGGCATGGTCGCCGACGCGACAAAACTGATGTAGACCTGCGCCCCAACCTATATTGACGCGGTCACCAATTTCGACGTGGCCGCCGAGGGCGGCATGACTGCTCATAATAAGGTGATTACCGACGATGCATTCGTGTGCGATATGGCTATAGGCTAAGATAAGATTGTTATCTCCAACGATGGTCTCAGTGCTTTCTGTTGTGGCGCAGTGCACGGTGGTAAATTCACGAAAAACGTTCCCGCTGCCGACGCGTAGCCCAGGACTGCCGCCTTGAAACTTAAGGTCGTGCGTCTTACCCCCGACATAGGCGTAGGGGTGAACTTCATTATCGTTGCCCATGGTAGTAGCACCTTCAACAGTGGCGTGGTGCATAATATTGGTACCTTTTCTGATTTTGACGCGTGCACCGATGTAGGCGTAGGCACCGACGGTGACGCCAGTTTCTAGCTCAGCCCCGGGCTCAATGATAGCAGTCGGATGGATCTCCGTGGACATAGGAAAATTACGTTTAATGGTAGGAAGTGAATTAATCCGTGGCATCAGCCAGCATGAACATGAGCTGGGCACTGGAAACAAGTTTACCACCTACCTTGCACTCGCCAGTGGCTGTGGCAATCTTGTTGCCGCGGATCTTGACCAACTTCACCCGAATTTCAATCGAGTCGCCGGGCTCCACAGCTTGGCGAAACTTGACCTTGTCGACACTCATAAAGAACGCGATCTTGTTCTCATCCGCAGGAAGCTTGCGCAGTAATAAAACCCCGGCGGCCTGAGCCATCGCCTCAACTTGGAGGACACCGGGCATCACTGGGCGACCAGGGTAGTGTCCTTGAAAGAATGGTTCGTTGATAGTCACATTCTTAAGTGCAAGCAGTTCGTCGTCGCTCACGATCTCGACCACACGGTCGATCATCACAAACGGATAACGGTGCGGAAGGAGATTGAGTATCCCTCGAATATCGATCGTCTTTTCGTGGGACTCAACGGGCAGGACTTTCTTGGCTACTGTGGCTCCCCTCTTCTTTTCCAATAGCTTTTTTCGTAGCATTTTGGACAGCTCTGCATTAAGAGCGTGACCTGGTCGAACCCCCACGATGTGGGCTTTGATCGGCATGCCCACGAGCGTGATGTCGCCTACTATATCTAGAATTTTATGACGGACAAATTCGTCCTTAAAGCGTAGTGGCTCCTTAGAGACTATCTTGTCACCCTTAATCACGATGGCACTATCGAGACTGCCCCCCTTGATCTTACCAAGCTTGAGCAACTCTTCGATATCTTCGTAAATCGTAAATGTGCGTGCAGGGGCCACTTGAGCGAGGTAGGTCTCGGGATCTAGGTCAAGGCTTAGGTGCTGGGTGTGGATACCACGGTCATCCGCAGAGGTGCAGGTTATGCGGAAGCCATCGTGAGGCAGGGCGATAATGGAGCTACTACCACGAGACACAGATATCGGCTCATCGAGGACAAAGTATTCGCGCTCGGCATCTTGCTCGACAGGCTCAGCTTGCTGGATGAGGTTGACGAAGTGTTTGGCAGAGCCGTCTAGGATCGGTGGCTCGCTGGCGTCCATCTCTATGACGACATTATCGACACCGCAGCCACTGAGGGCACTAAGTACATGCTCAATAGTATGGACTTTGGCATGGCCATCAGCGATGGTAGTGCTACGCACGAGGTCGTCAACAAGATCGATCAGTGGCTGGATTTCGGGCTTACCTAAGAGGTCGATACGGCGGAAAATGACCCCAGTGCTCTCAAGCCCGGGCTTCAGAGTCAGGTTCACTTCCTCTCCCGTGTGCAAAGATTTACCCTTAATCGAGACTTCCCTCAGGATGGTGCGTTGTTTCATAAAAAATAGGCAAGATGGGAGTGCGCATCAGCAAGGACACACAAATTTTACAAAGTCCTTAGCCTAGGCTCGAACACTCTTATGTAAAGCATGGGTTTTCATGGCAGAACAGGGTAAATTTGAGCATTTAGCGCCTTCTCACCGACGCAGAGCACACTCTTCGAGTCTGTTGATTATGAAGAGCTGCACGCACGCGCGTCCATCAGAGATATTCAAACGAGCAGCACATTGATATCAACCACCTGCATACCCGCATTACGGGCGGACTGCATACCTAGTTCAGTATCCTCGAAGGCGTGACAGCGCTTGGGTTCGACACCGATTAGTTCAGCAGCACGGAGGTAGGTCTCAGGCGCGGGCTTAGGGGATTGCACATCGTCAGCGCCGACGACGGCGCCAAACCAGTCACGGATACCAAGACTTTTTAGTATCTTCTCCGCCATCCAGTTAAGACTGCCAGTAGCGACAGCCATCGGAATGAGCTCGCGGTGAAACTCGGCGATGGCTTTGACGGGGAAGACTGGCTGCACATCTGTAAGCAATTCAAGAAAAAGCTCCTCTTTTGCATTGGCAATAAGTTTAGCATCAACCGTTTTGCCCTGCTCTTGGGCCAACATTTCAACGATCACGACAGCGGGCACACCACCAAGCGCGTAGAAGCGTTCTTCAGTGAACTCGATACCTTGCGCAGCCATGGCGCGCGACCATGCTATAAAGTGGGTGGGCATAGTGTCGGCGAGAGTACCATCCATATCAAAAATAAGACCATCGTAGTTGTGGTGGAGATTGATCATATTATTTCACAAAAGACAGAAAACAGGAGCCAACAGGCAGTCAATGTCTGATAAACTCTCTAAGATTCAAAACTGGACGTATTAAGTTCGACGTTCAAAATAAAAACATATCTGTACTATGTTACGCTCTCTTAGAAACGCATTCATTACTGGCATTGTCGTCATTCTTCCTCTTGGCGTCACGTTCATGCTGATCAATTTCTTGCTGGTTAAACTTGGGAATCCAGCTAGCCAGTTCTTCTTCTGGTATTTTGATTCTGAGTGGCGTAGCTTGCCTGCTGTGAAATTTGCGTTAGAGACGACCTCGGTCTTAGTCGTGTTTTCACTAATAACATTACTCGGATACGGTTCTCGTTTCGTGCTGGGGCGCATCATACTGGTAGGCCTTGAGCGCTTGCTCGATCGAGTGCCATTAATCAATACGGTCTATCGCACGGTCAAACAGATCGTCGATACTTTCGGCCAGCAGGAAAAGGCCGTCTTTCAAGAGGTGGTGCTGATTGAGTATCCTAGAAAGCGCTGCTACGTCCTAGGCTTCCTAACAAGCACGGCTATGGGTGAAACACAGGCAAATACAGGCGAGCATATCGTCAACATATTCGTCCCAACCACGCCAAATCCGACGAGTGGGTTCCTTCTGATGCTACCCGAAGAAGACATTACGCGACTGAAAATGAACATCGCCGACGGCATGAAACTGATCATCTCGGGTGGCGCAGTCGTACCGGATCCAAAAACAGGCGACTCGGTATCGATCAACAACCCGACTCAAGCTGAGGGCAGCGCCCCCAAGAGAGATGCTTGAGCATGAAGAAGCCTTGGTGCTCAAAACGGAACCAAGCGGCGAGTCCTTCATCAAACTCTACGTGCTTACCGTAGAGAGCGGCATCTTTCTCTGCATGAAGCGTGTCTCGAAAAAAGCCAATTCCTCAACTATACCTGACCTTTTTGACACAGCGGTAATCCTTTTGGAAACTTCTCAACAAGGCACCATGCGCTTTGTTAAAGAGTATCAACTTAGGCAGCGCCGCGAAGTCATCGGGCAGAACTACCGCAGCTTGCGCAGTGCCTCACGACTGAGCCAGTTACTTGTGGCGAATGCCTCTCATATGCCCGAATCAAAATGGCTCTTCACGCTAACTGAGCGAGCGTTTGATGCTTTTGCGGCAGGAAAGGCACCCGATGTTGTTTTATTAAAAAGCGTCTACCTACTACTCAAAGACGAGGGCTACCCCGTGCGAGAATCGTGGTGGCCAACACTCCGAGCGGACTTTAGAGAAACTGCCAAACGCCTACTCTGCAAGCCCTCTCCTGCTCACATCGATAAAGCCGAACAGAAAACCTGCGAAAGCATCGAGCAAGACTTAACTCAGTGGATGCGTCACCAGACCGACCTAATTATACCGGATTAAAATTTCAATTTTCCATTATGCGACGCCCAGAAGCTTGTTAAAAAAATAACTTAACCTACATCTTACTATTTTAGTAAAACGCTCGATTTGGTATTGCCAAAATCGACGATAACCTGAGCAAAACATTAAAAAATAATGTGTTTCTCTGGAGCCTAATCAAGAAGGAAGAGCTCGAAATTCGAAACCGCGCTCTGAGACGATTGAATATTATTGTAGCCATCACCGCATTGCTTCCTGTGCTATTGACCCCGATTCGCATACTATTTAATCGCTCTTAGGGCTTTCAATTATATACTTCAGTTTGACAAAGCCACCCCAGAAGACCTCTCTTAGATCATGTCTAAACAAGGCGTCATTCTCCTTAACCTCGGCTCGCCTGATTCCACCGAAGTCAGCGACGTCCGTCGCTATCTGCGCGAATTTCTCATGGACGGTCGTGTACTCGACGCGCCCTTTGCGATTCGCTGGTTTTTGGTCAACTGCCTGATCTTGCCTACCCGCCCGCGCGAGTCTGCTGAGGCTTACGAAGAAATCTGGCAAGAAGACGGCTCGCCGCTCGTTATTACCTCACTCAGGCAGCAAAAAGCACTCGCCGCAAAGCTGGATATCCCTGTCGAGGTCGGCATGCGCTACGGCAACCCTTCGACACCCGACGCGCTCAAGCGACTACTCGATCAAGGCGTGGACGACCTCTTCATCATACCAATGTATCCGCACTACGCCATGTCTAGCTACGAAACTGCAGTAGTCGCGCTGATGGATGCTGTCAACGAGCAGAAGCCCGAACTCAATACAACGCTACTCCAACCCTTCTATCAAGAGCCAGGCTACATCGACGCTATGATTGCCCGTGCGCAACCCTCGATCGAAGGTCACGACTTTGACAAGCTAGTGTTCTCCTTTCATGGCATCCCACAGCGCCACCTAGTTAAAGGCGACCCTTCTCACAAACACTGCTTGACCACCCACGACTGTTGCAACACTTGCCACCCTGCTCACGCCACCTGCTACCGTCACCAGTGCGCAATGACGGTAGAAAAATTCGTAGCCGCAGCCAATTTGCCGAAAGACAAATACATGATCACCTTCCAGAGCCGCCTCGGTCGCGAGCCTTGGTTGCAGCCCTATACCGACAAGACTTTAGAGCAATTAGCCAAAGAAGGACACAAGAAGGTCAAAGTGATTTGCCCTGCTTTCACCGCAGACTGCCTCGAGACTCTAGAAGAGATCGCGATGCAAGGGCGCGACAGTTTCCTCAAATCCGGCGGCGAAAGCTTTGAGCAAATCCCCTGCCTGAACGAATCCCCTGCCTTTATGGATTTCCTAGCACAGAAGGTGCAAGACTGGCGCGACGGCACCTACGAAAGCCCGAAGGCCACACCGCCCGCCTACGTTGAGCGTAAGTCATGAAAAAGAAGAAGTGGCTTGACTAATGATAACCGTATTAAATTAGGCCAAAAATACTTCTGAATATAGTTTGTAAAGACCTCGCTGAAACTCAACAGCTAGAACTCTCTAATGTTCAACGAAATCACTATAACCGCTGGCTCAGCCTTCAAGGTCGCCGCTGCCGTCTATGGAGGCGCGTTTTTGTTTGCTCTAATCGTATTGTTAATGCGTCGCGCTTACTCTCGCACTATAATGTTTGCCCTGCTCTGCGGCGGTTTCCTAATCCAGACGCTCGCGCTCAACCTGCGCGGTGCCGAGATAAAAGCATGTCCGCTTGGCAATCCATTTGAAATCGCACAGTTCCTTGCGTGGTCACTCGTACTTCTCTTTTTCATTATAGGTCCCACCTTTCGATTGCGACTACTCGGTGGCTTCACCGCAGGGCTCGCTACAATACTCAGTGCAGGTTCTTTTATTATTCCATCATGGGATCGTGCCTATCCGCTAGGCATTTTCGGAGGTAATCACTGGATCGAGTTGCATGCCGCGCTCGCCATATTTAGTTACGGCTTCTTCGCTATTCTTTCGCTCGTCTCAATCATGTTCCTAATCCAGGAGCACGGGCTCAAGACAAAGCAATTCAAAGGTATTTACCGATACCTGCCCTCCTTACAGCAGCTCGACCTAATGGCCGAACGCCTACTTTTAACTGGCGTCATCGTCCTGACCGCCTCACTAGCCTTCGGAGCAGTCTTTTGGGTCAGTAACTTTGAACTTGTGCCAGTATTTAAGCTGACTGCCACCTGCCTCATCTGGCTAGGTTACCTGACAGTATTTATATTGCGTAAACAAAAAAAACTCGTCACCCGCCGCCACGCGATTGCCACAATTGCTTTGTTCATTCTTGCAATGACCTCACTCTGGCCCGTGCAATCAGCTCGAGAAACCGAAACCATAACTGAAGGATTGCCCACCCAGGTCGAGCGATAATCGCGCTTCATTTTGACTATGAGTGAAGTATTGGAATCTCTGTTTGTGTTAGGCACCTCGCACCACGCGACCCCGCTGGAAGTGCGCGAGCGCTTTGCGCTCACGCAGTCTCAAGCGCTCGACCTACAAAAACTGCTACACCAGCACGAGGCCATCCGCGAATGCCTCGTACTCAACACCTGCAACCGTCTCGAAATTTACGGCGTCGCGGATTGTATTGAGCGCGTCGAAGAAATACGTGGGCTCTTTTGCGACAAACAGAACGTCTCCGAAGAGCTCTTTAGTCAATACGCCTATTGCCATAGTAATTTAGCAATGCTCCAGCACTTACTCGAGGTATCCGCAGGGCTCGACTCGCAGATGGTGGGCGAGACCGAGATCCTCAGACAAATCAAACAAACCTACGCCGCCGCACACAACGCCGACTGCACGGGTAAGGTGCTCAACCGGCTCTTCGAGAAAAGCTTCCAAGCTGCGAAAGACGCGCGCACTCAAACAGGGATCACTCGAGGGCAAGTTAGCATTGGCAACGTTGTGGTTGATCTAGCCAGCCGCATCTTTGGCAAGCTAAATGGCAGCCGTGTCCTCCTCCTCGGAAGTGGCGAAGTCAGCGAAAAGACTGCTCAAGCGCTCAAGAGCCGAGGAGTAGGCGACATAACCGTGAGTAGCCGCACCTTCGAGAATGCGCACAAACTTGCTCACGGTCTAGGTGGCGCAGCCATCCACTTTGAGGATTTCACCGCACATCTAGAGCACTTTGACATCATCATCTGCTCCACCGCTGCTCCCAAAGCTCTGCTCCATAAAAAGGTAATTGCCCTTACCATGAAACAACGCCCCGAACGTCCTTGCTTCCTTATCGATCTCGCCATGCCTCGCGACGTCGATCCAGCAGTGGAAGAAGTTGAGAACGTTTACCTCTACAATCTCGACGATCTCTCTAGTATAGCCAATGAGAACCTCGAAGCTCGCAAAGCCGAAATTGAAAATGCCCGTGAAATATTAAAGAAGCACGCTTGGAATCTGTGGCTCCAACTCCGCCGCCGCGAACTAATGCTGAAAACATGAATGCTATCTAAGAAACTGAAAGATAACTCTACTCCACCGATATTTGTGAGATCTCAAGCACATGCTCCAAACCATCCGGCTGATGAGAACTAAATGGCACGAGGCAGAGAGTAAAAATACACATCAAAGCCACTGGTCGGAATGCCAATCGACTAGCGACACTGAGCTGGCGATTCTCACTACGAACGGAGAGAGCAAAGACTGCTACAGCTACCAAAGTCTCAAGGAGTCCCCAAACGCTCGAAATTAAAAACATTTCCATAGTTGGGGTGCCCAGCATCAGGCTTAAACTTAGCGAAGCGGCCATGATTGAAGCGAAAGAAGCAATGGCCAAGGCAACAAGCTGACCAGCATCCATTTGCGGGAAACGGCGCCCCTGCATCAACCGAAAGAGCCCATAAGCAACCCAAGGTGCCACAACACCCATATTGAGAAAGTTCGCACCTAGGGTGGCATATGAGCCATCTCCAAGGAAGCCGGCTTGCAGTATCAAAATTGAGGCCATCGAAAGCATTGCAGCAAAGGGACCAAATAAGATGGCCAAAAGCGAAGCGCCTACCAGATGGATTGAAAAACCAAAACCTGTTGGGTAATTGATCATCTGGGCCAAAAAGACTAGGCAACTCAAGGCAAGCAGTGAAGGTATTTGCTTCACGTAAAGTTGATGGCGCAAGCCATAAAAGACCGAGCCTAATGCGATGACGCCTGCACCGCTCGTTAACAAGGTGGTGGATGAATCAAGGCTTCCTTGAATTAGATGCATAGTTCTCGGTAGGATTTTAATTAAAATAAGTCTGCGCGCGATGCAGCGCTTGAGGAAAATTTAGTTTCGACTTGTTTATAAGCAGGTTCCGCACCAAGAAAATCGTTTTTCGAAGACTGATCCCATCACGTGCCAAAATTTTAATACCCAGACCGCCTTCACGCAGGGGACTGGCGCCTATCATAGCATCTGGCGTCTCTAAATCATGAATTATTTGAATAATATCGCCCAACGATTCAGGACTCAAAAAGTAGAAACTTGCATAATTGCCGCAGGGATACAAAGCCCGCCAATCAGCAACATCGCCATGCTTGGGCTGACAGCAAAAATTTTCATAAACTAGTAAAGAGCCCTCACGATAAATGCGCAACTGCGAGTCCCACTGTGAAAATTCAAAAGCCTCGCCAAAGGCAGCTCGTCCGGGGGATACAAGCTCGCAGAGCAGTACGGTCGCATCTGCAGCAACATCGAGACGTGTAAACTGACGAATCGAAGCATCCTTCTGTAAAATTAAGGGCGCTGGCCACACATCAAGCACCGCGCTCGATTCGACTGTGTAGTGCTGCCGTATCGTCGCGCATCCAGCATCCATAGTATGCACCCGGCAAGCTGCTGGGCTGATCAACGCGGCATTCGCTCCTGCCGCAACTGTCGCTTCGACCTCCAACAAATCGTTGTCCAGTAGGCCTGCGGTAGGACTCATCAGGATACTGATCTCCCATGCATCCTCGTGGTAAGATTTACCGAGGTGTAAAGGTGGCCTCACCCACTGCTCCGTCAAGCGAGTCCCGACCCCTGGAGCGAACATATAGCGCAAACGCGCGCCCCCAAAAACACCAATGCCAGCCGGAAGTGAGTCTGTGCTTGAAACGGACATTAGATCATAAAGCCTTAATCGCAAAGAAACATTCTTTTTCTAGCCAAGTAACGATCTCATCTAAGCCCTTGTAACTCTTCAGATCACAAAAAACAAAAGGACGCCCTTCGCGCTGTATCTTAGAGTCGCGCGCCATCACATCAAGATCGGCCCCAACATAAGGTGCCAACTCAGTCTTATTAATGAGCATGAGGTCGGAATATCGGATTGCTGGGCCGCCTTTGCGTGGGATTTTATCGCCCTCGGCTACATCGATCACGTAGATGAAAGCATCTACTAAATCAGGCGAGAAAGTTGCCGACAGATTATCTCCGCCACTTTCCATGATGACCACTTGGGTATCTGGGTGTAGCATGATCAAATTTTCTATCGCGACTTCATTCATACTGGTATCATCGCGAATCGCAGTATGCGGGCAACCACCAGTCTCAACACCTAGGATCCGACTTGCTTCCATCGGGCTATTCTTGACTAAAAACTGCGCGTCTTCTTTAGTATAAATATCGTTGGTGATCGCGACTAGAGAGTAGCGCTGGTGTAGCTTCTCGATAAGTCGAAGTAAGAGCATGGTTTTACCAGAGCCGACAGGGCCTCCGATGCCAATGCGAACAGGACGTGAGGAATTTGATTCTGTCATGATAAAGAATTAGGAGATGAAGAGTCGGGAAAAGGTTGTGGCGTGACGTGCCGACGAAATATCAAAAGCAGGAGCAAACCACCCAGCCGACTCCCTTTTTACTAACTTAGAAGCTGCGACCCATTCATTAAGTTGCTCCAAGCCCGCCGCTAAAGCTATCTGCGCGGACTCTGGACTAATTCTGAGAAGCTTAATCGATGCAGAAACATAATTAGCGAGACTTTGGTAGCCATAGGTCATTAAGGCAGCCTCACCCGGCACCTTTAAAAGTTCAAACTGCAAAGCCGCGACGACTAGATGATGCCCGCGTGCCTTACCCAAAGCAAAGGCGTCAGCGTAGGTCTCTATCTCTGGCGAGCTCTTCCATAATTTTTTCAACAGACGTAAGCGTCCACGCCCTTGAGAAATGCTGGCTTCGCGAATTTCGTTCGCCCACTTCCATGCGTCAATCTCTGCATCCAATTCCAAAACTGTCGACCAATCCTCTAGAACGATGGCATCACGCACCAAACGCAGGTAGGGCAACTCGAGACGCGCTAAGGCGGGGCCAGCATGCTGCTGAAAGAACTTCATCAAATCATCGCCGCTAGTATAGCCGCATGTCGCCGCCCATTGCTCCAGCCCCATCGAGTGGGCATATGCACCCGTGGGAAATAAAGGGTCCGAAACTTGCAAAAGCGCAGGCAACCACGCGGCAGACTGATCTGCTTCATCCATCACTTAGTGCGAATGGCTATGGCTATGAGCATGGTCTTGATCGTGCGAGTGCCCCCATTGCTTGCTCGGCTGGAAGATTCTCTGTACTCGATGATAGTGGATATGCTCACGATCCAACATTTGTTCGACCGCCAAGTCATCCTGGACGAGCAGCCCCTCTTCACTAAAAGCAGCCTTAAAATGCAGGTTGCCAATCATCCAGCCAATCCAAGCGGCCTCCTTGGCTTTTTTCAGGGCTATTAGAAAACAATCTTCAGGGCTTTGTTCAATCACATAGGCATTTGTATCTGTCGTATAGACGCAATCGCCATGTGCGAGAGCGTCACTCACATCAAAACCGAAGTCGGTATTATCGGTCGCCGTGCCACGCCAGCGACGGCGGGCAAGCTTGTGGCGATCCACCGGAATCGAAATAGACTTAAGGCTTTCAGGAATTTGGGAGATTGCTTGGGTGATGAGGTGCATTTTTTATAGTGGCGGCTATCCGGTCGCATTTGCGCAGAATAGTTATAGCAAAAAGATAGTCATAGCTATATATTATCTAGAATAAAAAATACCGCTGCGCCATAGGTAACAAGTCGGCGGGTTCACAATGCAAGACTTCGCCGTCAGCGGTCACCGTATAGGTTTCAGGGTCAATTTCGATATCGGGGAGACAATTATTCAATACCATGTCATGCTTCGAAATGTTACGTGTGTTCGAGACCGGACGGATCAGCTTCTTCAATTCCAGTTTTTCCGGCACGCTTGCATCAATGGCAGCTTTACTTAGGAAAGTAATTGAAGTGCTAGAAATTGCTTTGCCGAAAGCCGCAAACTGAGGGCGGTAATACATCGGCTGTGGTGTCGGGATGGATGCATTAGGATCTCCCATATTAGCCGTGGCAATGAGCCCACCCTTGAGCACTAGTTCTGGCTTAACACCGAAGAAAGCGGGCTTAAACAAAACGATATCGGCGAGCTTACCCACTTCTAAGCTGCCCACATCGGCCACACATCCACAGGCGATAGCCGGATTGATAGTATACTTTGCGATGTAGCGCAGCACGCGAAAGTTATCAGCCGCTGGATGCCCCTTCGGCTCCAGCTTGCCGAATTGTTTCTTCATTTTATCGGCTGTTTGCCAGGTGCGAATAATGACTTCGCCCACTCGGCCCATAGCCTGACTGTCGCTCGACATGATTGAAATCGCACCACGGTCGTGCAAAATATCTTCGGCCGCAATCGTCTGCGGGCGGATGCGTGATTCGGCAAAGGCCACATCTTCGGGAATCTTAGAATCGAGGTGATGGCAGACCATAAGCATATCGAGGTGCTCATCGATAGTATTAACGGTGTAGGGCCGCGTCGGATTAGTCGAAGACGGTAAGACATTGGGCAGCCCACAGACCTTCAAAATATCAGGTGCATGCCCGCCGCCTGCTCCTTCCGAATGGAAAGTATGGATGACGCGGTGTTTGAATGCGCTTATCGTTGTTTCGACAAAACCAGACTCATTCAAAGTATCGGTGTGAATGGCAACCTGCACATCCATCTCGTCGGCCACAGTTAAAGAGTGATCGATTGCGCTCGGAGTGGTGCCCCAATCTTCGTGTAACTTTAGGCCCATCGCACCAGCCTCAACTTGCTCACGCAAAGCTTCGTGGTTGGAAGCGTTGCCTTTCCCCATAAAGCCAAGATTCATAGGGAAAGCTTCAGCGGACTCCAACATCTTGTGAATATTCCAAGCGCCAGGTGTGCAAGTCGTGGCATTAGTGCCAGTGGCTGGCCCGGTACCGCCGCCCACCATTGAAGTGACGCCGCTCGTCAGCGCTTCATTGATTTGCTGCGGGCAAATAAAATGTATGTGCGAATCGAATCCGCCAGCAGTCACAATGTGACCCTCGGCAGCGATCACTTCCGTACCCGCGCCAATTACCATACCTTCAGTCACACCGGACTGAATGAGAGGATTGCCCGCATGACCAATCCCCGCGATACGACCACCTTTCACTCCGATATCTGCCTTAATGATCCCAAGGATCGGATCGATGATTGTCGCATTGGTTAAAACTAGGTCGAGGCACTTTGAATCCAAGGCAAGAGGCGATTGACCCATTCCATCTCGAATCACTTTCCCGCCACCGAATTTGACCTCGTTACCATAACCGCCAGCTTCAGCAATGAGATCCTTCTCCACTTCTATGAAGAGCTCGGTATCTGCGAGGCGGACTTGGTCACCTACAGTCGGACCAAACATTTCGGCATATTGACGACGAGTAAATTCAAGGCTCATGATGTATAGAAAATTATAATTGATCGCTAATCGAGCAGCGCATCGACTTTGTTATTTAGGCCAAAGACCTTTCGCTCACCGGCAAGGGCTACCAGATCGACTTCGCGAATGTCGCCTGGCTCAAAGCGAACTGCGGTGCCCGCGGCAATGTTTAGGCGAAAGCCTTTGGCCGCGGTACGGTCAAATTCGAGCGATGCATTCACTTCATAAAAATGAAAGTGGCTTCCAATTTGCACGGGACGGTCTCCCGTATTAGCCACCTTAACAGTAATGGTTTTTAAACCGAGATTACCACAGATCAAGGCTTCGGAATCAGAATAAATGTATTCGCCGGGTATCATCGAATCGGATTATGAACAGTGACCAATTTGGTGCCATCCAGAAAAGTGCCTTCCACCTGCACTTCATGGATCATTTCAGGCACGCCTTCCATGACATCATCACGTTTAAGAATGCTAGTGCCATAGCTCATTAAATCAGCGACGGTTTTTCCATCACGGATACCTTCTAGTATCTCGTAAGTGATGACGGCAATAGACTCCGGATAATTTAGTTTCAAACCACGGGCTTGACGACGTCGCGCCAAGTCAGCCGCTACGACGATCATCAGTTTATCTTGTTCTCGAGGAGTGAGGTGCATGTATTAAAAAAATCAAACAGTCAAATGCTTACCGATCACGTCCGGGGTGAGTTCTTCGGACTCACCCGTGAGAACCACACTTCCGCGATCAAGGATATAGAATTTATCACTAGCAGCTTTAGCAAAATCAAGATATTGTTCGACTAAAATAATGCTTAAGTTTCCCTGTTTTTTAAGCAGATGAATGGCATCCTCAATTTGGTCGATAATAGAAGGCTGAATACCTTCGGTCGGCTCATCGAGAATGAGCAGTTTTGGATTTGTGAGTAATGCGCGGCCAATCGCAAGTTGTTGCTGCTGACCCCCAGACAGAACGCCACCCTTTCGGGCAAGCATCTCATGAATCACTGGAAACAGAGCGTATACTTGTTCGAGCCGTTCCTTGCCCGCCTTGCCCGCGATACTAAGGCTAACCTCGAGATTCTCTTGCACGGAAAGGTTCGGAAAAATATCGCGGCCCTGAGGCACGTAGCCCAATCCGAGTCGTGCGCGTTGGTCACCGCGCAGTCCTCCGATAGATTTACCCTCAAAATAAATTTCACCCTCTGTGCGCGGCATCAGGCCCATGATACTGCGTAGCAAGGAGGTCTTCCCCACTCCGTTGCGTCCTAAGAGCGCCACGACTGAATTAGGTGGCACCTCTATATCAACACCGCGCAAAATGATGGACTCATCGTAGCTCGCCTTAAGATCACTAACAGAGAGCAGTGCTTGGCTCGGAGGTTTTTCTGCGGCTGTGCTCATATCTATTTCTAATTGTTCTCCGCGCGCTTACCCTGCCGGCCCAAGTAGACCTGTATGACCTCAGGATCAGCTTTCACGCTCTCGAAGGAGCCTTCTTTGAGCACATGCCCTTGGTGTAAGACCGTTACCTTGCGCGCAATTTGTCGAATAAATTCCATATCGTGTTCGATCACAATTAGGCTGTGCTTATTCTCTAAGCTCATTAGCAGCTCACCAGTGCGCTCGGTTTCTTCATCGCTCATTCCAGCAGCGGGCTCATCGATGAGTAGCAGGCGAGGATCTTGCGCGAGCAGCATGCCGATCTCGAGCCATTGCTTCTGCCCGTGTGAGAGCATACCCGCCAAGTCATTGGCGCGCGTATCCAAACGTACGGTCTTTAGCACCTCCATGATGCGCTCGCGATCCTCCCTAGATTCGCGGTAAAACAAAGTCGCAAAAACACCGCGCTTTTTATTCAGCGATAAAATTAAATTATCGTAGACGGTGTGGGACTTGTAGATTGACGGCGTCTGGAACTTGCGCCCGATTCCGCGGCGGTTGATCTCAAACTCGCGCAACTTGGCTAAATTATAGTCGCGGCCATCTTTTTCGTGCATCGTGACCGAGCCCACATCAGGCCGTGTGCGCCCGGTGATAATATCCATAAAAGTACTTTTACCGGCCCCATTGGGGCCTATTATAGTACGCAATTCGCCCTCTTCTAAATAAAAGTTCAAGTCATCGATCGCTTTAAATCCATCAAAGGCCTTAGTCACACCTGAAACAGATAAAATCAGAGGCGTGTCGCGATACAATGGCGTATGGTAAGTCGACATCGTTTATGCAGCAGTTGTTTCTAGTGATCGTTGGCGAGCGAAATAAGACTTAGCTTGTTTGAAGACACCAACAATCCCGTCAGGCATGAAAAGCACCACACAGACAAACATTCCACCCATGATAATTAACCAGTAGTCTGGAAAGGCATGCGTCGTGTAGCTCTTGATAAAATTCACCAGTATGGCGCCGATCACAGGACCCCACTTAGTTCCGCGACCACCCACAGCCACCCACACTACAACCTCTAGCGACTTCGCAGCCTCCATCGCGCTCGGATTGATACCACCCACCTGTGGCACATACAAGGCTCCGGCTGCGCCTGCGATCATCGCCGACAGGACAAAAATCATCAGTTTAAAGCTGGTGGTCGAATAGCCAGAAAAAAGTACTCGGTTTTCGGAATCACGAATCGCTTGCTGTACTTTACCGAGCTTCGATGCCAGCAAGCCAGAGGTAATTAAATAAGTGCAGACCATGAGTGCGGTCGTGGCGATGAAAAGACCGCGGATGGTAGCATCTGAGTTGATATTACAACCGAGGATATCTTTGAAGTCGGTAAAGCCATTGTTGCCGCCGAAGGTAAAGTCATTACGGAAAAACATTAAACAGGCAGCGTAGGTCAGCGCTTGAGTCAAAATCGAGAAATACACTCCCTTGATGCGCGAGCGAAACGCAAGAAAGCCGAAGACGAAGGCAAGTAATCCAGGTACCCAGAGGACCGCAGCCACGGTAAAAGCGAAATTATAAAAGGGCTCCCAATGGAGCGGTAATTTTTGATAGCCCAAAAATACCATGAAGTCTGGGAGCACGCTTTTGTAAGCGCCACGCTCACCAATCATAAGCATCAGATACATGCCCATCGCATACCCACCGAGGGCAAAAAATAAACTCTGGCAAAGGCACAACAAGCCCGTGTAGCCCCACAACAGATTAAGGCTCATCGCCAAGACCGCATAGGTCAGGTATTTTCCCCACAAGGACACCTGAAAAGCGCTGACTGAGAGCGGCCCAGACTCAGGGCCCACCGCGTTGAACAAGGGAATTAGCATCAGCAAGCCAGTAACTAGGCACAGGATGCCCATCTCTTTTTTCATCTCGGTCGAAAATTTCATAACTTTGGCCTGTGCGATTAATCGTCGAGACTGCGAGAGAGCGTCGGGAACAGCCCGCCCGGGCGCCATTGTAAGAAAAGAATAATGACCACAAACACGGTGATCTTGCCCATCACTGGACCGAGCGATGGCTGCAGTAGTTGATCAACCAAGCCAATACCCATGGCTGAGAGTCCCGCACCCAATAAATTACCAACACTTCCCGTTACAACGACCATAAAGCTATCCACGATGTAAGCTTGACCCATCGATGGACCAACATTTCCAATCTGTGATAACACAGCTCCTCCCAATGCTGCCAGTCCGCAACCGAGGGCAAAAGTCATTCTATTTACTCTTGCAACAGGCACTCCGAGACTGCTTGCCATGTGCCGGTTTTGCATAACAGCACGAATATGTAGTCCCAGATTCGTTTGCCGCAGCAATAACCAGGTAAGTGCCACGACAACTAAAGCGATTAATATAATGAGTAAACGGGTGTAACTCATTTGGAAGCCCGCGAAGCTTAAATTACCCATGAGCCATGTTGGATTATTCACTTGAACATTAGCCGCGCCAAAGATGAGCCTAAAGCCCTGCTGCATGACCATCGAGATCCCCCAAGTGCACAAGAGCGACTCCAACGGGCGGCGATATAGAAAGCGAATAATCGATACCTCCATTATTAGCCCAATCACCGCAGCCACGATGAAGCTGACCGGCAAGGCGACGATGAAATACCAACCAAAGGCGGAACTACTCAGGCCCCATGTCTGGATGAAAAAGTTTTGTACCAGAAAAGTCACGTAGCCGCCTATGGCGACAAATTCGCCATGCGCCATATTGATTACACCCATCAAGCCAAAAGTAATGGCTAAGCCAAAGGATACGATCAGAAGCACCGACCCCGTACTAAAGCCGCGGAAGAAACTGCCAAAAAATTCTTGTTGCTTCATGTGCCGCTCAATTGAGATTAAAGCCTCAGCGCAGGCATACGACAACGAACTGTCCGCGCGCTCATTGTCCCCTTCCGCTTGCATAAGCTCCTCCAGAAAGGCTCGTGCTGCGACTGAATTAAGGGCCTTGAGCGTCTGCACCGCTTCGACTACTTGCGCGTCCTCTCCGTTCGCGAGTCTACTGATTGCCAGAGCCTCTTGCAGGGCAGATAGCACCTGCTTGTCTGTCTCGATCTTGAGACGCCCCTCCAAGGCTGGAATAAACTCGGCTTTTTGACTACGCCCCAGCTTGATCGCCGAGTCGATACGCAAGGCGGTGTTGTCAGCCTTAAGGCCAAGCGTATCGATGATGCGCTTCATTTGCTTGCGCAGGGCGCGTGCGGGGCGCTGCTTCTTAGCAGCCGCAGCTTCCGCTTCGGACAAATTGATTACAGCTCCGTTGTGAACAAGCGCCCACTCTTGCGCATCGGTGAATTGCAGCAATTGCGAGCCCGTGTCTTGCTCCAATAAATAAATTCCGCCCGTGCGCCAGGCCTCATAAATATCGGCGATGATCGTATCGCCATAAGTGCTCAATTCTTCGATTAAACCAGCCTGTTCGGCGCGCTCAGACTGTATGAGTTCAGCCATCACAGTGCGGGCGTCCCGTGCACTGGCTGAGCTGGTCAGAATTGCGGCGACGATCAGTAAACTGATCCAATGCTTCACTGTGGATTTACCGTTGCAGCCTAAAAAAAAGAAATGAGCTATCATTAAAAAACGGTATTTTCTAAGAGCAGGGCAAGGATTGTTCTAGCTACCAATGTGAAGGGGGGCTTGCAGGAATTATCCCACAAGCCCCCGCCAAACAAAACCACAACTACACTAGGAATTAACTAGCAGAGTCGTCTTACTAAAAAGTGCCTTTCAGCCAAGGCTCTCCGTAAACGTCAGGCATGACCTCGAGGATCTCGAACTGACCGTCTTCAAGTGTCTCGCCGATGTAGACACTCTTTGTAAGGTGATGATTCTTCTGCGTGGTCACTGTTCCACCAGGACCGTCGAAAGATATACCGCCTTCTAGGGCTGCAATCACTGCATCGGTGTCAAAAGTACCCGCTTTTTCAACTGCAGCCTTCCATAGGTAGACGCCATTGTAAGACAATACCATTGGGCTACAGGTCACACGACCCTCTTTAGCCACTGCGGCCGGCGCATCATTCGCGAGCCAGCTTTGAAAGTTCGCCTTGAAGCTATCGTTGGCAGGAGAATCAATGGACATGAAGTAAGTCCAGCAACCGAGGTGACCGACGAGGTCTTTAGTGGGCAGACCGCGGAATTCATCCTCTGAAAGAGAGAATGATACGATCGGGCAGTCATCAGAAGTCAGACCAGAAGCCGCGATTTCTTTGAAGAATGGCACATTCGCGTCTCCATTAATCGTGTTGACCACGCAGGCATCGCCTGAAGCAGCAAAGTCTTTGATCTCAGCAACAATTTGCTGGAAATCAGTGTGTCCAAACGGTGTGTAGTTACCCGCGGAGACGGCGACGTCACCTTCATAGCGGATACCACCACCAATGTTTTCGACTGGAATACCCTTAGAAAGTAGGTATTCGAACAGCACGATGTTGGTCGTCTGTGGGTAAACATAGTCCGTACCAATCAGGTAGAACTTAGTGTATCCTTCCTCGAGCAAGTAATCGACTGCAGGAATAGCTTGCTGTCCGACCGCTTCAGCCGTGTAGAAAATATTGGGCGACTCTTCCTCACCCTCGTACTGGACGGGGTAGAAAAGCAGGCCGTTATATTTTTCGAAGACTGGCAGGACGAACTTGCGGCTGACAGATGTCCAGCAACCGAACACGGCGGATGCCTCATCTTTGGCAAGCAGTTCCTCCGCCTTTTCAGCAAAGGTCGGCCAATCAGAGGCACCGTCAGCTTCGACGGGCTCGATCATTTTGCCGAGTACACCACCGCTGGCATTGATTTCATCAAAGGTGAACAAGAGGACGTCACGCAGTGAGGTTTCGGAGATTGCCATCGTGCCACTCAAGGAGTGCAGGATGCCTACTTTGACAGTATCGTCAGCGCAATCGTCAGCGCGAACTGTGGACGCAGAAAGAGCGAACGCAGCTACAGAAACTAACGATAGGATTTTTTTGAATGAATTTTCCATTTTGTAATGATTCGTGTATTTTCTAATTAAGAGTGAAGTATAAATTGTTACTTCGGTTGATAGTTAGCAGTACTAGTGCCAAGCTTCAGGTATCCTAATTTTTTATTGTAACTAAAAAATATTTTCACGTTTTTAGGATATCTCGATCACTTACGCCTCTTACAAATGGGCACAAAAAAGCGCCCTGCACAGCGGGGCGCTTTCCAAGAAAGCTGGACTATTAGCAAATGGCTAATCGAGCACCGGGCGTTCGATATCAATCGCCTCGCCTTTATAAAAACGAATTTTTCCTTCGACCCGTTGGTTGGTCGCTGGACGGCGCCCTTGGTAGGTATAGACAAAATCAATTCGGCGATTCAGTGATGGCTCGTCTAGAGTGGGCTCACCGAGCTGCGCGATCACCTCATCTGGGCTCATCCCCATGCGAAGCGGCGCCCACTTGGCGCTGTCCATCCATGGGAAATTAACTTCCTGCTCGCGCTGCTTAACGGCAGCTACGACATTTTCGATGAGGCTAGGGCTAGCTTGACTGCTGCTGCTTGAGGGCATCGAAGCAATCACCTCTTGCGTGATCGAATCGAGCTGTTGAGTCTGAACGCCAGCTAGACGGGCTTCGAGCTGCGCGACTTTGGCGGCGAGCGCTTCATACTCGGCGCGGGTAACAGCTCCTTGGCTTTGTGCCTGAAGGGCACTCAGAAAAG
>PKCJ01000060.1 GCA_002862945.1 Opitutia bacterium | reverse complement strand
CAGCACATCGGACATAGGCGGATAGACAGCTGCATCGCAGCCGAGCACCTCATGACCTTGTTCTTTAAGAAGGAGCGCTGCATTACCCATGGCCGTGCCGCAGATACCCATGAAATAGATGCGCATTATTGAATGAAGGGCTTACGCTTGCGGGATGGGGCAGAATCTACAAAAGCGATCAGGCTAATTTTCGCTCCAATCGACAAGCTCAAGGCTTGGAATCTATCGAAACAACCAGCGCGAGACCTCGGGTTTAAAAAATTTAGCATTTACTCCGGGACCTCCTCAAATTCAGACATCGGCGTGACCACAAGCGAGCGATCAATGCGCTTAGCGAACCCGGCAAGCACTTTGCCTGGACCACACTCATAAAATTCGTTCAGACCGTTATCCACAGCCATGTTGCGTAAGTTATCTTCAAAGCGCACTGATGAGACGACTTGACTGACAAGTGCCTCCTTAATCGCTTCCGGATCACTGACCTGACCACCCGTGACGTTGGTATAGCAAACGATCTCGGGAACTTTGAAATCAAAGTCTTTGATGAACTCAGCAAAAGCATCCCGAGCCGATTGCATGAGGCAGCTGTGATAAGCGCCCGCCACATTGAGCGGCTTGCAAAGTTTGAAGCGTCCCTTGGAGGCGGCGACGGCTTCGATTACTTTTGTATTGTCGCCCGAGATGATGATCTGTCCGGGGCAATTCAAATTAGCGATCTCGATATCGAACTCATCGCAGAAAGTTTGCACATCCTCGGAAGTGCCACCAATCACGGCCGCCATCCCCCCCTTAGTTGCATCACAAGCCAACTGCATGACGCGACCACGCTCCGCCACCAAGCGAAGGCCAGTCGTAAAATCGTAAACGCCCGCTGCGGCCAGTGCAGTCAGCTCGCCGAGACTGAGGCCGCAAGCCGCCTTAAGCTCACTCAGCTTACCGCGTTCTTTTAGAATACTAAAGAGAGCGTAGCCTTGCACGTAAAGTGCGGGCTGACAGATCTTGGTCTCAGTCAAAGTTTCGTCGGGACCGTCGAAGCAGATACTTTTTAAATCCCAGCCGAGCACCTCATTGGCCTCTTCGTAGAGAGCCCTAGCAGTCTTTGAATTTTCGTAAAGCGAGTGCCCCATACCGACTTTTTGGGCGCCTTGCCCAGAGAAAAGTATTCCTTTTGCCATAATTTGATAATTTTAATGCAATCAGAGTGCATTATTTGTCGCCAGCTGACAGAGAATCAATCAGAAAGCACGGAATCTACTAAGCGAAAGAGCTCGATGCTACTTTTCGCTCTTTTGGTTGGCATTTATTCAGTAGTCGGCTAATAATTTTTACTATGATAGCTATCGACTTAGATGCTCACTGGGGCGAGATTCGACTACGCGCGAAAGAAATCGTGGCGCGTGAGCCAGCTTTGGGGACTTTACTAAAAGAAACCGTGGTCGAACGCGACTCCTTTGCCGAGTGCCTCACCTACCGCTTGACTAGAAAACTGGTCAACCACTCGGCCTCAATTGATGTGCTTCACGAAACATTCATGGACGCCTTTGTGCAACAGCCTACTATCCTGCAACACATTGCCTATGATATGATCGCGGTGAACGAGCGAGATCCAGCCTGCCCAGATGTTCTGACGCCACTTCTCTACTTCAAGGGCTTACAGGCACTGGTCTGCTACCGAGTATCGCACTACCTCTGGTATGCTGGACGCACGGAGTTTGCCCTCTACCTTCAAAGTCTCATCTCTGAAACTTTCGCGGTCGACATCCATCCTGCAGCCCAAATAGGACATGGCATTTTGCTCGACCACGCAACTGGCTTTGTCGCGGGCGAGACAGCCGTCGTAGAAAGCGACGTGTCGATCCTGCATGAAGTCACTTTAGGTGGCACGGGCAAAGACCGCGGTGACCGTCACCCGAAGGTCCGTTCGGGCGTGCTGCTCGGTGCGGGTGCCAAGATACTTGGCAATGTCGAGATCGGCGAAGGTGCCAAAGTGGGTGCTGGCAGTGTTGTGCTCAAAGATGTGCCGCCACACACGAGTGTCGCTGGCGTACCTGCGGAAATCATTGGTAAAGCCAGCGAGGTCTCGCCTGCGCTCGGGATGTGCCACAATTTGGACTAGTTCATCTGTCTGTATCCTACTCTTGATCCCGCTTAATCCCCCTGCTGCTCCAAGAGCGTGATTAGGATTGAGAGAATAATTAAGAATAAGAAATAACAAGTTTGCTGTCAGTCATGAACACCTTTCAAACCCTCGCCGTGGGCAATTCTCAAGGTGCCCTATGGGCGCTCTGTTTTGCAGTCGGTGCTGGATGTCTGCTCACGGTGCTCGCGCGCCGCTTGCATTTGCCGACGATTGTCTTGCTGCTATTGGGTGGTTTTGCACTGGGGCCCGAGTGGCTACAAGTGCTCCAGCCGAATGCGCTGGGCGATTTCCTGCCCATGATTGTCTCACTAGCGGTCGGGCTGATTCTGTTCGAGGGCGCGCTGACACTGGACCTCAAGGAATTTAAGCAAACCTCAACGGTGATTAAACGCTTACTCACAATTGGTGTGCTCATTACTTGGCTCGGCTCTGCGTTGACCGCTTACATCGTTTTTAATACCTCGCCGGCCTTTTCTCTACTTATGGGCAGCCTCATTATCGTAACCGGACCGACCGTAATTGTCCCGCTCTTGCGCCGTATCCGTGTGCAGCAAAAGTTGGCTAGCATCCTTCACTGGGAAGGGGTATTAATCGACACCATCGGGGTATTTATTGCGATTCTCTGCTTCGAGTGGGTGGTCGAAGGCAGTGGTGCTGTGGCCATCCCCAGCTTTTTGATCCGCGTAGCCAGTGGTACTGCCATTGGCCTGATCGGTGGTTACTCGATCTATTGGGTGATGAAGAGAAACTGGGTGCCAGATAACATCGTTAATGCCTTCGCACTGGCCAGTGCCATGCTCATTTTCGGGGCGACTGAGTTGATTAAACCCGAAGCGGGCCTGCTCTCTGTGACGATTGCTGGTCTTATCGTGGGAATCAAAAAACCACGTCAGCTTCGTGAAATTAAAGCCTTTAAAGCTGAAATTGTGGATCTGCTCATCGGCATGCTTTTCTTGCTTTTGGTCGCTCGATTAGAGCTGCAGCAGTTTATCGATTTCTTCAAACTGGACGGCGGATGGGTGCTCTTTTCTGTTATTCTCATCATCCGACCCTTGAGCATCGCGGCGTCTTCATTCGGGACAGACTTGAATCTCAGGCAAAAGGCACTACTCAGCTGGGTTGCTCCGCGCGGCGTAGTCGCCGCATCAATGGCATCACTCTTTGCCTTAAGTCTCAGCGCCAAAGAAAACCAGGTCGGCGATCCCGCCCTACTGGAGTCTTTTGTCTATTCAGTCATCTGCGCGACCGTTCTTATTCAAGGACTCTCGGCGGGCATGTTCGCTAAATTGCTCGGCCTACAACGTCCCGCGCCAAACGACTGGGTCGTTATCGGTGCACACCACTTTGGTCGTGAATTGGCGCGTAAGCTGATGCGAAAAGATGAACAACACGTCCTTTTGCTCGACACCAATGCACGCAACATCGCACTAGCAAAAAAGGAAGGCCTAAACACACTACACTGCGACGGTATGGAAGCGGAAAAACTGTATGAAAATGAACAAGCCCTCTTTGGCGCGGGATACGTGCTCGCGCTTACCGATAATGTCGAGCTGAACCAAATCCTGATGCAGCGCTGGGCGAAGGAGCTTGATAACGAAAAAGTATTTGGCTGGGTACCACTCGATAGCCCAACCGAGGCTGACCAGCTGACTGGACAAGGCGTCTTCGGTGACCTATCGCGCCCCGCCGTGATTGGCAGCGAGCTACTGCAAGGTGAGAGCAGTTTCGAGACTATAAAATGGGAAGAAGGCAAGAGCCTCGCCTCTGGCGACTGGCATCCTCTCTTCATTCGTCGCGGAAAACAACTTAGAGCCATACCGCACGACGCTATACTTAAAGAGATGGTGAAGGAGGAAGACGAGGTAATCTGCCTGCGCCGCTCCGAGGGCTTCCTCTTGCGTGCGCTCCATAGTGGCGGCTTCATTAATACCGAATGTGAAAACATAGAAAGCCTCTATCAACTACTCGCAAAAATTGCTGCGCAACACCTACCTTCGAGCTCCGAAGAACAGATACTCGAAGACCTTGAGGAGCAAGGCCGCGTCTTTCCTGCCTTCCTTGGTCATGGTATTGCCATTCCAAACCTGTATTGCGAAAACCTCGACTATCGTGTCTGTTTCATAGCGCATCTCAAAAAGGGGCTCACCATTCAAGGACAAGATGAAGCAATTGACTTAATTTTCTTCATTATCAGTCCTGAGGGAGATACCGAAGGCCATCTCGCTGCGCTTGCTGAGATCGCCAAGAACTGCCGTAGAGAACGCTTGCGCAAGCAGATCAAGAGTGCCGAGTCGGTTGACGACGTGGTCGCAGCGATTAGCGGGTAAACAGGTTAAAACTCTGCCTACAGAAGGTCGTAAAGAAATGATAACTTAAGTGCCCTATTCACCACTCGTGTAAGCATTCAAAACCGCCATAAGGCGGGACTAAACAGGATCAATAGGCCCGTCCCGTCTTGTTCTCGAAGTAATTAATAAAAGCTTTATTGACTGTCGCGACGCCGCCCGGCGTCGGATATTTACCCGTAAAATACCAATCACCATTGTGCACAGGAATCGCTTTACGCATTTTATCGACGGGTAAGAAGACGATCTCGAGTTCGCCCTCCCAATGCACATTCTTAGGATAAACGAGTTCAGCAATTTTAGCTGAAATCTGCTCTTCGGTGTAGCGGTCATAGAGGCGCTTGACGTGATTCTTCATCTCACTTGCAGGCAGATCAGCCTGAGCAATGCAGTCTTGATAAACGTCTTGCAAGAGATCGTTATTCCCGTCGTCCTTGATCAATTCGACAGTGGCTTTGAAGGCGATGAATTTACCCAGTTCCGACATATCGATTCCGTAGCAATCAGGATAACGGATCTGCGGAGCAGTGGAAGCGACTACGATCTTGCGCGGCTTGGTGCGACTTAGAATTTTGAGGATCGACTCCTTTAGCGTAGTCCCACGTACGATAGAATCGTCGATACAGACTAAGCAGTCTTTCTCTTTGACGACACCGTAGGTGATATCGTAGACGTGCGAGACGAGTTTAGCACGTCCTTCTTCCTGCGAGATAAAGGTACGCAATTTGATGTCCTTGTGGGCAATCTTTTCACCGCGCGGCCAGTTGCCCATGATTAGTTCGTCGATCAACTCTTTATCCAGCGTGCCGGCCTCATTGGCTTCGAGTAGGCGTTCGCTCACTTCTTGGCGTCGGTGAAGTCGCACAGCATCAAGCAAACCGTAATAAGCAACTTCTGCTGTGTTGGGAACGAAGCTGAAGACGCTATCGGCAAAATTGTTATCAATCGCTTTGACAACTTGCTCAAGCAGTGCACCACCCAGCGCCTTGCGCTCAGCGTAGATTTCAGCATCGTTGCCGCGTGAGAAATATATGCGCTCAAAGGAACAGGGCGTGATCGGCTTCGATTCAGTATACCGTTCGGAGTAGATTTTACCATCGCTCTTTACAACCATAGCTGAACCAGGTTCGACTTCGCAGACATTTTCGATCGGCTGATCAAAAATCGTCATCAGTGCGACACGCTCGGAAGCG
Source organism: Opitutia bacterium (assembly GCA_002862945.1). GTDB lineage: Bacteria > Verrucomicrobiota > Verrucomicrobiia > Opitutales > Coraliomargaritaceae > Thalassobacterium. Next base: position 52,204 of record PKCJ01000060.1, on the reverse strand, counting down.
AATGCGATTACCTCGTCGTTGTGAAAGTAATAGCATGGTCGGATCCCTTGCGGGTCACGCATAACAAAAGTGTCCCCATTACCAATCAGCCCCGCAATGGCAAAACCACCATCCCAATTGGCAGCGGCATTTTGCAAGATACGCACAGGATCTATTTCTTTGCTAATGATACTCGGGATCCTCTTGCCCTCCACATTTTGGTCGCGCATCTTATGGTAGATCGCATCGTGAGCCTCGTCTAGATGAAAGCCGATCTCTTCAAGTACCGCCTGCGTGTCCGTGCCAAAGATTGGATGTTGGCCACGGTTGATAAGGTCGTTATTAAGATCTTTCTCATTAGTAATATTAAAATTACCCGCCAACATTAGGTTCTTTGTAGGCCAATTTGACTGACGCACATATGGGTGACAGCTGGTCGATGAATAAACGCCCGAGGTGCCATAGCGAAGATGCCCGAGCAAAATTTCGCCACCGAATCCAAAATTATCTTTCACCGTTTCTGGAAACTCAGGATGAATGATGCCATCATCAACCATCTTTTGGTAGGCCTTGAGTTGGCCCTTAAAGATTCGCGAAAGCGAGTTGCCCTCAATCGTGCGCTCGCGCGCCATGTAGGGTGCACCTGGTCTCACACGGAGCTTGACGCAGCCAATTCCAGCACCGTCTTGCCCTCGGTTATGCTGTTTTTCCATCAGCAAAAACAGCTGATTGAAGCCATACAATGGCGTATCATATTTTTCTTGGAAGTAGGATAAAGGCTTCAAAAGGCGGATCATCGCGATACCGCATTCGTGCTTTAAAAAATCGCTCATGGAGGAAAAAGGCAGTCGCTTCAAGTGACTAATGCAGAGGGCATCATATATTACGTTTCAATTCTTTAAGCCTAGAGCAGACAAGCTATATTTATAAATGATTGGATATTTTAAGGTCAGAATCCCCGTCCCAGAAGACCTACGATTCATAATATGCTCTCTGTTAGCTGGTTCCAGATGCAAAAAATACTTTAGAAACATAAGGGTGTTTTCGTGTCATTTAGTGCTTTTCGTAATCCACAAAAAGGCAGAGCCTACGAACCACTCCAAATTATAAGATTTGAAATGAAAATCACGCTCAAGAACACAATATGAAGCTAATCGACCTAAACCGCCACGGCGAAATCGGTGCGAACTCTATGTTCGTTCAGATCGGTAGCTTCAACCTATTGATCGATTCTGGGCTCAATCCGAAAAAACTTGGCTATGATGCTCTGCCTGACTTCAAGCCTATTGAAAATATAGACCTTGACCTGATAGTGCTCACGCACTGCCACCTCGATCACCTCGGTTCCATGCCCATCGTGACCGCGCAATACCCAAAGACGCCCGTCATCACCACCGCGCCCAATGTCACCCTTGCGACGCGCATGCTGCGTAACTCGATCAACGTAATGAAGCGTCAGCGAGAAGAGCATGGCATCGCCGAGTATCCACTCTTTCTCCACCGCGATGTCGTTCAATTTAGTAAGCAGTTGACCATTCAGCGTTTTGGGCGTAGTGAAATCTATACTAAGGGGAGAGAAAAGATCAAAGTAATCCTCCACCCCGCAGGACACGTAGCGGGCGCCGCTGCCGTCGAATTCATCTACAAGCATCGACGCATCGTCTTCTCTGGCGACGTCCTCTTAGAAGCTCAACGCACCCTCCAAGGAGCTCAACTGCCACCAGGTCCATTGGACACCCTCATCCTAGAAACGACCCGAGGCGCCAAAGGTCGTGAGCCGGGCAATACCCGCGCCTCCGAAGTCAATCAACTGGTCGATCAGATTGCTGCGATCCTAGAGCGCGGCGGCAGCTGCTTAATACCTGTATTTGCGCTCGGACGCATGCAGGAGCTCTTTAAAATAATTTACGAAGCACGCAACAATGGTCGCTTGCCAAAGTCTCCTATTCACGCCGCAGGGCTCGGCATGGCTGTCTGCGAGCACTTTGATAAAATTCGCAAGCAAACTAACTTAATTGATTTCAATATTGAGATACTAGAAAAGATGGATGTCCGCTCCGTCGACCTTAACATGCGCCCAGGACGTGATCTCCCGCGAAAGGGCATTTACCTCGTGAGTAGTGGTATGATGGTTGAGCATACACCCTCTTATAAGATCGCTGCCTCGCTCCTGCCCCATTCAAACAATGGCCTCTGCTTCGTCGGCTACTGCGATCCCGACACGCCAGGAGGGCAGCTACTGGAATCTTACGACGAAGAGGCGACCTTCTTTTTCGAAGCGCTCGACTACAACGCGCCAATCCGTGCCAGCATTGATCAGTTCGACCTCAGCGGCCATGCCGACCGCAGCGAACTACTCGAATATGCCGAACAAACGCAAGCCCGTGCCATCATCTTAACCCACGGTGATCAAGACGCACGCGATTGGTTTCAGACTCAACTCAAGGAGCGTCTTCCCAACACGAAGGTAATCGACCCCGAGCCACTACTGGAATACGAGGTTTAGCTCGTTAGGCGCTTGCCTATCCTCATCGTTGAGTAAATAGAGGAAATTCACCATGAAGAGTCTTTTATGTTTACCACTTATTTGGGCAGCTCTGATTCCCAGTGGATGGGGATTTATTGTCCCCGAAGTCGATAGTGCTCGGCCATTTTCCGGACACTACCACGCCACCGACTACCAAGAAAATTATCGCCCTCAGTTTCACTTTTCGCCTCGTAATGGGTGGATGAACGACATTAACGCCCTTTGGTATGTCGACGGCATCTACCACATGACCTACCAGTGGGGAACAAACAAAAGGGACGCAGGCTATACCAGCAGCACAGACCTCCTCCACTGGAATGATCATGGACTTGCCCTCATTGGAAGGAGTAGCCATGCACTCGATGCTGGCGCAAAACAAAATGTTTCAGGAGATCAGATTTATTCGGGAAGTGGAATCGTGGTCAGCGGACCGGTTGCCGCAAAAATTACAGGTTCACCGAAGCCCGCCCTTATTACCTTTTATACAGGCACAAAAGTGGGAACCTGTATTGCCTGGAGCAACGACCACGGGCAGACGTGGCATAATTACGAAAAAAACCCCGTTGCCCATCCCACTACAGGCGACACCCCAAGGGACCCCTGTGTCATTTGGCACGAAGCTACAAAAAAATGGGTCTTAGCCATCTATGAAGAGGGGACAACTTTTTACGGGTCGAAGGATCTGATCACTTGGAAAAGGCTGAGCAACCTCCGGTTTGGCTTTGAATGCCCAGACCTGGTCGAACTCCCACTTGATGGCGATCCCGAGAAGATGAAGTGGGTCCTCTACGATGCCGCCGGTAAGTACCTTGTGGGGCATTTTGATGGAACGCATTTTTTCGATGAGAATAAGTCCAAAGAGGACCTGTTTATGGATCTTGGTCCTGATTTCTATGCCGGTCAGACATTTTTTCCTCATACAATGCCTGTAAAAAAATACATCCAACTAGCCTGGATGGACGAATGGAACGGTGGAATTGACGAGAAACCATGGGAGCGAAACGCGACCTTTCCTGTCGAACTTGGACTGGTAACCCGCGACGGTAAAATGCGGGTCACTCGCACTCCGATCGCCACCATTAAAAAACTCTACACTGGCTGCACGGTCCGCATCACCAAGCAGAATCTAAACCACGAAAACATCCTTAATGAGGTTCGGTCAAAAGCCTTCGATATGACCGTTAGCTTTGATTTGGAGGGTGCTACGGCAGATGAGATTGTTTTCGAAATCGCCCGTTTAAAGTATCGATACAACATCGCTGATCAAAAACTAATGTATCAGGGTGCTGAGAAAAACAAATTTGGTAGTAAGAATCCCCCTGCGTTAAGACCCGACTCGAACCAGATTCTTAAAATACGAATGCTCGTCGATTGGTCATCGATCGAGATCTTCTCCGAAGAGGGCGTATTCTCCCTCAGCCATCATGTTGCCTTCAACCCGAAAGACGACAGTTTGAGCCTCAGTACGAAGGGTGGGAGTGTGAAGTTGCTCAGCCTCGAACTGAATCAGATAAACTCCATATGGAAACATTGAAATATCCTCAACTTATCTGTGCCCTGCTCTTGTAGATTCTATTTTCTATCCTCTCATCACTCTCCTGCCAGCCTCGAACTAACTCGCTACAAATCCAGTCCGTTTCTAAAATTCTTGGCATTCGCGGCATTTCTTCGGCGGGTATCTTGACTTAGCCGTAATTCACATCCCCTCGCCCATTCGAAGAGTTCTTCGGGGCGCAGTGCTATGGCGCCGTTGGCACGGACCGACTCTCTAACCATACGGTCATTGCTGACTACGCTCGTGTCGTTGGGCTTATTGACACGTGCGACCATGCGCTCAATCACTCCATCGGCAGTCAAGGCTGCGGGTGCGTAGAGGTATTCAAAAGTCTTTACTTTGTAGGGATGCTCTACTTCTAGTTTGTCGTTGCGGCTATCGAGCACAAGGGCGACATGCACTGCTTCGGCATCATGAATGCTACGGACAATATCGGCCAATTGATCGCGCGCGGTCTCGAGCTTACCCTGCATGATCTCACGTAGTGAATCCGTCGCACAGATTACATTATAGGCATCGATTAGGAGGTAGCGCATTTTATGAAGTCATATCAATGTGGGTAGATACCAAACATACAGGGTTCATCTGTCAAAGCGCTCGAACTACTGAATACGTATCCCCAAACTCAGTAAAATACCTATCGAATAATCGGTAGCGCAACAGGCAAGATACCGATCACGACGGTAGCGGCTACCAGAGCACCAAGTAAAATACGATCTCCTAGTGTCTCGTCGCCAGAGGCGTCTTCTACCTCAGCGCTTGTGGGTGCAGAAAAGTAGCATTCGCGAATCCAATCAAAGTAATAGTAGATTGAAATGACCACACCAAGTACCGAGATGCCCAAGAGTCCGTAGAGACCAGCCTGGAAAGCGGCGACAAAAAGGAAGAGTTTACCTATGAATCCACCAAGTGGAGGGATCCCCGCCAAGGAACCGAGGCCAGAGACTAAAACGCAACTAAGGAAAGGACGCTTGCGGGCAAAATTTTCGTAGTGATCAAGCTCTTGGTTTGCATCGTTGGCATCCGCTGCGAGCGACATCACACCGAAGACGGCGAATGAGGCCAGTAAATAGGTAACGAGGTAAAAGATCACTGCGTAAACCGCCCATGGGACGTAGAGTGAAGCAATCACACCTACAATCAAGTAGCCCGCGTGCGCGATCCCTGAGAGCCCCATAAGGCGTTTGACGTTGCGCTGCGTCACCGCAGCAACATTGCCGAACAAAATCGTAGCCGCCGCGATGACAGACAGCACGGGCACAAGGAATTCTTTCAAGCCAATGAACGGGCCGTGCAAAAGCTGAATTAATACAATAAACCCAGCCGCTTTGGAAGCAACAGCGAGGTAGGCAGTAACGGGTGTCGGTGCGCCTTGATAGACATCGGGCACCCAAATCTGGAAGGGCACCGCCCCAATTTTGAAACAGATACCGGCGACTACGAGAAGGGCACCGATCTTCACGATCATATTATCCACACCGATCAGATTGTTGGTGTTCAGGGTAATGAAGTTAGCCAGTTCGATGTACTTGAGCGAGTCGCGACTTGAGCCCATCAGCTCTGGGCTGCCTGCGATACCATAAAGAAGGACGATACCAAAGAGTAAAATGCCAGAGCTGAGCGCACCGAGGATTAGATACTTAAGCCCACTTTCGAGTGAGAATTGACTGGTGCGAGAATAGGCAACGAGCACGTAGAAGGCAACAGTCACCGTTTCCAATGCGACGAAAAGCATAACAAAGTTGGCACTCTGTACAAGCAGCATCATGGCCGCAGCAATGATCAGGACTAAAGCATAAAACTCAGTCTTAGCGAGGGACTGCTTACTCAAGTAAATCTGACCGAGGTAGCAGACCACGATCGAACTCACCACGAAGAAAGCACGCATGATCTGTGTCATGTCGTTCTGAATGATCAGACCGCTAAAATACTCGCTCTCTCCAACATTGCACCAACCGATGCATGCGATGACAAAGAGCAAGACAATAACTTGCCCCCAAATCGCAAGACGAGGAATGAGCGTCTGTTTATTTTTAGGCAAGGCCATCTCCGCCCCGAGCAGTGCGAGCGCAAGCACACCGAGCATGATCTCGGGAAGGATAGCTGACCATTGATTGGTCTTGGTGAAACCACCAAGAAATTCGATGAGAAGTTCGTTCATTAGTGTGCCACCTCTTTGGGAGCGTCCGCCTCGGCGGGCAAGATTACCGATTCGATGGCAGTTAGATTACTTTGCTCATACGGGTAAAGCACCGCCAATTCGCGGTTGGCATCGTCTGAAATTATGCGAGGAAAGATACCCGTCAGCAAGAGGCCGCCAATTAAAAGGCATGCCGGTAATTTCTCGAAGGGCTGCAGATCGGTGACCTGACCACTTTCTAAGCGCTCTTTGAAAGAATCTTTAGCTTGACCAAAGAAAATATTGGAAACAGCACGCAAGCCGTAGATCGCGGAGATAACGATACCGATGGCAGCAGGTGCCACGATCCACTTAGTCATATCCGTTTCAGCGAGCGCCACAAAGATGGTGAACTCACCCCAGAAATTACCGAAACCGGGTAAACCAATACTAGCCATAGTGGCGGCCACGAAAAAGCCAGCCAGCACGGGAGCCTTGGTCGCTAGGCCGCCCATCGAGGAAAGATCAAAAGTCTGGCTGCGATGGTAAACGCAGGTCGATAGCATGAAGAGCAACGCCACGGACAATCCATGCGCCACCATCATAAGAAGCGCCCCACCCACTCCGACTACAGAAAAACAAGCAATCCCGAGGAAGGCGTAGCCCATGTGCATGACCGAGCTGTAACCGAGCATCATCTTAAGGTCCTTTTGTGCCATTGTGACGAGCCCGATCAGAATGATGTTACCCAGCGCCAGCCAAACGATCCAAGGGAACCAATGTTCGGCACCTGAAGGGAGCAAAGGCGCAGCAATTTGTAAGAGGCCGTAAAGACCAAACTTTTTCAACACTCCAGCATGAAGCATGGCTGCACCCGTCGGTGCGACAGCGTAGCCCTTGGGTGCCCAGCTGTGGAATGGAAAAAGCGAAACCAAGATGCCGAAACCAAATAGCAGTAGCGCAAAGATATTATTCTGCACCGTTTCACTAAGTGCTTGAGAGGAGAGGTAATTACGAAGCTCCAACAAAGAGAATGAATCCACTCCACATTGCACATAGAGCGCTATCAGTCCAAGTAGTGAAAGCAATGCACCGAGCGTGAGATAAATCGTCATCTCGATGGCCGCAACACGACGACCCGCGCCCCCCCAAATACCGATCATCAAGAAAGTCGGGATAAGAGCAAACTCGTGGAAGAAGTAAAAGAAGAAAACATCGATCGAAGCAAAGGTGCCCATGAGGCCGCCAAGCATAAAAAGTAGCAGTGCAAGGTAGAGATGCAGTCGCTCAGCTTTGGAATTCATGGCGTAAAGCCCCGTCGCAAGACCGACCATACCTGCAAGTAGAAAGAGCGGCATCGAAATACCGTTCAAACCTAAGTGTAAGTAGATCCCGATGCTTTCCAGCCCCGTCGGCAAACGTAGCTCAAAGTTATACTCACCCGCCAGTAACGGATCAAAGAGACCGTAAAGCATGATACCGATCATCAATGGTAAACCGAAACCAAAGACGCTCAGAGCACGCATCGAGTTCACGCTAAAACGTGAACCACAGAGAAGCACAAGGCCCACGAGAATCGGCGCAAGGATCGATACGAGGAGACAGAGTGAACTTGCTTCTAGGTTACCCATTACAAACTAAATTTTATACTATAATAGTCCTGAAGCGACCGCCCAGAGTAGGATGAGACCTGCGAGAAACCAATAAACGTAGCTATGAAGATTGCCATCGTGGAGCGAGCGTGAACATATCCCAACAAGGCCGACGATACCTGCGCTTCCTCGAACGAGGACACCTTTGATCACAAAGACGTCAATGAAGTTGAGTAAGAGCGCAAAGCGTTGCTGAACCTTTTCAACATAGAAGTCATATGCTTCATCGAACCAAAGGCGTGAACGTAGAAAACCGTAAATAGGAGCCGCCCTCTTCTCGAGGCGATCTTCCTTAGCACCCGCACCGTAGAAGAAGAAGGAAACTAATAGACCAACGATCCATGCGGCAGAACCGAATAGCAGAACCTTCTTATGCATGGCATCGTAATGATCCATTTGGTGCAGGTGATCAAGGTTATCCTTGATTAGCCCGCCGAGAAAATCAGGCCAATAGCCCATCCAACCACCGGCGACAGAAAGCACTGCCAGCACGATCAGAGGCACTAGCATAGTGGGTGGACTCTCTTTAGCGTGCGATGCACAATCAGAATTGGGCTGACCAAGAAAGGCGATCCAGAATAGCCTGCCCATGTAGCCAGCCGTCATGAAGGCACCCAATGTCAGCAAATAGAATATTGGCGCATTGCCTAGACCACCCGCAATCAAGATAGCGTCCTTGGAGAAGAACCCGGACAGTCCGTAAACACCACAGAGCGCTAATGTGCCGATCAAGAAAGTGATCGCCGTAATGGGCATCTTCTTGAAAAGGCCACCCATCTTGAAAATATTCTGCTCATGGTGGCAGCCGTGAATAACGGAACCCGCACCGAGGAAGAGGAGCGCTTTAAAGAAGGCATGAGTAATCAAGTGGAAGAGCGCCACGCCTGGGAAGCCTAGACCGAATGCCGCTGACATGTAGCCGAGCTGCGACAGCGTTGAATAGGCGAGGATTTTCTTGATATCATTCTGCCCGTAGGCGCAGAAACCTGCGTAAACTGCAACAGAGGCACCCAACCATGTAATTAGAGTCAGCACTTCCTGCGGGAAGAGGAATTCAATCCGGATAAGGAAGTAAACACCTGCTGCGACCATGGTCGCAGCGTGAATCAGAGCGGAGACAGGCGTGGGACCCGCCATCGCATCCGGCAACCAAACATGCAGAGGGAACTGCGCGGACTTACCGATGAAACCGCACATCAGGAGCGCAGCAATAGAGACTTTGACCAAATCGGGATTACTCGCAACGTAGCCACCCATCCCGCTTAGATTAGTAGTACCGAAATGCCAGTAGGCGTAGACAATTCCAACGAGGAAACCGAGATCACCGATACGGTTAACGATAAATGCCTTCTTCGATGCCGCCGCAGCCTCATCGCTATTGAAGTAATGACCGATCAGCATGTAGGAACTAAAGCCAACCAGCTCCCAGAAGACAAAAATCATGATCAAATTGTCTGCCAATACGATGCCAAGCATAGAAAACATGAAAATCGAAAGACCCCCGAAGTAACGTCCCCGCGCAGGATCATCCGCCATGTAGCCGAGGCTAAAGACATGGATCAAGAAACCTACAAAGGCCACCATGATGAGCATCGTCTTGGCGACGTCATCGAAAAAAAAGCCTTTATTGACCTCAAAGTCACCAAAATGCAACCAAGCTGAACTGGCGGTAACCACATCTGTGCCCTTAGGTAAAATGGCTAAAAGACTGAAGGCAAGGATCGCACCTGCAGCGGTGACGGAAATCACTGCGGCAAGGCCATGACGTTGGCGACAGAAAAAGGAGATTATTACTGCAGAGAGCAAGGGCGCAAAGATTACGACGAGAAGTGACTGAGTGGGAGTCATATTTCTAGCGACTCAAGGAGGTGAGTTGATCGACCATCACGGACTGGCGCAGTCGGAAGAGCGCTACTATGATAGCGAGCCCGAGGGCCACTTCAGCAGCCGCCACGGTAATTATGAAAAAGACAAACAGATTGCCATCCATCGTGCCGTTATAACGTGAAAATGCGACAAGTGCGAGAATCACCCCATTGAGCATGAGCTCAAGGGACATATAAATGACCAGCGTATTCTTGCGAAGAATCACCCCAAACATGCCAATCGCGAAGAGCAAACCAGCGACAAGGATAAAAGCGTTTAAACCGACAGTCATAGAGAATTAGGAATTTTCAGAGTGTTTTTTCGAAACTACGATAACGCCGATCATGGCTGCGAGCAGAAGAAAGCCAGTTACTTGAAAAGGTAACATGTATTTGGTAAATAAACTGTAACCGAAAGATTTAGCCGAGGTAGTGAATGGGATGCCGGCGCCCTCACCTGTTGGGTTTTCCATGACAGGAAGTAAGGGAGTTTCAGGTAAATGCTGACCTCCTGCAAAAACAGAAAAAGTCAGGATCACTAAGAGAGTGAAACCGGTAATAGATGCGCCTAGGGTCATCTTATCCTTCAAAAGGTCGCTGGTATCTTTGTTCACATCTAGCAACATGATGATAAAAAGAAAAAGCACCATAACCGCGCCCGCATAAACTAAGACTTGAATGACTGCGAGGAAGTAAGCCTCAAGTAAGACAAAGAGCGCTGCCGTTGTCACAAAACAGATGATCATGCAAATGGCACCGTTCACGGCGTTCGGACTCACCACCATGAGGAGTGCCGAGATCAGCGTAATCGCTGCAAATACGTAAAAGAGGGTGTCGGTCATGAAATAAAAATTAATGCGCGTTACCCGATTGCTCAGCGGCTTTCTTTTTATCCCACTTGCCGTGTTGGTCGGGTAGCGTTCCGCCAAGTTCGTAGAGTTTTTCTTTGTTATTGATCATCTCCTTACGACTGTAACCAGAGAGTGAGAAAACATCCTGCAGAAAGATCGCCTCTTCGGGGCAGACCTCTTGGCAGAGGCCGCAGTAGATGCAGCGGAGCATGTTAATATCAAATTCCTTTGGAGCTTTTTCGACATGAGCGCGTTCTGGATCAGCTTCAGCGTCAATCTCGCCAGGTGTCATACGAATCGCTTTGGGCGGGCAAACGAACTCACAAAGTTGGCAGGAAACACATTTTTCGCGTCCGTTGGGGTCTTTGACCAAGGTAGGCACGCCACGATAATTATCAGGTATGTTTGGACGCTCTTCTGGATACTGTAGGGTCACGTCCTTTTGCATCATTGTGCCGAAAGTTGTTTTCAGACCCGATAAAATCTGCGGGAGGAAAGTCTTTTCCATGGGGGTCAGAGGCTTACGCTCGAGAACTTTAGTCTTAGCCATAGTAATTAGCGGGTGAATGTGTCATAGAGAACGATGATGATGGTGTTAAACACCAGATTACCAACTGCGAGTGGAAGTAGAATCTTCCAACCGAGCGACATGACTTGGTCATAACGGAAGCGCGGAAGCGTCCAGCGCATCCAGATAAAAAAGAAGATCATGGAGAAAACCTTGGTCGTAAACCAAGCGATCGATAGCAGGGAGCCAATTAAACTTTCGCCCCAAGGGTCAGCTAACCCAGGTAGAAAGTTCCAACCTCCGAGGAAAAGTAATACGAAGAGCGCTGAACCCATAATAACATGAGCGTATTCTGCGACGAAGAATAGACCGAATTTAAAACAGCCATATTCGGTGTGGAAGCCGCCGACTAGGTCGGTCTCGGACTCTGCCATATCAAAAGGCAGCCGATTTGTTTCTGCAAAGAGCGCCACGAGAAAGATGAGTGCCGAAAGTGGCTGCCAGATAAAGAGCCAAAGCGTCTGTTGCGATTGGACGGCACCAAAGAGGCTCATGCCGTAATCCGAGCCCGGAGTGGCTGCCCACATAAAGACAGGCAAAAGCGCTAAGCCCATCGCGAGCTCATAGGAGATCATCTGTGCGGAAGCACGGATGCCGCCGAGGAAGGGATATTTACTATTGGATGCCCAGCCAGCTAAAACGATACCGTAGACACCCAGCGAAGAGATGCCGAGAATGATCAACATGCCAAGGTCAACATTAGCTAGAACGAGCGGCTGGGTGATACCATCGGCATCGACGTAACGGCCAAAAGGCAGCACGACCATAGTAGTCAGCGCAGGTGCCAGTGCAAGGACCGGCGCCAGCATGTAATAGAATTTATTGACATGCCCTGGCACTATTTCCTCTTTAAATAGAAACTTTAGACCGTCAGCAGCAGGTTGGAAGATGCCGAGGCCAGTCAGAAGATTTCCAAGAATCGGGATATGGCCCAAAAGTGGCAAGCGAGTGCGATTAGGACCGACACGTCCCTGAATCCAACTGCATACTTTACGCTCGGCGAGTACGGAGTAGCTACAAAGCCCCATAAAAACAGATACCATGGCGACTGCATAAAAAATCGGAAGCAAATAAGGCAGAAATGCGTCTAAAAGTTCCATATTAGAATTATCCAGTTACTTAGACCTCTGCGAGAGCAGCGTGCGCTTCCCTAAACGCAACAGGATCGTATTTGAGATTCTTAGTTTCGACGAAGCCTAGATTGAGGAAGGCGGTGGCATCGAGGGCAACACCCTCTTCTGGCAATGAATGCCAGCGAAGGGAGTCACTAAGCTGATCAATTGTCGCCGTCATTCGCTCCCACACTGAGTCGATGGTGATTGCTGTAGCCTTCTCTCCCGCTAGCGCCGCGGCGATCTTTTCGAGCACCATGAAGTCGGACTGGACACCTCGAGGCCCTGGTATTGCAGCTTTAAAGCGTTGGATACGGAAGCTTTGATTAATGAAAGAGCCGTCCTTTTCAAAAACCATGAGTGATGGCAATACAATGTTGGCGACCTCACTAGTTCGGTTGGCGTGGCTTCCGACGTAAATGACTTTGACCTTAGCCAAGACATCTTTGCTAATACCCAGATCTGTAAGATCTTCGTTCACGGCAAGGATGGTCTTGACCGCACCAGAATTAATAGCCCGTGCGAGTGCTTCGAGATTTTCAGATGGCAACTCGCTGATCAGACCCGTGAGAAGTGCTCCACGTAAATTTGGTGTACGATCTTCAGACTGCAAGAGTCCGTCGCCGTCGCCGTGATGACTGACGAGGAAAACCTTGGCTCCACAACGCTCGGCGATCGCCTTATAAAAAAACTGTTCTTCGACTGAACTGCGTGCGGAACCGACCATTGCGACCTTACCCGACTTCAACAGCTCAGTTGCGGCGACCACAGCCTTGTCGTAAGCTTTGTGCACACCCTCGATGCTATAATGAATCAGACGATCTTCAGATTCGATCTCTTTGTAGAGTGCGCGACCCGTGTCGGTCATCCAAGTGTCGTTCACGTAGTCATTACGGCGTGGCGTGATCCGGTAAATCTTACCTTCTCGACTCCATATCTCGGTATTCGCACCGACACTACTTTCGGTGCAAATACTGTGTGTCCGCTTCAGAAACCAAACACGCATTTTGAAGCGAAAATCAGTGCTCGTCAAAGCGCCAACCGGACAGATGTCTACCGTGTTGAGCGAATAGTTATGCGAAAGCTCTTTACCAGGGTAGCAAGTCAAGGTCGAGTAAGTACCGCGATCGACAAAGCCGAGCACATCGTCACCCGCTATTTCCTTACTAAAACGCACGCAACGTGAACAAAGAATACAACGCTCATCATCCAGTGTGACATTTGGGCCTAAGCGGCTACGCTTGGGTTTAACATTTTTATCTTCGATGAAACGACTGTAGCCACGGCCATGCTCAGCTGAAAATTCTTGCAGGCGGCACTCCCCTGCTTGGTCACAAATTGGGCAGTCGAGCGGGTGATTGATCAGAAGAAATTCCGTCACACCATTGCGCGACTCCTTAACCATCTCCGATCCTGTTAGGATATGCATGCCTGGTGATGCATTTGTCGCACAACCGATCGTCGGCTTCGGCATCCAAGCAATTTTTTGCGTGCCGTCCTCTTCTAATACCGCTTCCCCCGTAGCGCGGTCGCGCATTGGCATGCCCATCTCCACCATGCACATGCGGCAGTTGCCCGCGATTGAGAGCTTCGGATGGTAACAGTAGTGAGGGACCTCCTTGCCCTTGCCGACCATCTTCACGGCTTCGATGATGTTGATCCCTTTGGGAACTTCGACATCTTGACCATCAATGTTGATAGTAACGTTTTCGACTATGCTCTCGATTTTCATGCTCTAAATAAGTGTCGTCGTCTCGGCAGTTTCTTTACCCTCTTTACGGCGAGCGGCTTGCTCTTGAGCCTTTTCGACGAATTCGTCTTTGAACTTAGCGATAAAACTTTGCACAGGCCATGAAGCAGCTTCACCAAAAGCACAAATCGTACGCCCAGCTATTTGGTCAGCTATGGATTTAAGCAAGTCTGCATCTTCTTCGCGAGCTTCGCCGTCGAGCATTCGCTGGGTAACTTTGCGCATCCAGGGAACACCCTCGCGGCATGGAGTACATTGACCACAACTTTCATGAGCGTAAAAATAATTAATGTTAGCGAGTGCTTCGACCATGTCTGTGGTGTCATCCATCACGATAACCCCACCCGATCCGGACATCGATCCAACGGCCATTAGACTATCAAAGTCCATAGGGATATCCTCAATTCCCCAGTCGTACTCAGTGCCATCTTTAAGTTTTCCAATAAAGCGTTCGTCAGCGCGAAGGATCTTAGACGAGGAGCCGCCAGGTATGACAGCCTTGAGCTTACGTCCTGGTTTGAGCCCTCCGCATATATCGTAGATGAGTTGCCCAAGCGTGATGTCCGCGCAAGCGAACTCATAATAGCCGGGCTTTTGCACGTGGCCAGATACGCACCAGATACGGGTGCCAGTGTTGCCTGGCGTGCCAATTTTGGCAAAGCTCTCACCGCCCATTTCGATGACGTGTTTCACATCACAAAGCGTCTCCACGTTATTCACAATCGTTGGGCATTGATAGGCGCCGAGTGCCGCTGGAAAGTATGGAGGCTTGATGCGTGGATTCGCTCGGAAACCTTCGAGTGATTCGATCAGACCGGTTTCTTCGCCACAAATGTAAGCACCTGCACCGCGGTGCACGATGATGTCGCATGAATAACCAGAGCCGAGAATGTTATCGCCGAGAAAATTCTTTTTGCGTGCTTCTTCGATCGCGCGTTCGAGGATTTTGTATCCCTCAAAAAATTCACCGCGAATGTAGATGAAGGCAAGCTTGGCCTGAATGGCAAAAGCAGTGCAAATCATTCCCTCGATAAGCTGATGCGGATCCTGGTGGATGATCTGGCGGTCTTTAAAAGTGCCAGGTTCGGACTCATCGGCATTACAAATAAGGTAGATAGGCTTGCCCGACTTACGATCAAGGAACTTCCACTTCATTCCCGCTGGGAAACCAGCACCACCCCGACCACGTAGACCTGAAGTAAGCACTTCGGCGCAGATATCTTCTGGCCGCATAGTTACGGCTTTCCTGAGTTGCTCGTAGCCGCCGTTTTTGACGTAGCAATCGATATCGTTAGTGTAACCCTGCTCGTCGATGTGTTTGAAAATTAACCTTGTTTCTTGTTGTGACATATTGGGAAATTAGAGATTTATAGTTGCGGGTGTTTTAAAGCCCTTTGGAGAGTTCACCACTCTTCATTTTGGCAGCCATTTCGACGGCTTTTTTAGGATTGATATCAGTATATTCGTCTTCGCCCACCATAACGACAGGGCCTTTGCCACAGTCGGCGTGACACTCGACAAATCCTAGTGTGACTAAGCCGTCTTCGCTAGTGTGGCCGACTTTACAGTCAAACTCTTTTTCGAAGCTTCTGCAAGTTTGATAAGCCCCCGCCAGGGCGCATGGTAGCGTCCTGCAAACACGAACATGATACTCGCCAGTAGGCTCGGTCCGGAGCATAGGGTAGAAAGTAACCAGCTCTTGAATGTTAATTGGCTGAAGCTCAAGTCGCTCTGCGATCCATTCAATTGACTCGCGTGAAAGGTAACCGAGATCTTCTTGCACTAAATGGCAAAGCGGCAGTGCGGCACTTCGAACGGTCGGGTAGCGAGGCACGAGCTTGTCGATCTTCTCGATTGTTTCTGCTTTTAAACTAATCATTTCAGAGTTTCAAATTCTCAGTACGTAAACTTTTCTATCTGTCACATTCTCCCATCACAAAGTCGAGCGAACCAAGGATCACAGTAATGTCAGTCAGATAGTGCCCAGGGATTAGTTTATTAAGAATACTTAGGTTACAGAAAGACGGACCTCGAATCTTTAGGCGGTAAGGAACACCGCCACCCTTAGATACAATAAAGAAGCCTAGGGCACCCTTGGGATTCTCCGCTTCGAAGTAGACCTCTCCAGCGGGAATTTGTGGTCCCTCAGTCACGATCATGAAGTTTTGGATCAACTCTTCCATACTAGTGAGCACTTTGGCTTTTTGCGGAGCGAAGATCTTCTTCGCATCCTCAGCATAATAGCTACCCTCCGGGAATTGATCGATACACTGTCGGATAATATTGACGCTCTGGCGAATCTCTTCAGCACGCATAAGGTAACGGTCGTAACAGTCACCAGTGGTGCCGACGGGCACTTCAAAATCGAACTTCTCATAACCAAGGTAGGGCTTGTCCTTACGCAGATCGAGATCAATGCCACTGGCCCGAAGATTAGGCCCCGTCAAACCGTAAGTAATGGCGTCCTCTTTCGAGATCGCACCGATGCCGACAGTGCGATCCATAAAGATGCGGTTACGCGTCAGCAGTTTGTCGACTTGATCAAGCACAGGCAGAACGCCCTTACAGAACTCAAGCACTCGGCCGAGCCAGCCGTCTGGGATGTCACGCGCGACACCACCAATACGCGTATAACTTGTAGTGAAACGCGCACCAGTTAGTTCCTCAAAAAGCGTGTAGAGTTTTTCACGCTCCGTAAAAGTATACATGAAGACTGTCCATGCGCCCGCATCCATACCGTAAACGCCGACGCCGAGTAGGTGCGAGGAAACCCGCGCCAGTTCACAGCAGAGCACACGGATCGCCTCACAACGCTCAGGCACCTCCAATTTGGCGAGTTTTTCAACGGCCATCGCATAGGCGACGTTGTTTGCTAGCGGAGCCAGGTAGTCCAGTCGATCCGTGTACGGCACGAATTGATTGTAAGTCATGTTCTCGGCGATCTTTTCATCTCCACGATGGAGATAGCCGAGCACGGGGTCACAGCTTTTGACGACATCGCCATCGAGTTGCATCTTAAGTCGAAGTACACCATGTGTCGTTGGGTGCGAAGGCCCGACGTTGAGCGCCATAGTCTCACCTTGAAGTTCGCTCTCATGCGCACTGCTGCGAGCACCGAGATCACCGATCGAAATTTCTTTTGTGGTCGTCGCCATATCTAAAAAATTACTCCGTTGGTTTCTCCTCTTGCTCTGTCCAGCTCTCGTCCCGAGCGCTTGGCTCTGTTTGACTCATGGGGCCATCGGCAGATGAGACGAAGGGGCCACCCATCATGGGCGCAGGTGAGACGGCCACGCCTGTCGCTTCAGCCACATCGTCCGCTGGTAGCGGCACTTCGATTCCAGCAAGTGGGAAGTCCTTACGCAAAGGGTGGTAGGGATATTCGTCCCACATTAAGATGCGGCGCAGATCAGGATGCCCATCGTAATAAATACCCATCAGATCGTAAGTCTCACGCTCATGCCAATTAGCCGCCGCGAAGACCCCACAGAGCGAAGGCAGACTTGGCTTAATGTCGTCTTCGCAATCCGCAGCGATACGCAAATACTCGTGCTTGGTGGTCGAGAGCAAGTGATAAATTCCAGTGAAACGTGGGCTTTGCGCATCCCAGTCCACCGCAGTGACATCGACCAATAGGTCGAAGCCCAAGCTGTCACGCAGAACAGTACAAAACTCAACGAGCTTATCCGCAGGACAGTCCACAGCCGAATGGTCGACAGATTGGCGCGCCGACAAATAATCAAAACGCTCTTTCAATTGAGCAAACTCGCTCTCGACCATGGTTTAGCTTTCCTTTCCTGCTCCAGCCAAGGCGAGGCTGCCCTCTTTCGTGGGCTTGGCATTTCGTTCGGTCAAATTCTTGACCGAACGTTCCCGGCCAATCTTGTCCTGCAATTTAATCATCGCATCCAGCAATGCCTCCGGACGAGGAGGGCAACCACTGACATAAACATCAACGGGGATAATACGATCTACCCCCTGTAAAGTAGCATAAGAGCGATACATACCGCCCGTGCTGGCACATGCACCCATAGCGACGACCCATTTAGGCTCCGCCATCTGCTCATAGATACGACGTATGACCTCAGCCATTTTATAGGTCACTGTGCCCGATACGATCATGCAATCGGCCTGACGAGGCGAGAAACGCATCACTTCCATACCGAAACGGGAAATGTCAAAGCGCGAAGCTCCCACCGCCATCAGTTCGATGGCACAGCATGCAAGACCCATCGGCATCGGCCAGACAGAGTGCTTACGAATCCAATTAATGACAGCATCCGCTTGAGTGACAATAATTTCACCCTCCACTTTGCTATCGTAAGCTACGTTTGTATTTTGCATGTTAAAATGATAGTTGGAGCTGGCAACTCCTCAAATCTCACGCAACTTACTTTGCCCCCTATTTCATGCAAGCTACAATTTGATTTTATCCGAGATTAGAAATCCGAGATCTCGCAAAAAATGATTGGACTTGAACTGACAAATGCCTATTATTTAAAGTTCTCATTAAAAAGAGTTGTTATTGAAGAATCTTAATCCTCTAAAAACTAAAGTTTTTTAACATGAAAAATAAAACCACCCCACGTTCTGGCTTCACTCTAATTGAACTCCTCACTGTTATTGCGATTATCGGCATTTTAGCTGCTATCCTCATTCCTGCAGTCGGTAAGGTTCGAGAGGTTGCTAATAAATCTAAATCTTCTTCGAACATGCGTTCGATCGCAGTATCCTATGCAACTTACTCCACATCTGGCGGCCGCGTACGCACATTGACCGAAGCAAAAATGACCGCCGACGACGATGTCAGCTTTTCAGATGTTGCTGGCGTTGCCCAATTCTTGGCAAAGCAGTCCGACCTCACTGATGCATCAATCTGGATCATAGGTTCCGACCCTGCGGTCGCAGCTTACACAGCACTTCTTCCAGCAATTGTCGGTTACCGTGATAACGATAACGCATTCCAAACTTCCCAAGAATGGACCGCTGATGTACCTGTCGGATATGACTTCGCCATTGGCATTAGTGGTAATGCTCCGACATCGACCACACCACTTCTTTGGACACGTGCGCTCACAAGCTCTGGCACATGGGGTAAGGATTCGCCCTGGGGCTTAGGTGGCCACATCACTTACTTAGACGGCCACGTATCCTTCTACCAAGAATTGGGCGAAGAGGATGGTCAACTAGTCGACCCAACAACTGGCCGACAAACAGTTAACATCCAAGACGTACACGAATTAGCAAACATTATGAAAGCGCCGACATTCAGCCGCCAATAAAGCATCTTAATTTTTTTGCATATTGAAAGCCAGCTTCGCAGGAAGCTGGCTTTTTCTTTAACTGGTTGTATCTGAAGGTTTGATATTGGTCTAAGCAGCAACAAATAAGTTACCCTTGTTAGGCCCACTGCTAATTCAGCAAAACGAATCACCTTTAAAATTACTAAAATTCTAACTTGGTTGGAGTTTTCTTTGTTTATCATTGAAGTTTCAGAATTAACTAATATAGAGATAATTGCAAAACTAAACATTCATTATGCCCGAACCTATCTACATTTTTGGCCACAAAAACCCCGATGCCGACGCCATTTGTTCCGCACTAGCCTACGAAGCTTATAAGCATGCCATTGGGCAAACTGAATACGTGGCGGCGCGTTGCGGCAACTCCAATGCCCGTATTGATGCGATTCTAGAGCGCTTTAAGACACCATTACCCCGCTTCATTGGCGATGTGACCCCACGCGTGGGTAATATCATGCAAACTAAGTTGCGCACCGTGACTAAAAAGAACACCTGCGCGGGCGCGCTTGAATTAATCGACCAATACGATGTTCGCGCCCTCCCAGTGGTTGACGAAGCTGGACAGATCGAAGGCTTGGTCTCGATCTTCCAACTCGGCGAATTTTTCATCCCGAAGCCGAACGAGTCACGCGCCTTGCGTCGGGTCAAAACCTGCGTGCAATCCATTATCGACTCTCTCAATGCCAGGGTGCTCAATGCAGAAAATGTCGACGAAATCGAAGAGCTCTTCGTCCGTATCGGAGCGATGGATATTCGTTCTTTTGGCGGTCACCACAATGAAAACGAACTCCCTTCTGATCGTAGCATCATCGTTGTCGGCGACCGCAGGGACATCCAAGAGCGCTGCCTCGAGCTCGGCGTCAGACTTCTCGTCATCACAGGCGCACTCAAAGTGGATGCAGAAGTGGTCGAACGAGCTTGCGAGAGCAATGTCTCACTCATCGTCAGCCCCTACGACTCGGCTACAACCTCGTGGATCATCCGCACAGCAACTCACATTGATGGTCTGTTCGACACGAAAGTCAGTTGCTTCAGCGCCGAAGACCACATCTCCTCGGTCAAGCGTCGGATAGCCAATAGCAACGATCCGCTCTATCTCGTTGTCAACGACGAGAAACAATTAATCGGTGTCTTCTCCAAAAGCGATATCCTTCGCCCTAGCCGCACCCGGATCGCACTAGTCGACCACAACGAACTCGGCCAAGCCGTCAACGGTGCCAGCGAAGTGCAGATTACCGAGATTCTTGATCACCACCGACTCGGCAACATTCCGACCGAGCAACCGATTCTCTTTATCAATCGGCCCGTCGGCTCGACCTGCTCGATTGTAGCCGATCTATTTAAAACTCATAAACTGACACCCGAAGCAAATATCGCCGGCATAATGATGGCTGGTATCATCTCCGACACTTTACTACTCAATAGCCCAACTGCAACGCCGCTCGAAGGTGAGCTGCTCGATTGGCTCTCGCCCATAGCCGGAATTGAGCCGAAAGCACTCGCAGACATTATGTTCACTGCCGGGTCAGTTGTCATCAACAGCAAGCCTGAGGATGTCATCAGCTCAGATTGTAAAATCTACGACGAGGGCGAGCTGCGCTTTTCCGTCTCGCAGATCGAAGAACTCGGTTTCGACAAGTTCTGGGAAAACGAAGACGCGCTCGGTAAAGCCCTGAAAGCCTACCGTATAAAGGAACAGTTATTCTTTAGCTTTCTACTCGTCACCGATATTAATTCGCATGATTCCCTGCTCGTCGTTGCGGGTAACGATGAATTAAAGGCCTCGATCAACTACCCACAACGCGGGCAGAGCAACATCTACGAGCTCTCCGGTATAGTCAGTCGCAAGAAGCAGTTAATCCCCTACATCTCGTCGCTACTTAAAACGATGGGGGTGGTCTAGGAAAATTTCTTTCCTAGCCTGCGGCTAGGTTGTAGGTAGGAGCTTACTCATGCCCCTATCAAATGGACGGCTTCATTGCCGCTAACAAGCTCACTCTCTAAAGACGTCTCAACTCATCGAAAAATGACTCGGCACCTGCATGATAAGGTGAAAAATTCATCTGTGGGTGAAATTTCTTTAAAGGAAAAGGTGAATTTTCAATAAATACCCATTTCAGGCCAACCGATGCGCACAACGCATAAGCCGCCGCGATGTCCCAGACTTTTACACGATAGTCGATCACGCCAGTCAAATAACCCGTTGCCACGTAAGCTGCCATCAGCGCGCCACTACCGATACAGCGCACTCGATATTTAGACAGGAGAGGCGCCAATTTTTCTAACTGCTTGGACGACATCGGAAAGTGCAAGCCGACCATCGTCTGCGCATCGACCACAGTCGCATCGCGATCAATTTTCTTCTGGTTTCTAAATAAACCATAGCCCACTCCCCCCTCTAGCAAATCCTTTGTGCTGTGGTCGTAAATAAATCCATAAACTGGCACTCCATCAAATAAGAGTGCGAGCGAGATCGCGCAAAAAGAACAAGCCAGAGCATAATTGTTCGTTCCATCAATCGGATCGATCACCCATGCGAAGCGCGCTTCCAATGCTTGCGTCTCGTCCAGTGGACTGGCCTCTTCGCTACAATAATCATCCTGTGGGAAGTTCTGACGTAATTCAGCAAAGATTTTTTCTGAAATCGCAAAGTCGGCAAAAGTCACCCGAGTATCGTCTTCCTTCCACTCTGAGGAAACGCAACCAAACTGACGTCCGAAAAATGCCACTTGATCACGAACTGCCACCCGCCCCGCATTGATACGGTGGCGCATCTGAGCCTCGTGTTGAGCTTTGGCTTGGCGGTTCATATTTCTAAGAGCAAATAAGATAAACCCGATAAGGCGCGTGACCCCGCGCGATCAAAACAATCATTCTGTTCGTTTAAATCAGCCATATGTATTATAAAGGAAGCTAGTTAACCAAGGGCTCCTTAGACGGCATAAAGCGTTCATGAGGGGGAATTTCTAGTGTTTTTTCCAAGTTTAAAATACGCTCTAGAATAATACCTTTTTGGGCTGAGGGTATATTCGGTAATTCAATATGCAGATTCTTCAGAAAATCGTAAGCCTCTGCATCTAGCCCCTGTTTACGTAGGAGTTCTGCGTGTATGCGGCCCGCAAAATAAGGCGCATCCTCTTGCTGCGAAGCTTTTAGAAACCACTTAGCCGCATTAGCATCGTCTTTAAGGCGATTAAGATAAATCTGAGCTTTTTCCAAATAAAGCTTGGCATTGTTGGGGTGAAAATTGAGCGCTTGATCAATCAGATCAAAGGCTTGCGCAGATTGTTCCAGATCAATCGCCTGCTGACGCTCATCGGAAACATCTGAATAACCTCCCTCCTCCCGTATCCGCCAATTGGGTACATCGTATGCGATCATACGACTGCCATTGATCCAGAAAAAGTCCGGTCTAGGGTCAAGCGTCGTCACAAGTCGAACCATCGAGTCAAGCTTTGCGCGGTCTTTACGTTCCCAGATTATATTAGTTCTTATCCATAGGAAATCCGCAAGAATTGCGCGAAATCCTCCGAGCACACCGATGATCAAGCCTTGTCCTAATGCGCCCTCAAACGCTTCAAGATTCATTTCAGACTGGCCCGCTTTGACCGCTTTCCAGGCAGGTGCTTCAATCGGGCGTGTTAGCAAACCAAGCAACACCAATAGTAGCAGAATCGAGACGATTCGGCTTAAACTTATGAGCAATGGATGTAACTGAAACTTCACGATCATTTATGTTTCCTGTGGGCTTCACGAGTGACGGCCACAACAAATGATACCCTTATCATACACATTCCCTAAATCTCTCGGCGGCGAAAATTCACTTGGGCGAGTAGAACAAAGGCTATCGAATAGAATGCACCGTAGCCTGTAATCTGGAAAACAGTGCTCACTGCAGGCGCTTTTTCCACATCAAAGACGAGTTGATCGCCAATGTTGAATAGCTGAAAATTCGGAAAAATTAGGCCAAGTCCCAAGACAAGAATACGTTCCCATCCAGCTTCCATACCCGAGTAGGTGTCGCGCGCGATGTATTGAAGTTGGCAAATAATCAGCATAAAAAAGGAGACCACAATTGTGTAGAGATTTGTATTGGAGAAACTCGCAACAAATAGTACGAATGCTGCAATTATACCAAACTTCATCCACTGCAGAAAACCGAAGAGGAAAACATCGCCATAGCGAATCAGTGATCCATTCGATAAAAGCTCATTGCCGAGGCGTTCGAGCAAGACCATTTCACGCCAGTATAAAATTCCGCTCAACACCACGGTAATGACCAGTGTGAAGCACAGCATCAATAAGTGCGCACCTAGGAACTTCCCTGTTAAGAACTCTAACTTATAGACAGGCTTGGCCAGCATAGTTAGCGCAGTACGGTTTTCCATCTCATTAAAAAAAAGCTGCGTAGTCGCTGTGATCGAAAGAATCGAACCAAAGAAGAAGAGCGCTCCAAAACCGAAATCAGTGATAAATTTTAGCTCCCCTGTGCCGAAATCGAACTGCTGAAAAAATGTTGAACTAGCCACTAGAGCGATTGAGATCAGTAACAAGGAGTTGAAGAACTTCTGTCGCACGGCCTCTAAGAAAGTCGTGCCTGCGATCAAGCGGATGCGTGTGAATGAATCGGTGATGTTCACAATTCTTCCTCTCCTTCCTGTTGAGTCACATGTTCGATCTCGCGCCGATGAACTTCCTTCAGAAAATAAGCATCTAAACTCAGCTTCGGCTTCTCCACTCGAGCTAGCCGCCCACCTTGCGCCTTGATCTCAGCTTCAACTGCCGCGCGAGCCTCGGCGTTGAGTCCTTGCACAACGAGCGATTCGGCATCTTTTTCTTCGACCAAGTCGTCGACCCGACCCTCACGCACGAGCTTTCCACGATGGAGAATCGCTACGCGGTCGCAAAGCCCTTCAACTTGCGCGAGCAAATGAGAAGATAGCAGGATAGTTTTTCCACGGCGTTTGAGCTCGCGGACTATTTCTGCGATTGCTGCCGAACCAAGTGGGTCAACCCCTGCAGTGGGTTCGTCTAGTATAACAAGTTGAGGATCATGCACCAAGGACTGTGCGAGTCCAATGCGTTGGAGCATACCTTTGGAGTAGGTGCCAACCCGGCGGTCGGCCGCTTCGGTCATACCGACGAGTTTAATCACTGAGTCAACCGCTGCATCAATTTCTGCCCTCGCCACCATACAAATACGTGCGTAGTAGCGCACGAGTTCACGCCCTGTCAGATAACGATAAAAGTAAGGTGATTCCGGCAAGAAACCAACTCTACGGCGCGCATCGACTAATTTGCTTGGCTTTCCATAAATCTCACAATTGCCAGTCGAGGCTTCAAGCAGACCAAGTATAATTTTTATTGTCGTGCTCTTGCCAGAGCCATTGGGTCCAAGTAGTCCGAAAATTTCGTTATCCCCTACTTCTAGGCAAAGATCTTCGACGGCGCGCAGCTTCAAACCGCGCATACCGATAGCGAAGTCTTTGGTTAAATTCCGGATGCAAATTGCAGGGGTAGCCATCGAGATGATAATTATTTGATGCAGAAATTTTGGCAAGTGCGGTCGCCGTTGTCTGTTTTGATTTCACTCTTTTTGATGTAATTTTTCAATTCAGACTCCACTTCGGTCTGAAAGGCGATCACTTCAGACTCTTCTCCTTCGGCGTAAAGATGCACCCGGCCGTCGACCATGTTTTGGACATAGCCTGTCACATCAAAGCCCTTAGCCACACACACCGTCTGGTATCGAAAACCTACGCCTTGCACATGGCCTTCAAACCAGCAGTTCATCTGAAAAACACGATTATCCACAATAGACAAAAATTTATAGAATCCCGATAGATGCAAGTGCATTAGAGCCTTGTCTCGGTGCTTTTTTGGCGCAGACATAACTGTTCGCATATGCCAGACGCCCTTTCAGATCCTAACGAACCAATACTGGTCGATATCATATTACAACTTGAACAATCTGAGGATACTGTGGCGCAAAAGGCTGCCGTTGCCGGCGGCATCGTCAGCGATGCACTTGATGGCATGCGCTGCGCGGAGGTCGCAGCAAAAAGTAAGGGCTACACTAGACAAGAACGTCGAGCCCCAGAGCCCACAACGTCACCGCCTTCACTAGTGAAGTCCCAACACTGCCCATGATCGGCCTCATCGAAAATACAGGTGGTGGTGGAAAGAAATCACCCCATATGCCAAAAGGCTACCTGCTCGCTCTCGTTGAGAGCATCTTCAAGGAAGGCGGTTACTTACAAACAGAAATGCAGCTTGATCACCGCGCAGAACAAGCGGCCATGGCAGTATCGGTCGCCACCTCGCTGGAATCCGACCAAACGCTTCTCTTTGAAGCTGGCACAGGTGTCGGTAAGAGTCTCGCCTATTTAATTCCAGGAATCATTCACTCCGTCGATAGCGAGCGCCCATTCATCATCTCTAGCCATACGATCAGCCTACAGGAACAAATCCGAGAGAAGGATCTTAAAATTTGCCGCAATCTTTTCACTAAAGTTCCCGAACTGCGCCGCTACGGTGCTTTCAAGACTGCCCTAATGTTAGGAAAGGGGAACTATTGCTGTAGCTCGCGCCTTAGTAATGCACTCAAAGATGCCCAATCGGCCAAACAGACTGAGATGTTTAAAAGCGACGAGCGCGACGACCTTACCCGTATCGCCACATGGTCGGCAGTAGCAAAGAACGGCGTCATCCAAGAACTTTCTCCTCCTCCACTACTCGAGGTCTGGGATGCAATCAATGCAGATAGCTCCACTTGTTCACGGAAGAATTGCGATTCAAACACCTGTTTCTACCAACGTGCCCGCAAAGAGTTACTTTCGGCCAACTGTGTAATCGTCAATCATAGTCTCCTATTCTCTTTAATCAACGCAGGTATGCAACCTGAGGGTGCTGCCAAAGGCATTCTTTTGGCCGACGACTTTGTCGTGCTCGACGAAGCCCACCGCCTACCTGCAATCGCTACAGATCACTTCGGCACCCACGTCAGTTCCTTTGCTGTGGATAGGGCACTCAAACGCATCTACAATCCTCGCACCAATCGTGGCATCCTCAAGCGTGAGGGTAAAGCCTGGGATCAAGATTCCGTTGCCAATGCATTGCATGCCGCCCACGAATTTTTCAGCTATCTAGGCGACACCTATCTTGCCAAAAACCCGATCCAGCGCATCCACGAGCCCGACTTCTGCGACAACATACTCACAGGCCCGCTCAAAGAAGTGACCGAACGCCTAGGTGCCCTCATCCAAAAGAGCGATGACGAGCGCGCCCAAGACGAGCTACGTGACCACCGTCGCCGTATCCTTGGCTACCGAGATGCGATCAACGGCTTTATCACTTTCGCCGATGAAGACCATGTGCAGTGGCTTGAACGGGGCGGGAAGAAGGGTCAAATCGTAACACTTAGGAGCGCCCCACTGGATGTAGCACCCTACCTAAGGAAATATATTTTCCAGCGTGGCACCTCAGCCGTATTGACTAGTGCCACCCTCTCCGACGGAAAAAATATGGAGGCGTTCCAAGAAACCATCGGCGGGCAAGCAGCAGAAAAAGAAATCGTATATTCGCCTTTTGACTACAAGAAGAACTGCCGTATCTACATTGCCAGCGACGCCCCGCAGCCTGAACCGGGACAAGGACGTCTCGACCTCGACTACCTCGCTAATATGATTTGCTGGTGCGCTCGTCATGTCGACGGCGGTACACTTGTTCTCTTTACTAGTCACTTTGACCTGCAACAAGTGCGCGAACGCTCTCAAGGATTCTTTGATAAGATCAAACGCCCCCTATTTACCCAGGGTCACCAGATGGCACGCAGCGAACTGACGAAGCAATTTGCCGCTGCAGGCAACGGTGTGCTCTTTGGAACTGACAGCTTCTGGACAGGAGTCGACATACCAGGCGCTGCGCTCTCGCAAGTCATTATCACACGACTCCCTTTCGACAGTCCTGGTCACCCCGTGAACGAAGCTCGTAGTGAATACATCCGCTCGCGCGGAGGCAATCCCTTCTCTGAAATGACGGTCCCCGACGCTCTCGTTAAATTTCGCCAAGGCATTGGCCGTCTCATTCGACGCCACGAAGACAGCGGTAACATAGTGGTCCTTGACTCACGTATTTTGACCAAGCCTTACGGTGCACGTTTTATCGAAGCCCTACCCATCAAAGACTACTTACGCTTCAATCGCGAAAATCGCGACTCCGTATTCGCCTAGTTCGGTATAATTGTTTCCATAGAGCAAATGAAACTTTCTTCCTACGCCATTACTAAGCAAGGCCAAGTTCGCCACACGAACGAAGACGCGCGTCAAGTATATGCCGTCGCAGACGGTCTGAGTGGTCTCTCAGGTGGTGCCAAGAAGGAGCCTCTCACCAGCTCGCGCAAATGGCCAACGACGACGAGAGTCCCGGCAACATCACGATCATCGTCATTCAAATATTATAAGAACTAATGAAAAAGTCCGAAATCTTTTTGCCAAAAGTCGCAGCCAAGCCAGACAATATGCTCTTTCGCTTCAGCCTCGGCCAAGCCCTCTATGACGAGGGCGAGACCACGGTTGCGATTGCACATTTAAAAAAATGCGCTGACTCCCGCGAAGATTGGATGCTGCCACGCATCCTGCTTGGCAAAGCAATGCTCGCCGATGGCCAAGACAGCAACGCGAAACCAATCCTAGAGGCCGCACTCCAACTAGCCGTCGAGCAACACCATGATGACCCCGCAAAAGAGTTGCGTGGCATTCTGGCTGACCTCTAGGAGTTGGCAGCCCAAAACTTGGCGTAATTTCCTCATATCCGACAAGGCATTGCAGTATCTACGGCTATTTAAAAACAGCTGCTTTCTTGCCTTGCAGTCTGAGGAAACCGCCCTAGTCTCCGCCTCTTTTTTGGACCTTCAAGTCGCATTTAGTGCCTGCCGAAGCCCTAATAAATAAAGCATAAACAGACTCTCAAAACATTCACGATACGATCATGACCGACCTATCAAAATACAGAAATATTGGTATCTTCGCCCACGTTGACGCGGGTAAAACGACTACAACCGAGCGTATCCTAAAGCTCACTGGTAAAATCCACAAGTTGGGTGAAGTGCACGACGGCGCTGCGACTACTGACTTCATGGAGCAAGAGCAGGAGCGAGGCATCACGATTCAATCAGCTGCCACAACTTGTTTCTGGCCTGGCTCCGAGCAGCAAGAAGCAAATGCGCCTTACCGATTTAACATAATCGACACACCTGGCCACGTAGACTTCACAGTTGAGGTTTACCGTTCGCTCAAAGTGCTCGACGGTGGCGTTGGTGTTTTCTGTGGTTCGGGAGGTGTCGAGCCACAGTCCGAAACCAACTGGCGCTACGCCAATGATTCTGGAGTCGCTCGTTTAATCTATGTCAACAAGCTAGACCGTATAGGTGCCGACTTCTACAAGGTCGTCAAGCAAGTCAAAGATATTTTGGGTGCGAACCCACTCATTATGGTGCTGCCTATTGGCACCGAAAGTGAACTCAAGGGTGTCGTTGACCTTCTCACCCGTACCGCGTGGGTATGGGATGAAACTGGCGATCCACTTGCCTACGAAAAAAAGGAAGTCCCTGCCGACATGATCGACAAGGTCGAAGAATACCGAGCCATGCTGATCGAAACAGCCGTCGAGCAAGATGACGACGCGATGGAAGCCTACCTCGAAGGTAACGATCCCGACGTCGACACACTTAAAAAGTGCATTCGCAAGGGCACTATCAACCTCGATTTCTTCCCGACTTACTGCGGTTCTTCTTTTAAGAATAAGGGCGTGCAAAACGTGCTCGACGGCGTCGTCGATTACCTGCCTTGCCCAACGGAAGTGAAGCCACAGCCTGAAGTGAATGCTGAAGGTGAAGAGACTGGCGAATTTGCTGTAGTCGAGGTAGAAAAGCCACTCCGTGCACTTGCTTTCAAGATTATGGATGACAAATACGGCGCACTGACCTTTACACGCATCTACTCAGGCAAGATATCTAAGGGTACTAACGTCCTGAACACTTTTACGGGTAAGACTGAACGGATCGGTCGTATTATCGAGATGCACGCCGACGAGCGTAACGAAGTCGATTCTGCACAAGCAGGAGACATCGTCGCCCTGCTCGGCATGAAGTCTGTGCAAACAGGTCACACACTTTGCGACCCTGCCCACCCTGCCACGCTAGAGCCCATGGTATTCCCAGAACCCGTTATCTCTATCGCGATTAAGCCAAAGGATCAAGGTAACGCGGAAAAGATGGGTGTCGCGATCGGTAAAATGGTGGCAGAAGATCCAACATTCATTGTTGAAACAGACGAAGACTCTGGCGAGACCATCCTCAAGGGAATGGGTGAGCTTCACCTAGATATCAAAGTCGATATCCTAAAGCGCACCTACGGTGTCGAGGCACTGATAGGCAAACCACAAGTGGCCTACCGCGAGAGTATTACCAAGACACTCGAAGACAGCTACACCCACAAAAAACAATCCGGCGGTTCGGGTCAGTTTGCGAAGATCCAGTATACACTAGAACCGCTCGAGCCCGGCGAAGGCTTCCAATTCGAATCCAAGGTTGTCGGTGGTAATGTTCCTCGAGAATTTTGGCCAGCAGTCGAAAAAGGCTTCCAGCTATCCAAGGAAAAAGGTGTCCTCGCGGGCTACCCTTGCTTGGACTTCAAGGTCACACTCACTGATGGTGCCTTTCACGCAGTGGATTCCTCAGCGGTTGCTTTCGAGACTGCAGCCAAGGCAGCCTATCGTCAGTCTCTACCCCAAGCGGGTGCTCAGATTCTTGAGCCAGTCATGAAACTCGATGTCTTTTGTACCGACGACAAGATGGGCGACGTGATCGGTGACTTAAATCGCCGACGTGGTATGATTAAAACCCAAGAGCCAACCAACAACGGTGGTGTACGTATTAAAGCTGACGCACCACTCTCCGAAATGTTCGGTTACATCGGCGCACTCCGCACCATGACATCTGGTCGTGGTCAGTTCTCTATGGAATTCTCTCACTACGCGGCTTGCCCAAATAACGTATCCGAAATCGTCATCAAGGAAGCTAAGGAGCGTGAAGAAGAAAAGAAGAAGTAATTCTTTCCAGACTCCAGAAGTCGGATCTTAGCAAAGTCCCCGTCCCAGAAGGGCGGGGACTTTTTGTGCCTCAAAATAAGTTTTAAAAAGTCGGATTTAGACCGCATCCTCCAAAATGCAGTGCTCTAGGCAAAATGCGAGATTGCACTTACTTCAAAGACAGCTTGGCTTTGAGACATGTCTGGCTACGAACAAGCCCCTTACCTCTCGCTTTCGCAAAAACGCATCGTCACCGCTGGGGATTAAAATTACGAAAATGATTAAGATTAAAACCTCAACAAACAGAGATTATGACTGATACCCCAAGACCCTTTACGCGACCTGATGGACGCGCCATCGATCAACTCCGCCAAATTACTTTTGAAACGTGTATAGCGCCGCACGCGCTTGGCTCCGTGCTCGTGAGTTTTGAAAAAACACGCGTGATTTGCGCTGCCTCCATAGACGAGCGTGTGCCCGGCTGGATGCACGCACAAAAAGTCGAAGGTGGTTGGATGACAGCGGAGTATTCAATGCTCCCCTACAGTACGCTCGACCGTAAGCAACGCGACATAAACCGTGGCAAAGCCGACGGTCGCACAATTGAAATTCAGCGCCTAATCGGTCGCTCACTTCGTGCTGTTTTTGATCTCAAGAAGCTCACTGGTAAAACCATATGGATCGACTGTGACGTCATCCAAGCCGACGGCGGCACGCGCACTGCTTCAATCACTGGCGCTTATGTAGCCGCGCAGATCGCAATACAGAAATTGATCACAGGTGGCAAACTAGCCGAAAACCCTTTCACCGATTCGGTGGCTGCAGTTTCAGCCGGCGTGTTTGAAGGCACCCCCGTGCTTGACCTCAACTACATCGAAGACAAGGGCGCGAGTGTCGACGCCAACCTCGTAATGACTGGTTCTGGTAGGTTTGTAGAAGTGCAAAGCTCGGGCGAAGAGGCTACATTTAGTCGTGGAGACCTCGATACTTTACTTGAGCTTGGTGCTAAAGGGATCGCTGAAATTAATCGACTGCAAAAAGATGCCATAGCCGAAGGTCTGAGATTTGGTTAGCGTGGCCTTTATACTTCGCAGATGAAACATCTTCTAGGTGCAGGACGAATTGAAAGCTTTGTCCTGCCAGTATTTACCCAAAAATAGAATTGATTAGCTCTAGTCCCATTTCGATATCGTTGCGAAGTGCTTCTTGTTTAGATTTTTCCTTATTCTTTGAAGGGGCTTGTTCGCTAGCATTGTTTTGACCGGGTAGAACTTTCCCGTTCTCGGCGGGAGGTGTTGGTGTCCCCGCTGCCTCCACTTTTCTAGGCTTATCAAGGGCGCGGCGAGCGGCCTTGTTGAGAAGGTCTTTGAGGGCGCTGGTATCCGGATCACCCAAGCTACCTCTAATCTCAATGTCTTGATTCCAAATACGGAATCCATCTTCGCTGGTCTTGGTTCCAAGCAACTGTAGCGTCGCTAAGTGATCGACCAAACGACCTTTTGCACCGAGTGCGAGTGTGAGGTATAGCGGTTGATCAAGTATCTCATCGAGATTACCCGCGGCAATGGCGCCATAACCGCTGATGTTTAGATTATCACCCTTCAAGTTTAACTCAGGGATACGGACTTGCTTATCCTTTCCGCGGACGAGTTGGAGTGTAAAACTATCAAACTTCATATCTTTGAAATAGGGAACGGCTTGCGCCATCGCAGTGATTCCAGGGCGATTGAGGCTTTGGCCTAATATGCCTGCACCGATGAGACCAAGCTGGCTACGGCTGTCTAATTTGAAGGCTGTGAGTACGCCATTGCGGCCTGTGATGGTTAAATCACCTTCAGAATTTTCGGTGGCTTCCTCTAAATTATGGCCACTACCTGTGAATTTGAATTGACCATCGAAGAGACCTTGCACTGGGAACTTACTGTAAGTTCTTTTTGAAAAGAGCAAGGGATCGATATTTTCAAAAACGAATGAGGATGCGACTTGATAAGCTGGGTTCTGAATGGGGTCGTAGGTAACATTGGCTTGGCCGAAAAGGCCGCCACCTTTGAGTGTAGTGGTGATGTCCTTGACTGAAAAAAGCGCTTCGGAGATCTTTAATTGGGCCTTCAGCTCAGTGAGGACTTGTCCAGATTCAAGCGCTAGCTCATCGAGCTTGATCGAGACCTCGCCGTCGAAATCTGACCAAGGCGGACGCTCCGTCTTTGTTTCTGCTGCGCTAGAGGTGAGTGCGCTATTGCTAGATGAGCTCGCAGCAGTATCGTTTGGAGCAAGAGACGCCATAAGCAGCTCGATGTCAGTTTGCGAGACTCGCGATGAAGCAAGGCTTAATTTAAATGGCAAAGGTTTCTGCTTGTTGTAAACTTGCCCAGCCAGTTGTAAACTGGTGCTCGGGCGACTTACAAAGCCAGCCTGCAAATTAGAACCAAATGTGTAAGCACCCCCGCTGGATTGTTTGAGCTGGGCGGCCAGACGGTAATCTTGGGATGAGCCAGGAAGATCACGGGCACGCAGGCCAGTGATTACTGTTTGAAGCTGTAGTGGATATTCGGCTGCGGCGTTAAAGTCGAGTTCAACTTTAGCCTGACCTGCAAGAACACTGCCTACACCAGTGAAAGCAGGCTGGTGTAAAAGTTCGGAGAGTCCCACGTGGAGTTTCGCCTTGGTCTCCAGACCAGCAAGCGGCGAGTCACTCTTACTCTCTCTCTTTGAGCCAATCACGGAGCCGCTAATGACATCTCCATAATTATCCAGTATTTGTAAAGCTCCCAGATCGAAGCGAATGGTTCGATCTTCCTCAATACGTATCTTGGGGTTCATTCGGAGCGTGACATTATCTAGGAGCAGCTGCTGGTTTTTTGAAAGTGAAAAGACGCCGAACTCGATCGGTGCTGCTGTCTTCAGTCCAAGTGCCCCGCTCTCCTCACCTGAAAAAATGATCTGTGCGGATAGCGCTTCACCTGAGAGTTGTATACCGTCACCCAGCCATGAGTTAATCCATACGAGTGGAAGATTGATGAAGTTGACCTGCATTAGTTCTCCGGTGAACTTTTGCTCTGAACTCAGATTGAGGGCTTGCTTGAGCTTAACAGTGGCAACGGGTGTACCATTCGCTGCAGCACCTACATCGACTGTATCGAGTGTTAGATTGGCGCCCTCTGCACGGCCATTCAAATCACCAGCAATCGAAAGACCTTGCAAATGGACTAGCCTTGGCGCGAAAATTTCGGGGTGAGGTAGATCGGCATTAAAGCTGAGGGCAAGCTCGGCAGTTTCTTCAAAGCCGTTGATTGAAAGATCTAACGTTTGCGTGATAGAAATTAAGTTCTTGCCATTGACGTCAGTGCCTGAAGTAAGCGATTCGGCACGGATTGAATCAAAGCCACCAGACTGCTTTTGCGTAAAGACCATGTGGATGTTCGAGCCAAAGTCTTGAAGGCCGCCTTGCAGAGCTTGCTTTGACTCAAGTTTGAACTTAGCTTCTAGCCTTGATTGCGAGCCAGGCGCGATGCCGCTGGCATTGACCGCCAATCCAAAGCGGTTACCAGAGGAATCAATGAGCAAGCCGTTAAGATCGATCGAATCAATGTCGAAGAGCGGTCCGATCTCGCTCAGTGCATAAAGTGCATCGGTAGGCGAGCTAGTGGCTCGGGCGGCAGGTAATGCAGTATTGTTAGGGGTATCATTAAAACTAAAGCTGCCATTGTCTAGAAGGTCGTCGCTAGCCGTTGTGGGCGCATTGATTTTGGGTAACTTAACGACTAAGCCGTCTACCTTAAGCCCGCGTAGTTCGATGATGTCGCTTAAAATTAAAGCGAGTGGCGAGAAATCAGATCGTAGGCTTTCCAGCATAGCAGTAGTGCCATCGGCTAATTGCAGCTTTAAATCAGTCAGCTCAATTCTATTGGAGGTGATCCGCACAAATTTGATTGAACTACCTGTGGGTAATTTGCTCTCGACTAGTTTTTTCTGAAAAGCAGGGCGTGTGATGCTTAAGTAGCCTATGCCAGCGGCAAGGATAAGAAATATAAATAGAACGAGAAAGAATCGGAGAAGGCTTTTCATTATTTACAAAAACAAGTTATGATTCATCAGCCCTGAAACAAGGTTCCTTGATGGAGTATTGGCGAAAAGGTGACAAAACTGCCGCATCTATTTTGCCAACTGGTAAAACAAGAGACCATTCAACGCGAGAGCGTGCCCGATCTTACAGTCGCGCGCCCAGTCCATAACGGTCGATTCAGGTAAGGCGCGGACTTCAATCTCTTCATGCTCGTCCCAATCGGTGCCGGATGGATGAAGCTCGGCATCTTCGGCAAGTATGATGTAGCAAAAGTTGTTTAATATGGCAGGATTAGGGCGTGCGTGACCGATAAGACGACCGTTCTTGGCGGCGTAGCCTGTCTCCTCCTGAAGTTCGCGCAGGCCAGCGGCAACTGGGTCTTCGCCTTCGTCGACGATGCCTCCTGGGAATTCCCAAGATAACTCGTCGGAGCCCCAGCGGAACTGTCTCACCATGATCAACTCCCCTGTGGGCGTTCGAGCGACTACGATGACCCAATCGCGCGAGTCTATATAGTAAAAATCGCCCTCTTTACCTGTTTTAGGATGGCGGTATCGACGTTCGCGAAGATCCCACACCCGGCAGGCGTTTAGCAATCGGTCGCCGACAATTTCCCAGCGTGGGGGCACTTGATCCTGAGGACTGGCGGCCATTAGTTGGCGGGAATATTAATCTCTTTACCGATACTGAGGCGCCGCGGATCGACATCTGGGTTCGCCTCGAGGAGAGCATCTAGCCTTATGTTTTTTTGAATAGCAATCTTGCCAAAGGTATCGCCAGATTGGATTTTATAAGTTGATGCAGGTCCTGAGGATGCAAGAGTCTCAGTCGCGCTCTTTGCACTGCTAGTGTTGATAGCTTCTGTCCTCGACCTTGAGGCGACTGGAGCTGCGCCAGAGGTGGCGAGCTGAGAAATCTTCTGAGCGAGTAGAATGAGCTCGCCACGGTTGGACTGAACACCTGCGCCCGCTTGCTTTACCTCGATTAAGGTCTGCGAACTTTCGCGACCGATGCGCTGGATGGTCTCTTTAAGTTTAGCATTCTGCAATGACAAGTCCTTAATCCGTGTATCGATCGTAGAAAGTTGTCTGTCTATGCGAGCGGCCGAAATACTACCCTCATCGACGGACTCCGTGAGTGGGGCAATCTGCTGCTTTGCGGTGAGCCCCAAATAAAATCCTGCCCCACCAAGTAAGATGGCAAGGAAAACAAGTGCGAGCGTTACCATAGAGGTCTCTTTTAGTTCAGAATCATCTTCCACAGTTGCACACATTACGTGCTTTCCAGTTATTGGCAAGCCAGTGTTGTTTACAAATGATAGTTAGGTAGCAAAAAACTATTTCCGAAATATGAAACCCTGAAATAGTTTGCTCAAAAAGGCTTCACTGATCCACTA
The DNA here is from genome assembly GCA_002862945.1 of Opitutia bacterium. Lineage (GTDB taxonomy): Bacteria > Verrucomicrobiota > Verrucomicrobiia > Opitutales > Coraliomargaritaceae > Thalassobacterium. The sequence goes on along the minus strand of PKCJ01000060.1, from coordinate 16,376 downwards.
CAGTTAACTAAAACTGAACTCAGCGCCTTGCCACCCTAATGTGGAGGCGAAAGAATGTTAATAATGTTGGATAGCTTAATGACACCACCCCCTGAACAAGTGCTCGAGGTCACTGCGTTGACACGCTTGATCAAAGTACAGCTGGAAGAAAACTTTTCCCGCGTCTGGGTGAAGGGTGAAGTTTCTAATTTACGAAAACAAAGCTCGGGGCATATTTACTTTTCACTCAAAGATACGGGCAGTCAGTTACCCTGCGCCCTCTTTGCGCGGGATGCTACGCGGCAATCATTCGAACTTCAAGATGGCATGGAGGTGCTACTGCTAGGCGACGTATCTGTTTTTGAGCCCCATGGTCGCTACCAGTTGATAGCCAAGATTGTAATCCAAAGCGGAGAGGGTCGCCTACAATTGGATTACGAACGCCTTAAAAGGAAATTAGCCGCTGAGGGGATCTTTGATACAGAACATAAAAAGCCACTTCCAACGCTTCCACAAAAAATCGCAGTGGTCACATCGCCGACGGGTGCCGCAATACGAGACTTCCTACGCATCCTGCGTCGCCGTAAGTTCGCAGGTGAAGTGGTGATCTTTCCTGCCCGGGTTCAGGGTATAGGTGCAGCCAAAGAAGTGGCCGCAATGCTTGAACATGCAGTCGCGAGTAAGGCTTTTGACCTCATCGTGATTACGCGCGGCGGGGGCAGCATCGAAGACCTTTGGGTATTTAACGAGGAAGCCCTCGCGCGGGCAGTGGCGGCTTGTCCCCTGCCTGTGATCTCAGCAATCGGCCACGAAATCGATACCGTGTTGACGGACTATGCGGCCGATAAACGCGCGGAAACTCCATCGGGAGCAGCCGAGTTGATTTCGTCGCTCTACATTGAAGCACGCTCGCGCTGTGAAAACGCTGAGAGTGACTTATATGCCTGGGTGAAGGGCTACCTCAACGATCAACACTCGCAACTGCGGGATCTCTCTGCACAAATGCGCATAATAGCTCCCGATCGCCGAGTGCAACACATAAGTATGCGGATTGACGAGATGGAAAGCCACCTAAGCAACAACCTAGCGCATCGTATTACAACCGAGCAGCAAGCTCTCAATAAATATGCACAACGCATCGTCGAGCAGCACCCAAAAACCCGTATTGGCATCGCTTACCAGCACCTGAAGGATTTCTCAAGGCGTCTAGAACGCGCCAGGATTTTAATTACTTCTAGGAATAGGGAAAAACTCCAAAGCCTCCAGCAACGCCTTGAAAATGGAAGCCTCCAAGCCACACTGCAGCGAGGCTACGTCATGATCAAAAACAGTGATGGTATTATCATAGATCGCGTATCGCTGGCTCAGAAAGAGCCCCAGCTGAAAGCTCTTTTCCAAGACGGTGAGATTGCTCTAAAAAACGAAAAATTAGCGACCTAATCTGCGAATATACTTCGATTACTCGATATCGCTAGTTGAAAAATTACACAAAAAGGGAAGTTTAAAACAGGTCGCGTGTTTTAAATGTTAAAAGATTAATTTAAGTAATTAGGTTGTTGGTATTATTAGGTTAATTAGAGGCTCGCTTTCGGTGTATCGAGGGCGAGCCTCAATCTTTTTTTGATGCGATCGGCTAAACACCAAAATAGGCTTTGCCTAATAATTAAAAGCTGACTCCAACATAAGCACTGAAATACGAGCAGAAACTCCAAGAGAAAAGCGCCCCATGGTCAGCATCAATGCTTAGACTTTTTCATCTCCGAAGACTCGTTTAGTAAGAAATTGGTATTAAATTCGTTAGTCTACGCGACGGAAGGCTTGCTTTTCGTGGTGAAAACGAAATCTTATACATAAAGCTTCTGATTACATCTTCAGTATATTCAACAAATCATCTATAAATTATGAAAGCAACATTCATCACACTCCTCGCAATTTATGCTAGCATCTTTACTGGTTGCACCACCCCGGTCGCTACTGATCCTCTAACGGGGCAAGAACAGCTCGCTGAATTCCGCGCTGGCTACTTCTATGCACCTATCGACAAGCCAATTGGTCAAATTTTCAATACATCCATTCGCGAACTTGATGATATGGGCTACTTCCGAACAGGTGAGCTTCATTCAGAATCCGCAATTACAATCTACTCCCGTAAGGTAGGTGACGAAAAAGTCACTGTCCGCATAAGTCAACAGACTGATGAGGAGGTTGAAGAAGAATCTGAAATCCGCATCCGTGTAGGTTATTTAGGTAATCTCGCTGAATCACAGGTGATTTATGCTCGCATCCGCGATGCACTTTAATTGCGTCACCCTGCGCGACCGAACGACCGCCCCTCCACCCGGAGCGGCGGTTTTTTATTTTTAACATCCCTAAATTGTGGCAAGACCATAGCATTTTGATCAAAGCCAGACCTTGTCTAGGCGACCAACTGCTCACACTTCCGGCGACTTCACGGTAAACAACAAGCTCAAACATTAATTCATAAGTATGCACAGCAGTTCCACCCTTTTGGGCATTGGAAGTCCCATCGTCGACGCCATCGCCTTCGTTGACGAATCTTTCGTTGCGCAAATAGATGGCGATAAAGGCGGTATGGAGCTCGTCGATGCGCCCACCATATCCAGCTTGATCGCGAGCCTACCTAAAGCAGCCATTGCCACACCTGGCGGATCGGCAGGCAATACTGTCTTCGCCCTCGCTCGCATGGGTGCCTCCACCAGCTTTTTAGGCAAGATTGGCAACTGCGCCGAGGGCGTATACTACCGGGACAGCTTTTCCAATATAGGCGGCGATACCTCGCGCTTCAAAATCGGCGATGTGCCGAATGGTCGCTGTCTCTCCCTCGTTACTCCTGATGGGGAACGAACCATGCGCACCAATCTCGGAGCAGCCATGACCCTTGCCCCTGAGGAAATATCCGTTGCTGATTTCGCGGACTGCACCCACGCCCACATTGAAGGCTACCTTCTGTTCAATGAAGCCCTCATGCGCCGTGTGCTCGAATCCGCCAAAGAGGCAGGCTGCACGATCAGCCTCGACCTCGCTAGCTTTGAAGTGGTCAATGCCACCAAATCCATCCTGCGTGACTTATTGAGCGACTATGTCGACATTGTTTTTGCAAACGAGGAAGAAGGCAGTGCTTACACTGGTATCGAAAGTGATTATGCTGCCGTCGCGCTCCAGCTAGCTGGACTCAGTGAGATCGCTGCCATCAAAGTCGGTGCGCACGGATCCTACATTGCTCACGCAGGCATCGTTGAAAAAATCGAGCCCGTTCATGCCACTCGTGTAATCGACACCACTGGCGCTGGCGATCTTTGGGCAGCCGGTTTCCTCTATGGCTGGTTACATGAGCGCCCACTCGCTGATTGCGCCAAACTCGGCTCCATTTTAGGAGCTGCCGTCGTACAGGAACAAGGCAGCGTTCTTAGCGAAAAAGTTTGGCAAGATATACTCTCTAACATTTAAAAAGGTACTCACTGTTTAGAATGCACCTCACAACATGAATAAGGATCAGATCACCGAACTCGTCGTCGATATCGCAAAGCGGGCACGCACAGCCTCGCTCGAACTGGCTGCGATTCCCACGGAGACGAAAAATAAATTCCTTCTCGACCTGGCTGAGCAGCTCATTACGCAGACCGACGCCATACTTAAAGCCAATGCGCTCGACCTCGAAACAGCCAAAAGCCTCAAGCTCACTGCGCCCATGACAGAGCGGCTCACCTTATCGCCCGAGCGTATAGCCGCGATGGCCGAAGGCGTGCGCCAAGTCGCCGCCTTGCCCGATCCCGTCAGCTTCGAAATTGAGCGCCTTGCTCCCCCAAAGGGATTCGACCTGCGCAAGATCCGCGTCCCCATTGGCGTCATCGGAATTATTTATGAGTCTCGGCCTAATGTCACCGTGGATTGCGCCGTTTTATGTCTAAAGTCAGGCAACGCCTCCATCTTACGTGGCGGCAAAGAAGCCTTTCATAGCAATATGAAACTGGCAGCAATCGTGCAAGACGCACTACGCGCCAACGGCATCCACCCAGACGCTGTTCAATTTATTCCAACCACGGACCGCGCCGCGCTCAACATACTACTCAAACAAGACGATACCATCCACTGTATCATTCCACGCGGAGGCGAAAGCCTTATTCGCTTCACCGTAGAGAATAGCCGCATACCTGTGATTAAGCACTACACAGGCGTCTGCTCTGTTTACATTGATGCCACGGCCGATGCCGAAATGGCCAAGAATATTCTGATCAACTCAAAATGTCAGCGCCCCAGCGTATGTAACGCCGCAGAGAATCTCGTTGTTCATCAAGATGCCGCCTCACAACTGCCCCGACTCGCCAAAGCACTGCATGACAACGGTGTCGAACTGCGCGTCGATAAGCATGCCAAAGCCCTCCTTTCAGCCAGCGGGCTGCCCCTCGTCGATGCCTCCAACGAAGACTTCGCCACCGAATACACAGACTTGATCATCGCTATCGCCATCGTGCCTGACTTAAAGGCCGCTATCGATTTGATCAATGCTAACAGCTCCGGTCATACCGATAGCATAGTGACGGCAGATGCTGCCGCTGCACAGACTTTCCTCACTGCTGTCGATTCAGCCGCCGTCTTTCACAACGCCTCGACCCGTTTTTCTGACGGTTTTGAGTTCGGCCTAGGTGCCGAAATCGGCATCTCCACCGACCGCCTCCATGCGCGAGGTCCCATGGGTCTGAATGAGCTATGCACTTATAAATACGTCCTCCACGGCACAGGTGAAACGCGTTAGACGAGGACAATTAGCACAACAGGGCATCCGCGTGAACTATCGAGATGGCATCGAGCGTAAGAAAGATATTCCAAAGCTAGTAGAAGAGTTGATCGACGTGGCGGACTCGAAATATTATGATCTCTTTTTCTTGGAGCGTGTTCTAGCGCAGCTTCAGAGTTGCTAGCCCAGCCATGGCAAAGATGAGAGAAAGAATCCAGAAACGGATAACGACTTTGTTCTCATGCCAGCCCTTAAGCTCAAAATGATGGTGGATGGGTGACATACGAAAGATACGTTTGCCGCCAAACAATTTAAAGGAGCCTACTTGAAGAATCACTGAACCCGCTTCCATCACAAAGATACCACCAACGATGATCAAAGTGAGTGGTTGATGCACCATAAAGGCGATCATCCCGATGAGTCCCCCGAGTGCGAGTGAACCAGTATCTCCCATGAAAACCTCGGCAGGATGAGAGTTGTACCAAAGAAAGGCCAGGCTTGCCCCCAGCAATGCCACGCAGACGACAGCGAGTTCACCCACACCAGGTATGTAGCTAATGAAGAGATAATCCGAAATGATAACATTACCCGCCACGTAGGCCATAATCGTGTAGGCAAGCGCGACAGTAACGGTGCAACCGATCGCCAGACCATCGACACCGTCGGTTAGATTGATCGCATTACTCGAGCCGGAAAGGATTAGAAATAGAAAGGGTACGAGAATGAAAAGTGACATTTCCGAGATGACTACACCCTTATAGAATGGCACCCATAACTCACGCATCTTCGATGCAGATTCGGGTACACTCAGCAGGCAAGCTAATGCGATGACAGTTAGTAGCCCTTGGCCAAGTAGTTTCCAACGACCCGGTAGGCCTTTGCTGTTGGACTTGGAGACTTTGAGATAATCGTCAAGAAAGCCGATTACGGTGAGGCCGAGATAGATGATGAGCGCAGTGTAGACATAAATGTTGGGACGCGCCCATAGTAAAGCGCTACCGACGACTGATACACAGATCATAAGGCCACCCATAGTGGGCGTTTGCGCTTTACTGGCGTGGAGTTCCGCGAGTATGCCGACTTCGTCTTCCCCGCGAAAGGCTTGTTTGGCGCTTAACTGACGGAGTTTGGCAAAAATCCAAGGTCCAAGGATGAAACCAATGCTCATGGCGGTCAGTCCAGCAAACGCCGCACGTAGTGTCAGGTAGCGGAAGAGTCGGAATGGACCAAAGATATTTTCAAATTCTGCAAGGTAAGATAGCATTGCGAGTAATCAGGGATTGAGGTTTAAATTTGCCGAAGGCAGGAGCTTTTCAAGTGAGTAATTACGGCTACCTTTGAGAAAGATGGCTCCTTTGAATTGAGCAATGGTGGATTTAATTATTTCGACGCTGTCAGCGTGTAGATATTGTTCTACTGAAATCGCTGAGGCGTAGGCTTCAGTCAACTCTGTGGAACCGACGAAGGCTACGCGGTCTCCCGGGCGGAGTTTGAGTAAGCGCCCTATGGCTTCGTGCTGGGCGGGAGCGGTCGTTCCGAGTTCATCCATGGCACCGAGTATATAAAAACGTGGTATACCTTGAGGCGTGCTTCGGTCAAAGGCATCGAGCGCATCGGCCATCGACGAAGGATTGGCATTATAGCAATCGATGTAAAAAGTCTGCTCTCCAAACGTTTCAATACATCCGCGATTACCGGTAGGTCGCCATACTTCAATTCGCTCGCGAATTTCAGACACAACGACGCCAAGATACTTAGCTGCGACGATGGCCAGCGCCGAGTTGGTCGCAATGCCTAAGCTAGGACTCGCAATTGGGTAGTTTCGACCATCAATGGAGACTTGCCAAAATACCTGCGGTGATAAAGCTGCCCCTCGATCCTCCATTAGTTCAGAGATTTTATAGCGAACAATCTGCTTGCATGGTAAATCTGGAGCGGAAGCGCCTTCAGGCAATAGCACTACAGCACGGTGTGCTAAATTTTTATAAGCGTGATAGCGTAAGACATCGGCGTGTAAAATAATCGGAGAATCAGGTTTGGCGCTTTCTGCTAAAAGTGATTTTTCAGTAGCAATGCCTTCCAAGCTGCCAAGAAGTTCTAGGTGGGCGGCTTCGATATTTGTCAGTACTGTTAGGTCGGCTTGGATCATTTTTCCAAGTTGTCCCATTTCGTCGGGCTGATTGATGCCGGCTTCGATTACGGCGAAGTCATGTGAGTTTGAATCGAGCCCGAAAAGTGTCATGGGCACACCGATGCGGTTATTCCAATTCCCCGCAGTCGCATGAGTTCTGTCCTCGCCGAGTAAGCAGCGTAGCATTTCCTTAGTCGAAGTTTTGCCGCAACTTCCAGTAATGCCAACGACCGGCTTTGAGAATATCGAACGCACGGCAGCTCCAATCGCACCGAGGGCGACAAGTGAGTCGGCTACTTTCAACTGAGGGAGTATAATTGGCTTGGAAGTTTCAACGATCGCAGCCACCGCCCCACCCTTGGCTGCTTGTTCGAGAAATTCATGCCCATCACGAGAACCCAAGCTCAAGGCAACGAAGCATTGCCCCGGCTTAATCTGCCGCGCATCGAAACAAAAGCCTTCGATGGCAATTTTTGGCTCTTCTGACCATGATCCACCCGTCCAGTCGGCTAAGTGTTGTGGATCAAAAGATGGCATCGTCAGGAATTTTTTTTAAGACGTATCAAATCACGGGCTATTAAGCGATCATCAAAAGGAATCACTGTGCCGTCAAACTCTTGGAAAGCCTCGTGACCTTTCCCTGCGATCAAAACGCAATCTCCAGCTTCAGCGCAATCTAGCGCTAGCGAAATAGCGTGCTTGCGGTCCTTGGCAAAGTGGGCACTTTCACTGTCCTTGGCTACTTGCATGTCGGCGAAGATTTGATCGATCGACTCCGTGCGTGGATTATCCGAAGTAACAAAGACTTTGTCGGCACCCTCGATAGCTGCGCGCAGCATGGGCGCCCGCTTAGTACGATCTCGGTCCCCGCCACAGCCAAAGACAATTACAAGGCGTCCTGGCGTTATCTCTTGCAGCATAGCACAGGCGTGGCTGATGGCATCATCGGTGTGAGCATAATCGACGAGCACATTAAATGGCTGGTTCTCATCAATCCGCTCCATGCGACCGGGCACACCTGGAAAAGAAGCGGCGCAGTCAAGCATCGCTTTGATGGAGTAGCCTTTTATGTATGCGATCGCGAGTGCTGCCAATAAATTGCTCACATTATAGCGGCCAAGTAAGGGGGAGATGACCTGCGCCTGACCCTCAGGCCAAGTGAGCTTGAACTCTGTGCGGTCAGCGAAGAGCGCGACGTTTTCTGCACGAAAAGTAGCCTTAGTTTCAATTGCAAAGCTAGTGGCTTCGACACACTCGGGTAGTTCGCCGAATAGGCGTTTACCGTATGGGCAGTCTATATTTATGACTGCTTTACGCGGCTGGCGCCCCATTTCTCCGGTGAACAAACGCTTTTTAACTTCAAAGTATGCCTCCATCGATTTGTGGTAATCGATATGATCCTGCGTAAGATTCAAAAACGTAGCTACGCCGACATCTAGGCCGTAAATACGTTTCTGATCAATCCCGTGGGAGCTAACCTCAATCACGGCCTCTGTGCAATTGTTCTCTACCATCTGCCCGAGTAAAGCGTAGACATCCACCGATTCTGGTGTAGTACGAAAAGATGGTAGCGTACGCTTGCCCAGATCATAGCGAATAGTACCGACGAGACCAACTTGGTCTTGCCCGCCGATTAGATACTGCGTAAGCATGGAGACAGTTGTCTTCCCATTAGTACCAGTGATACCCGTAATGCCGAGTTTAGCATCGGGAGCATGATAGAAATCCCGAGAAATAAGCGCCAAAGTCTGACGAACATTAGCGACTTGGATATAGTCGATCGGGAAGTGATGCCCAAGATTTTCTTCAGTGATGATAGCTACTGCGCCACGATCAACAGCTTCTTCAACATAGAGATTGCCATCTGTGCGCAGACCACCAATCGCAAAAAAGAGAGCCCCTGGCACTACGCGACGACTATCCGTAATCAGGCAAGTTACTGCGCTATCCTCACGGAGTTTACGACGAATCGTATCAACGCAATTGAGCAAATGACTAACGCTTGGGTTCATAGGTGATCTTTTTTGATCGCTGAACGCGGTTTGTTCAAGTCGGCGGGAGTAAGATTGGCGTGAACTGGTAGCTGAGAGTAAGGTGCTAATTTGAAATTCTGCTAGACCGATCATAAATTGAAGGTTCTAAGTTTACTAATGAGGCGTCTGAGCGCGCAGGTCGTATACCCAAATACGCAATGCAGGCTTCCGCAATATTGCGAAAGACAGGCGCAGCGAAAGAGCCTCCGTAAGCAACGCCTCGAGACTGCGGCTCGTCGACGACGACCGTGATGACTAGTGATGGTTTGTCGGCTGGAAAGAAGCCACTAAAGGAAGCAACATGGTGTTGCTTGGAATAACGCCCATTGACAATTTTCTGCGTGGTGCCGGTCTTACCTGCGATATCATAATTATTGATCGCGGCGCGGCGAGCAGTGCCATGCTCCCCTACGACATCAGCGAGCATATTAGCAACGGTTTGGGCGACTTGAGTTGAGACTACGCGGCGTTTAGCTTTGGGTTGAAAGCGAACCACATTTTGACCATTAGAATCAAAGACTCGATTAACTAGCATGGGCTCCATGAGCACGCCACCGTTTGCGATTACTGACATGGCAGTGTGCACTTGCATGGGCGTAGCGCTGATCGCATGCCCCATAGGAAGACGTGTGATGGTCAAGCCATCCCAATTACGGATAGCGTGAAGCGTGCCAGTGATTTCGCCTCCAATATCGCAGCCCGTCTTTTCCCCAAAACCGAAGGCTGCTGAGTAATCATGCAGGCGTTGATCACCTAGTATAAGACCAAGGTGCGCGGCACCACGGTTGCTCGACTTGACCACAATATCGTGCATGGAAAGACTCTCGTAGGTATGGTGGTCGGAAGGTAACTTCAGTGTGCGGCCTTTATAGCTGACCTGCGGCACACCTGTCTGAAACATATCGCCAGGATGGACGATGCCCTCATTGAGCGCTGCGGCTGCGGGCACGATTTTGAAAGTGGAGCCTGGCTCGAATACATCGGTTAGCGCACGGTTACGCTGATTGGCAATCGGATATTTCTTTGTGTTATAAAATTCGTTGGGATCATAAGTTGGATAGTTGGCCATCGCCAATACTGCGCCTGTGGCCGGTTGGCTGACGATGATACTGATGCCCTTCGGACTAAACTCCTCAGCGACTCGTGCGATCTCCGCTTCAACAATGTGCTGTATCATTAAATCGATACTGAGCTCTACATTGAGACCGTCTGATGGCTCTACTTCGCGCTCGCGGAACTGCGCGAGTTCGTGGCGCTTACCATCGCGCTCGGTTTCGCGCCAGCCGTCTTGGCCACGCAGATAATAATCAAAGAAGCGCTCGATTCCCGTTACAGGTGTTTCTTCCTTATTCACATAGCCAAGAACGTGTGCAGCGAGCTGAGCGGCTGGATATGAGCGGGCGTGACTTTGGTTACCGTAAACAGCACGCATCCCCAGTGCTTTGACCGCATCATGTGTGCCCTCGTCTGCATCTTTAGCAAGCACTGCCCAACGGACGAGGCGAACTTGCTTTGTTTCATTCGATACTTTGCGCGTCTTGCGGTCAATCTTCGCCTCAAGTTCTGGCAGCGGTTTACCAAGGATTCGTGCGAGGTCTACCAATTTTTCGCGGTCGCTTTCGCTAAAAGCATGTGGATCAACGCCTATATTGTAAGTGGAACGCGTGGTCGCAAGTAGGTTACCACGAGTGTCGACGATGTTGCCACGACGCGCTTCAACGACATTGACCATTTTACGGTTACCTTCGACGTGTTCGAGCAGCTCTACTTGATTCCAAACGTGAAGGTAGAATAAGCGCCCCAGTAAGACGCAGAAGGCACAAGCGACCGCTAGTGATATAAGTGAAGAACGCCCACTGGATACGAAAGCTTTACTCATTAGTTATTAGCTAAGCGACACGGTTTTGATTCTGGGTTTTGAAAATATTTGCTAGGCCGCGTAGCGTCTGACGTGACGGACGGAGCGGTGTAGACTGCTTGGAGTTAGAGGAGGATGTGCGCTCAACGGACGAGGAGCTCTCACTCTCAACGTGTAGTGAGAGTGGCTCTGCGAATTCAGCGCGTTGTGCGCGGCAACGGTAATAATTTGAGGTAACTTGCATAGTTTGTTCGTTGAGGTGAAAATTTTCTTAACGAGGCCTATCAAGATCAAGCAGAGCGAGATCCATAGAAACTTCGTAGGGCTGCGAAACTGCATAGGCGCGACCAGTAGCAAGCTGACGCTCTTCGACAAAGACGACTTGATCCTCGACTGATGGACGAAGGATCCCCGCCACCTTACCCTGCAAAACAACTGGTTGATGATAGCCTGCAATACGCTCGTCGAGGAAGCGGAGTTTGCGGGAGGTCTCAGCGAGTTGAGATTCGAAATGCTTGCTACTTCGGGCGGTTCGCGAGATCTGCTGCTGCATCCAGACAATGGCAAAAGCACTGCCAACAATAACCGTAACCATTACGAGAATCAGTGAGATGATATGTTTGCGTGCTCTGTAAGATATTTGTAACATAATAAGGTTTGCTTAGGAAATTTTACGGATGGCGCGTAGGCGCGCGCTACGGCTGCGGGGGTTAGATTGTATTTCAGATTCGCTAGGGCTGATCGGGCGGGTGGAGACCATGTTTGCGCGAACTTCGCGATCGTCTTGCGTGCGGCTATCGTGAGAGTGCTCTGGGCGGCCAGCCATCTTACGACAAAAGCGCTTAACGATACGGTCTTCGAGTGAATGGAAACTAATCGCGGCAAGTATGCCATCGGGCAAAAGGCGATCGAACGCAGCTGGAAGGCCACGCTCGATCGCACTCAACTCATCATTTACCTCAACTCTTATTCCTTGAAAAGTACGGGTCGCGGGGTGCACGGCTTTGCGACCACGTGGTGTGGGACCAACTGCCTCGCAGATTAGTGCGGCCAACGACTGTGTGCGTTGCAAGGCACCAGTACCTCTGGCATCCATGATAGCTTTGACCACCCGGCGCACGCGTGGTTCTTCACCGTAGTTCCGCACCGCGCGAACGAGCGATGACTCCTCCGCCGTCTCCAAAAATTCTGCAGCGCTGATCCCCTCTTCTGGATTCATCCTCATATCGACAGGTGCATCGTAGCGAAAAGAAAACCCACGCTCCTCGGCATCTAGCTGGAAGGAAGAAAGACCGAAATCAAATAAGATGCCATGAAAGCCACGCTCATCTAGATCGGCAAGGTCGCCAAAGTTGATATGATGCAGGCGAAAGCGGTCACCGAACTCTGCTTTGAGAGCTTCAGCGCGAGGTAAGGCAGCAGGATCACGATCCAGAGCAACGACAGTAACATTTTCAGCCGCCTCTAAAAATGCGCGCGTATGTCCGCCTCCTCCAAAAGTCCCATCTAAAAGTCTAACGCCCTTGCTCGGAGCAAACAGTTCCACGGTCTCACGAAGCAAGACGGGAACGTGACCACTAGGAGTAGTGGGCATTAAAGTATCATCGATGGAGTAAGACATTGATGCAGTTTTGAAAAAGGGAAGGTTTGCTTTGAGTTTTAAGATTGGCTCGCTCGCGTCGCTGGATCGCATCGCGGACAGCGTTGGTCGAATGGGAAGGCGCGCGCGGTGTAGGGCTGAAGGTCCAAGAGCTACGACGTTCACGGCGGGGATGAGAGATGTAACCAGAGTTACGGAAGTTTTCTAGGGCGATGGTTTCGAAGACGTTTCTCATATTCTATTTGTAATTAATGGCCTATTTAAAAGCCGAAGTCCTTAGCGATGTCGGCCAAGTCTTCTGTGTTCTCGTCATCTGCCATGAGTTGATCGTAGAAGACTTCGTCGTAGATCATGAATTTTGAAGCCTCTCCAAGCAGAACGAGCGACTTTTGCAAGTCGGCGTGATTGATGAGCTTCTCATTCAAATTAATACGCCCCTGCTTGTCGCACGAGAAATTGTGCGCCATCGACATGATACGGCGTATCGCACGCTGACCATTCTGATCCCCCATACTAATCTCGGAAAAGCGCTCGTAGAGTTGCTCGATCATCATGGGAGGATAAACGGAGACGGACTTTTCGGTCAGACTAGGAAGGGCGAGGAAATTGTTATCCTTGGACTCAAGCTGAGGACGCCACTGGGAGGGGATAGTGAGGCGCCTTTTATCATCCATACTGTGACGATATTCTCCAAAATATTTCCCTGTATTGGATGCGCTCATTATCCCTTATTCACCATTTCAAACCATATCACTCCATTTTATTCCACAAGTCAAGCTACTTTCTAGCAGTTTTTTAGTAAAAAATTCTGTTAATAAGTGAGTTAAGTAACTTCCCTAGAGATACTTGACGGGTATATTCACATCTTGAATTAATTTTAATATTAATTTGGGCAGCCCACTACTTTGCCCCTCGTGAATTTTTGTTGTAGGATCGCCCGATAGATTGACCTCTGGCAAAGAAGCATCTAAATTCAGGTGACTAATTAACTTAATATATCATCATATCATTATAAATTGATACGTTAATGAAAGCTGTCTCCCTCAAAACCCGCCTACAGTCAGGTAAAGCGCTCTTCTCGATAGAGTTCTTTCCACCGAAATCTGACACTTCGGCGGAACAACTACTGCGCACTGCTCAAGCCCTAAAGGTTTACTCGCCTGATTTTGCTTCGATCACCTATGGAGCAGGCGGCAGCACACGCAGTCGAACGCTGAAATATGCGCGTCATTTGAGCGAAGACTATGGCTACGCCGTTATGCCCCACCTGACATGCGTAGGACATTCGCGAGAAGAGTTGCGTGGTATCATTGCTGAATTTCGCGAAGCTGGGCTTGGCCAAATAATGGCTCTGCGCGGTGACCCACCAGAAGGTGAAACAGACTTTCAAGCGCACCCAGATGGTCTGCATCATGCAAATGAACTCGTCGGCTTGATCCACGAAATCTTCCCTGAATGCACCATAGGTGTGGCGGGCTACCCGGAAATGCACCCCGAAGCGTCCTCCCCTGACATCGACTTGCTAAATTTGAAACGCAAAGTCGATGCGGGCGGGCACTTCATAACGACACAGTTATTTTTCGATAACGCCAAATACTTCGAGTTTGTTAATCGCACAAGCCAAGCAAAAATTGAGGTGCCCGTGCTCCCTGGACTCATGTGCGTGACCTCCCGAGAGCAAATACTTCGATTCTGCGCCATGTGCCGTGCTTCCATTCCTGCCGAACTGAATCAGCGACTACTTGCCGCGGGCGATGATGCCGCCGCAGTCGAAGCAGTGGGCATTGATTGGGTCTATCACCAAGCTCGCGAACTGCTCGAGCGCGGCGCGCCTGGCATTCACTTATACATTCTTAATCGTGAAGGTCCCGCGGTTAAAATAATGGAAAAACTCAGAGGGGCAGGTTTTTACAAAGCGTGAGGCCGAAGGACATCCAGCTAATTGGTAACGAACTGGCCATTGTCTGGGACGACGGCAGCGAGAGCTACTTCCCATCAGATTTTCTTCGTAAGCATTCGCCAAGCGCGCAAAACATAGGCGAGAAAGACATATTTGGTAATCAATATGGTGGTGACGGCCCGAAGGAATTTATAGGCGTCACAATCAAAGGTTGGGAGTTTCAGGGTAACTACGCCATCCGCCCCGTGTTCAGCGATGGCCATGGTAGTGGCTTGTTTAGTTGGGAATTCTTGAAAGAGTTAGAGTCCCGCCTTCCTTAACGTGGCCAAACAGGCAGAAAGGACACTGACTATCGCCTGTTTTCCATCTAGTAGAGCCCGCACCTAAACACTACGCCAGTGCGCAATACGTGCAGCGAGTTGGTTAGGTCCGGGCATACCGGGCTTGTCGCGCGCGGCGAGTGCTTTCTCTAAATCAAAAGCCTGCACCCAGTCTTCACCGAGGGCTTCATGGATCCTAGAGACTTCTTCAAACGGCAACTTGTTGAGCGGAAGATCTAACTGCTCGGATAAGGCAACCAATGCACCCACAGCGTGGTGAGCTTCACGAAAAGGTATCGCCTTTTTCACTAAATAGTCGACCACGTCCGTGGCGAGCAGTGCAGGGTCGGCTACAGCGGAAGCGCAACGTTTAACATCTACAGAAACTTTTGGCAAACAAGCAGCTACACAATCAAGGGTCAGCTTCGTCTGATCAAAACTGTCGAAGACTGGCGGCTTATCCTCCTGTAAGTCGCGATTATAGGTCATTGGAAGACCCTTAACTATGGTAAGTAGCATTTGCAAATTCCCTGCGAGTCGCGCGGACTTGCCACGGACCAGCTCAAAAGCATCAGGATTCTTCTTTTGCGGCATCAGGCTAGAGCCTGTTGTAAAAGCATCCGGCAGTTTTACGAAGCCAAACTCCACACTACTCCATAGAATGAAATCCTCCGATAGTCGCGAGAGATGAACCCCTACAGCCGCGCAGGCAGAGGCAAATTGAATACAAGTATCGCGATCACTGACCGCATCCATGCTGTTTTGCGTGAGCTGTGGCTTGCCCTCGTGATCAACGAAACCAAGCTCTTTAGCCACAAAATCACGGTCGATTGGCAGCGTCGTGCCAGCGATCGCGCCCGAACCGAGCGGGCAGACATTTGCCTGCTCCTTGACCGCAGCAATAAGCGTGCGATCACGTGCAAACATCTCCACATAAGCGAGTAAATGATGCGCCATAGGCACAGGTTGAGCACGTTGTAAATGAGTGTATCCGGGGATGATTACTTCTTTAGTCTGATCTGCAAGATCGACGAGTGCGGCCATCACCCTGGCAAGCGAAAGATCGAGTTCGTCACAAGCGGATTTAAACCACAGACGCATATCAGTAGCCACTTGGTCGTTACGACTACGAGCGGTGTGAAGCTTTGCGGCTGCGGGCACTTCCAGCTTAAGGGCTTGCTCAATGTTCATATGAACATCTTCGAGTTCAGGATCCCACGAGAAATCGCCCGCTTCGATTTGTTCAAGGATCGCATCGAGACCCGCTTGGATCGCATCGCGCTCTTCAAGAGTAATAATACCAACATGGGCGAGCATAGCGGCCTGCGCCTGACTGCTTTGAATATCGAAGGGCGCTAGTCGTTGATCAAACGAGACGGACTCGCCAATGCGGAGCATCAATTCAGCGGGACCTTCGGAAAACCGTCCACCCCAAGTCGCTTGTTTTTTACCATCTGCCATATAAATAGAATTTTCTCCCCTGCCCGCTTTGGCAAATCTAATCCAACCGCGTGACAATATTCGCATCGTTGGCACGAGCGATGGCTTCCTTCTTTGAGATCACGCCTGACCCAACGAGCTCGATCAACTGTTGCTCGAGCGTGTTCATACCCTCGCCCTGGCTAGTTTCCATCTTACTATAAATTTGATGCAACTTTCCAGTGCGCACAATGTTGGCGACGCCTAAGTTGTTCTTTAGAACTTCAAATACTGGCACGCGACCATTACCAGATTCACGCGCAAGCAGTTTTTGACTCACCACAAATGCCAGCGAAAAAGAAAGCTGCGCCGCGATTTCA
>PKCJ01000107.1 GCA_002862945.1 Opitutia bacterium | reverse complement strand
GTTGCAGCGGGCCTTATCCCTTTCCTCGAACACGATGATGCCAATCGCGCACTGATGGGATCGAACATGCAACGTCAAGGTGTGCCTCTTCTTCAGTCCGACACCCCCTACGTGGGCACCGGCATTGAAGAACGCGTCGCCATCGATTCCAAAACTGTGGAGATCGCTGACATCGATGGAATCATTGCTCAAGTCGATGCCAATCGTATCGTTCTGACTAAGGACGGCGAAATTCCTGTTAAATACAAGGACATCAAGACGGACGCTAAAAAGGACATCTTCGTTTACGATCTTCGTAAGTTTATGCGTTCCAATGCGGGCACATGCTTTAATCAAAAACCAATCGTTTCTCGCGGCGAGCCCGTGAAGAAAGGTCAAATCCTTGCGGATGGTGCTTCGACCCAAGATGGCGAACTTGCTATCGGTCGTAACATCCTCGTGGCCTTCATGCCGTGGAATGGCTATAATTTCGAGGATGCGATCCTGATCTCTGAGAAGATCGTCAAGGATGACATATTTACTTCGATTCACGTCGACGAGTTCGAGGTGACAGCGCGTGACACCAAGCTCGGTCCTGAGGAAATCACTCGTGATATTCCCAATGTTGGCGAAGAAGCCCTCAAGGATCTCAACCATGATGGTGTTATCCGTGTAGGTGCTGAGGTCAAACCAGGCGACATCCTCGTCGGTAAGATTACTCCGAAATCTGAAACTGAGCTTGCTCCCGAAGAGAAGCTGCTTCGCGCCATTTTCGGTGAAAAGGCCGCTGACGTTAAAGATACCTCTTTAATCGTTCCTTCGGGCGTTCGCGGTATCATCATGGACATCAAGGTTTCTGCTCGAGTCGATGGCGAGCCCGAGCAAATGTCAGCATCCGATCGTCGTCGCTCTATAAAGAAGATCAATGAATCTTACCGCTCGCAAAGCGACAAGCTTCGCGAAGATCTGACTGAAGCGCTCTCCAACATCTTGCTAGGTGAAAAAATCCCGCTTGATGTAAAGAACGGCGAATCAGGTGAAATCATCATTCCAGCGAACCGCAAGATCACGAAGACCTTGCTCCGTCGCCTCGCAGCTGTTTCTAAAGACATCGAGATCGATCCCTCTCCTGTGAAGATAAAGATCATGGAGATCGTTACTAATTACCAAGGTAAGTTCGATGAGGTCGACTACGAGCGTGAGCGTAAAATTGAAGGCGTCGAATCTGGTGAAGATGCGGATCAAGGCGTCGTCAAGAGTGTTAAGGTTTACATCGCTAAAAAGCGCAAGATGCAAGTCGGCGATAAGATGGCTGGACGTCACGGTAACAAGGGCGTGGTCGCTAAGATCGTTCCTGAGGAGGATATGCCTCACTTACCAGACGGCACTCCGATAGAGATCTGTTTGAATCCTCTTGGTGTTCCATCTCGTATGAATGTGGGACAGGTTTTGGAAACTCACTTAGGTTGGGCTTGCAAAAAACTTGGCATCAAGGTGGCGACTCCAGTCTTCGATGGTATCTCCGAAGCCAAGGTTCGTGAGTATCTCGAAGAAGCGGGTCTCCCATCCACAGGTAAGAGCATTCTATATGACGGTCAGACAGGTGAAGCACTTCATCAAGAGGTCGTCGTTGGCTACATGTATATGCTTAAACTCAACCACTTGGTTGCTTCCAAAATCCACGCTCGTGCGGTCGGTCCTTACTCACTTATTACGCAGCAGCCGCTCGGTGGTAAGGCGCAGTATGGTGGCCAGCGTTTCGGGGAGATGGAAGTTTGGGCCCTTGAAGCTTACGGCGCTGCCTATACGCTTCAAGAGTTGCTTACCGTCAAGTCCGATGATGTTGCGGGTCGCACTCGCATCTACGAATCACTCGTTAAGGGTGACAACAGTTTACAAGCGGGAACGCCTCAGTCGTTCAACGTTTTGATGAAGGAAATCCAAAGTCTCTGTCTGGATGTTCGTCTCGGTTCCGAAGGTAAGTTCGAGCTAGACACTGCGATCGACGTCTAAGGGCCACTATTTAACATAACATTTCAAAGAAAGTTTACTAATGAGCAACGAAGTAGCACGTGACGTCCTAGGCTATGAAGCCACTAAGCAATTTGACCGTGTCGGCATTACTGTCGCCGCGCCTGAAGCCATTCGCGAATGGTCTCGCGGTGAAGTCAAAAATCCCGAAACGATCAACTATCGCACATTTAAACCGGAACCGGGCGGCCTTTTTTGCCAGCGTATTTTTGGTCCAGTTCGCGATTACGAATGTGCTTGTGGTAAATACAAGCGGATCAAGTACAAGGGTGTGATTTGCGACCGCTGCGGGGTCGAAGTCACCGTTTCGCGCGTTCGCCGTGATCGTATGGGCCATATCGAACTCGCCGTTCCCGTATCACACATCTGGTTCTTGAAGAGCATGCCTTCCCGTTTGGGTCTCTTGCTCGACATCACCGCTCGTAACCTCGAGCGTGTCATCTATTACGAGAACTACTTGGTGATCGATCCAGGTAAAACACCCCTCGAAGAGCGTCAGCTCTTGACCGATCAGGAGTATATGCAGGCTCAAGACGAGTATGGAGAAGATTCCTTTGTCGCGCGCATGGGTGCTGAAGCGGTACGTGATGCCCTAGCACTGGTCGATCTTGAGTCAACAGTTGCCGAGCTGCATGAGCAAATGCACGCCACGCGCTCTAAGCAGATTAAAAAGAAGATTTCTAAGCGTTTGAAGACAATCCAAGGCTTCATGGAATCGGGCACTCGCCCAGAGTGGATGGTGCTTGAGGTATTACCTGTCATTCCACCAGACCTTCGTCCGCTCGTTCCACTTGAAGGTGGCCGTTTCGCGACTTCTGATTTGAACGACCTTTACCGTCGTGTTATTAATCGTAACAATCGCCTGAAGAACCTCCTGTCTCTTAAGACCCCTGACGTAATCATTCACAATGAGAAGCGCATGCTTCAAGAAGCTGTCGATGCGTTATTCGATAACGGTCGTCACGGTCGCGCTGTGACTGGTGCGGGTAACCGCCCGCTTAAATCGCTCTCTGACATGCTCAAGGGAAAGCAAGGTCGCTTCCGTCAGAATTTGCTTGGCAAGCGCGTCGACTACTCTGGTCGTTCCGTTATTGTTTCTGGTCCGTCACTTAAACTGAACCAATGCGGTCTGCCTAAGAAGATGGCGCTCGTACTCTTTGAGCCATTCATCATCCGCCGACTTAAAGAGCTCGGCTTCGTACACACCGTTCGCGGCGCACGAAAGATGATCGAAAAACAATCTCCTGAAGTTTGGGACATTCTTGAGGAAGTCACCGAAGGGCACCCCGTTCTCTTGAATCGTGCGCCTACCTTGCACCGTCTTTCCATTCAGGCTTTCGAGCCTGTCTTGATCGAAGGTGATGCGATTCGCGTACACCCACTTGTTTGTACAGCTTACAATGCTGACTTCGACGGGGATCAAATGGCGGTTCACGTGCCTCTATCGCTCGAGGCAGTGATGGAAGCTAAGACCCTGATGATGGCGACACACAATATTTTCTCACCATCTTCTGGTAAGCCTATCTTAACGCCTTCGCAGGATATCGTACTTGGTTCCTATTTCCTAACACTCGACCCACCTGTCTTGCCAGCGCAAGACCAGCGCCTGCCTTTGGTTGTCGATGCCGAAGAGTTGAAGACAGCAGTGGATGATGACGCGCTTAGGGTGCACGATTATATCAACTTCATCAACCCAGATTACAAAAAAGAAGGCACTGTCTTCGGTAACTCTGAAAAGAGGATTATTCGAACCACAGTTGGTCGAGTGATCTTTAATAGCATTTGGCCAAAAGAGCTAGGATTCATCAATTTCCCAGTCCCTAAAGGTAAGCTAGGCGATATTATTCTACAGACCTACAACACCGTAGGTCGTGAGGAGACAGTCATCACCCTTGATCGCCTAAAAGATACAGGTTTTAAGATCGCCACCCGTGCCGGTGTTTCGATCGGCATTGATGACATGATCATTCCGCCGGCTAAGACAGCTATCGTGAAAGCTTCTCGTAAGAAGATTGATGAAGTCGAAGGCCAGTATAAGAAAGGTATTATTACCGAGGGTGAACGTTATAATAAGATCATTGATATCTGGACTGGATGTACCGACGACATCGCTAAGGCAGTGTTTGACGAACTCAAATCGAACGGCGGCAAAGATTCTGTGAATCCTGTTTACTTGATGATGGATTCTGGTGCTCGTGGTAACAAGCAGCAGGTTCGCCAGCTTTGTGGAACTCGTGGTTTGATGGCGAAACCATCAGGTGAAATTATCGAACGTCCGATCCTTTCCTCCTTCCGCGAGGGTCTCTCCGTCCTGGAATACTTCATCTCTACACACGGTGCTCGTAAGGGTCTCGCTGATACAGCGCTTAAAACAGCGGATGCCGGTTACCTCACACGCAAGCTCTGTGACGTTGCTATGGACTGTATCATTGAAGACTTCGACGATGGCTACCGAGACGGCGTTTGGAAGTATGCTATCTACGAAGGTGATGATGAAATTGTTTCTCTTTACGACCGTATCATTGGCCGTTGCTCTTCCAATGACATCAAGAATCCGCTCAATCCTGATGAATTCCTCATCAAGAATGGAGAACTGATCTCCGAAGAAGCCGCCCGTAAGATCGAAGACGTAGGTGTCGAGCGCGTGAAAGTACTTTCTGCACTCACCACTCGCAAGAAGGTCGGAATCACCGCACTTGAATACGGCATCAATCCGGCCTATTCGGACATGGTTGAACGTGGTTCGTCTGTAGGTATTATCGCCGCTCAGTCGATCGGTGAGCCGGGTACACAGTTAACGATGCGTACATTCCACATTGGCGGTATTGCGTCGGGTGTTCTTAAGAATCCTGAGATCAAGATCCGCACAGGTGGCAAGGTCGTTTATAAGGGGTTGCGTATCGTGCAAACAGCCGATGGTGCGAATATCGTTCTTAACAAGACTGGCTCCGTCCTCATCGTTGACGGGGACGACCGCGAAATTGAAACCTACAAGATTGTAGTTGGTTCTGTTCTTACAAAGGGCGACGGCGATTCCATTGAAAAGGGAGAGATCCTCGCTATGTGGGATCCGCACAACATTCCAATTCTCTCCGAGAAGGCAGGTCGTATCGGTTTTACTGATATGATCCCAGGTGTCACCGTTAAGCGTGAACTAGATGAGTCTTCTGGTCTTATCGCGACTCTAGTGATAGAGCACAAGGAAGACTTGAATCCTGCTGTTAACATTCTCAACGGGTCTGGTAAGACAATTGCAACCTATGCGATCCCAGTTGGCGCTCAGGTTGCAGTTAACGAAGACGACGAAATTGCGCCCGGCACCATGCTTGCGAAGACTCCACGTCAAGCCTCCAAGACGCAGGATATTACTGGTGGTCTTCCTCGAGTTGCTGAGTTATTTGAAGCTCGCCGTCCGAAGGACGCAGCCGAGATGGCTAAGATCGACGGTATTGTTTCACTCGACGGCACTGTTCGCGGAAAGAAGAAGCTACTTGTTACTGATCCAGAGTCTGGGGACGAAGAAGCTCACCTCATACCACACGGTAAGCACCTAGTCGTGCAAGTTGGTGACCTAGTTCAAAAGGGCCAAAATCTGACTGAAGGTGGTGCCGATCCGCATGAAATCCTCGAAATTCTCGGGCCGTCCGCTGTTCAAGACTATCTCATCGCGGAGATTCAAAAAGTCTACCGTCTGCAGGGTGTAGAAATTAACGACAAGCACATCGAAGTTATCATCTCGCAAATGCTCAAGAAGGTTCGCATCACCGATCCAGGTGACTCTGACTTCTTTTGGGGCGAGCAAGTAGATCGCTTTACGTTCATGTCGTCTAATGACCATATCAAAGAAGCAGGTGGCATGCCTGCTGAAGGCGAGCCTGTTCTCCTTGGTATCACCAAGGCGTCGCTTGAAACTGAGTCCTTTATCTCTGCTGCGTCCTTCCAAGAAACTACACGTGTGCTTACTGACGCCTCTACTTTAGGCAAGGTCGACATGCTTAAGGGTTTCAAGGAAAACGTCATTATGGGTCACTTGATTCCAGCCGGTACAGGTCTTCCCGCCTACCGAAACCTCCGTATCGACACCCTCGGTGCCGAGATGGAGCAACTCAGTCCCGAGGAAGCTGCCGAGCGTATCGAAGGTGTGCCATTACCTGCGCCTGAGTTTAATGCCGAGGGAACCACCGAGGAAGCTCCCGTCCCAGAAGCCGACGCAGTCGAAGAAGGAACGGAGACTACGGAGAATCCCGAAGCTGAAGCGACCAGTTAGTTGGGGTTGAGCTCATCGAAGGGTAATGTAACGATTCAAAGTCATTTAAGCAAAGAGCCGTTCCGTGTGGAACGGCTCTTTTGGTCCTTAAGCTCTTAAGGATCGCGCCTCTGCCTTATGCCTTTCAATCTTACTTGGTGACGCAGTTTGTTGACTCGTGAAGTTGGCTATGATTATTACGGATGATTGTATCTCACGATGCTCGGTATACCATCAATTTCTGAGATGATCGGTTCGCTGCCACTTCTTGCTTTAAAGCGTTCGGCAGTAAATAATTCTTTGAGTAGTCGCTGAGCGTCGTCTGCATGTTGAGTGCGGGTCTTTTTGTAGCTTAAAAAGCCTTCGACTATTGGAATCGGACGGATGTCCTCTGAGAGCTTTTGGTCGAGGACTTGAAGGAAACGAATTGCTGCCGCGAATGTGGATACACCCGGTCCGTAATACCAACCACGGC
Source organism: Opitutia bacterium (assembly GCA_002862945.1). Lineage (GTDB taxonomy): Bacteria > Verrucomicrobiota > Verrucomicrobiia > Opitutales > Coraliomargaritaceae > Thalassobacterium. The sequence continues at coordinate 60,517 of PKCJ01000107.1, read as the reverse complement.
CTTTTTCAAAATCTCCTCGGATGTCGGGGTTACCGTCGGGACGGTGATAGGTGGAGAGGACGGCTTCTAGGATGATCGTATGCTTTCCTTTTTTCTCTATTAAGTGACTAGTCGCTTCAATGCATTCGCCGAACTGAATTGTCTGGGTTTCTAGCGAACCAGAGTAAGTGAGAGCGCACGATGCAGTCTTCGCGCTGTAGCCTATGTCGATGGCGATGATTGGGTGGGTGTTATTGATGTTGGCGGTGTAACGTTTCATGCTAGATTAAACTGTGAATTGAGCAGCTACGGTAAAAAGGTCTTCGAAGGCATCGACAGTTCGTTCTATGGGTTTAGCATAACCGCCGCCCATGAAGATGACAACAGGGAGATTGTATTGTCGGTGTAGTTTGAAGATTCGTTCGTTGCGTTGGCGTAGTCCAACCCTAGTCAGGGCGAGTCGACCAAGGGCGTCTTCTTCGAGTGGGTCGACACCAGCTTGAAATAGTATGCAGTCATATTTATGGGGTTGAATTTTTTCCAATGTGCGGTCGAGGCAAGCTAAGTAGTCGCCATCCTTGGTCTCGTCCGCGAGGTGGACATCGAGATCGCTTTGTTGTTTTCGAAACGGGAAGTTGCTTTCGGCGTGAATTGAACAAGTAAAAATGTTGGGATGACCTTGGAGGATGGCTGCGGTGCCATCGCCTTGATGTACATCAAGGTCTAGAATGAGGACTTTTTTGATCCTAGGTGCTTTGAGGGCTGCTTGGGCGCAGATGGCGACATCGTTAAAGATACAATAGCCCGAACCGCACTCTCGATAGGCGTGGTGGGTGCCGCCAGCCATATTACCAGCGATACTGATATTCGATAAGGCGTGATCGAGTGCGGATAAGCTTCCGCCGATGAGACGTAAGGTCCGCTCGATGATGGCATGCGTCCAAGGACGCAAACCAATGCGGCGTATGGCAGCAGGCTCTAGTTTACCTTCTATGAAAAGGTCGACGTAGTGTTCGTCGTGTGCCATCACAATCTGCTCGCGCGTAGCGAGAGGCGGACGCTGGATGTTAATGTCCGAGTTCTCTGCTAGGCGCGTTGCTAAAAGCTGATATCGTTCACGCGGGAAGCGAACTGTTGGGTCGAGGCCTTCGGTGTAGATCGGATCGTAGTAAAGGTTCAGCATGCGGATTTTTCTATCTTTAGTTAGCATCATGATGAGGGATGGTTCAAGCGATTGCCTGCGTTTTTGGGTAGGGTGTGGGGTGGAATAGATTCGCAAGTATTTAAGCTACATACCTTTGAAGAGTTCATCGTATATAATTTCGCCTTGAGGGACGCGTTCTTGCATATCGGTAAGTTTGATGCTCTATGTCTAGGCGCGTTACCTGTATCCTCCAGTGCCGTAGGTGACTGCTCGATCGCTTCGGCCTTGCTGTTAACTTTGGATGTCTATCGATTACATATATGAGTAGTTACTCCCAGAGTGGAACATGGTCCGTCTATATCATTCGCTGTGCAGATAGCACTTTGTATACGGGAATATCGACTAATGTGACTCGCCGCTTCGAGGAACATACTAGTAGCAGTCCTAGGTCGGCCAAGTATTTACGAGGGCGCACGCCGCTTGAGTTGATCTATGCGAAAGAGATTGGCACACAATCTGAGGCGACGATTGAAGAGCGTCGAATTAAAGCACTGACTAAGGCTCAAAAGTTGAATTTAGTTGCTGAGTTATCTTGATAACATTAGATCTAGTTTGCCACAGTATTCTTCTTTTTTCTCCGAGGCTTGCCGACTGAGTTGTGATTTTTATGTTACCCCTTATATGTTAAACATTCTATGGCAAATTATCCGCTGGCTCTTTATCTGGCTCTTCTTCGTACTAATAATCTGTTTAGCAGGCGCAGTCATTGGTGTAATAAGCCATCTGTTGTTTGGACTCATCTTCATGAATGCGCCGGATTATGGATACCAAGCCGCTTTTGGTTTTTCCAATGGTCTCCGTTACGGCGGAGTTTGGGCGGGTGGTTTTGCTATCGTACTTTGCGTCATGCGCGCGCGTAAGGAATACTTGCAGGCACAGCCTAAATCGTGACATAGACGCGCTAATGAAAAATTCACAGCGAGTTACGGTTTATTTAACAGGCTTCATCTTGGGATCACTTTTAGTGTCTATGAACCTTTTACGCAAAGCCTCGAAACAAGAGGCGACTGTCGATCCTTGGGTGACCCATAATACGAAAGCCATAGCAGGTGGAGCTGAGTCGCTTCCGCATAACATGCCCGCATCGATCCAGAAGGGGCGAATTATCGACTTTGGTTATTTACCAGATAAAGAGGTTGCCGAGGAGCGCGTATGGTTGCTCAACTTTGACAAGACTTACCCTTATATTCGTGTCGTTGAGACGATCGCGACGGGTGAATTTAGCTTTATGGCAGCAGATCAGATCTCGATCCATCTGGCTGAGGGTGTGGATGTCACCGAGCTGAAACCAATGCTAGATGATCTGGGCTTACGCCTGCGGATGTTTAACCGTAAGGAGCACCTTGCGGTGATCGGCGTGCTCAATACGCAGATCGATGCGGTGCCTGCGACGATAGAAGCGGTACAGCCGTGGAGCGATTTGTTTGAATATGCAGTAGCTGATGTGCTGCGCTTTCAGGGGCAATGATTTAAATTCTAAGGCCATCGCTCTTCAAATGAGTAAGACTTTAGTCTTTAGTTCGGCTAGTTATAAATCCAGAAGCGTTTAGCCTTTTGTTGAAAACTCTTGGCTTGTTGTGCCCACTTTTCGACATAGACATCAACGCGGGCTTGAGCACCGAGTTGCCTGATTTCGTTCCACCATGCGGTGCTTCCTACGTGCTTGTTAAAAAGTCCGGGATTTTCTGAAGCTGCGAAAGGGTTACTGGAAGACCATACGGCGGCGAGTTGCATCATGTGAAAACTTAGTTCGGTGGGTCGGACGCGGTTCCAGTTAGTCACGCTGACATAGACACCGCTGAGCGGTGCGCCAGCCGCGCTTTGAGTCTCTACTATGCGGTAGCTTAGCCCGGGAATTCGTTTGGATTCGAGGGCGGCTTTGATCTGCCCCGGGGATTTGCCTTTATAGCGAAGTAAGCGAAAAGGATAGGGGGTGCCGATACCATGGGAGAAGCCGCCTTCTTGGGCACCAAGCCCCGTCATAGCGTAGCCGAGTACTGCGGAGAGATCGGGGATGTAGGGTGAGGTGGGCACCCAGCGGAGCCCCGTTTTTGTCCATAGCATGTTACGCCGCCAGCCGCGCATGGGTATTACGGTGAGTTTGCCATTTTTACGAATCTGTTCAGGCGTCTCCATCCAGCCAGGAGTGTTTTTGGCGATGCGAGCGAGCTCAGCGATGGTAAGGCCGTGAACGTAGGGCACATGAAATGCGCCAACGTAGCTGCGCCATTCACGGTCGAGCGGGGGGCCGTCTACTTTAAGGCCGCCGAGTGGGTTAGGCCGATCGAGTATGACTACTTCAACGCCATTTTCAAAGCAGGCCTCCATCGCGTAACGCATGCAACTGACATAGGTGTATGAGCGGACGCCGACATCTTGAAGGTCGATTACTAGGGCATCGAGCCCCGCGAGCATCTCGGCAGTGGGCTTTCGATATTTACCGTAGAGTGAGTAAACGGGAAGACCGGTGCGTGGGTCGATCTTATCGACGACAGGGACGTTAGCCTTTTCGTTGCCATAGATTCCATGTTCTGGGCCAAATAGGGCGACCAAGCTAACATTGGGCGCACGACGGAGCACATCGATGCTACTTTCGCCACGACGGTTTAGCCCAGCAGGATGCGTGAGTAGGCCGACGTGCTTGCCAGCGATGGAGCGAAAGCCGTTATGCTCTAACACGTCGATGCCCAGATAGATTGGATTTGCTTGAAGTAGAAAAATCGAAAAAAAGAAACTGAGCCAAGATAGGTAGATTTTTTTAATCATTGCTAGGGCACTCTTTGTAGAGGGGAGATTGCGTTTTTTAATTTATGCAATGTTATCTTATGGCGGAGCAAGGTATAGCTAGCTGCAGTATGATTTGTGACGATACGGTAGGTAAAACTGGAAATACGACCGAAGAAAATACTCATCGCAATCGCACCAAGGATAGTGACACTGAATGTGGCGGCTAAGTTATCAAACTTATCGCCCCACGCGGCATAGATGAAGTTATCGAGTAAAAGGCGCACTTCTTCTTGATTGAGTGGGTCGAAGCGTAGTCCGACAACACTGAGTATCATCTGTCCTATTTGATAAGCGGCAAACCAGATCGGTAGTATTGTTAATGGATTTGAGACGACTTGCAGCCCAAGTGGAATCGGTAGATTAGCGCGAAGTAAGAGAGCCAGTAGGAATGCGGAAGGGATTTGTATGCCATAGAGCGGCATGAGAGTAAGAATACTCCCCGCGTAAATTGCAGGCACCGCATTTTCTACACGAAAACTCCAGATGTTGGTCCGCTTGCGGGCAGCCACTGCAAAAAATCTAAGAATGCGATAGCTATGTATGTTCGTGCTCATAGGGAGTGGGCGCAGCCATTTCTTGACCCTACGCATGCGGCGCCACTTAGTCTGATTAAGCTCTGATTCCTCAACTGTCATGTGCGTAGAGGGTCTTTAAGACTTCGGTCACTTTTTGCTTCAAAAAATCAGGTGCTGATTTAAGGGCTTGCGCCAGCGGCGTATCCTCGGGTGTGATGCTATAGATAGCGGTTCCTGGGAAGCGCTCACGGACAGTTTGAGCGGCTTCCTCGTCTGCGAGACCAGCCAGCAAGATCGCCGATGTATCGCTAGAATAGGCAGCGGCGAGTAGCGCGTAAGGGCCTTTGCCAGCGAGAGAGCTGCTGTCAAACTTACCTTCGCCCGTTAATACTAGATCGGCTTCCCTAATCTTACTGCTCAGGTCGAGCCACGCAGTAACTAGTTCGAAACCAAATACATATTTAGCGCCAAAGGCGATATTGAGGCCAAAGCCGATACCGCCGGCAGCGCCGCTACCAGCAGCTCTTAGAGTCGATTCGGATTGATCGAAGAATTTACACAGCAACTTAGCTACGCGTGCAGAAGCATCGTCAAAGGCTTCAATCTCGTTGGGTTCAAGCCCTTTTTGTGGGCCGTAAACCGCTGCAGCTCCTTTGGTGCCAAGCAATGGGTTATCTACATCGCACGCGATATAAATCGGCGGTATTATATACTCTATGCTGCCCTTGATCTGATCAACTACTGACCATTTTTCGGGTGTGACTTGACCGCCGGGGCAGAACTCCAAACCAAGCGCTTCCAGTGCGCCAAGTCCAAGGTCACTCGTTGCGCTGCCACCGATTCCAAGCAGGATGGCATCGGCTCCTTCAGCTACTGCAATGAGGATTAGTTCACCCACACCGCGCGTGGTGCAATGCTTCGGGTGGCGTTGCGCGTTCGGCACTTGCTCCAGCCCAGCGACCGAGGCCATTTCAATGATTGCGAGCTTGCCTTTTTTTTGGCCAAGCATTTTACGGGCACTCTCGGGGATGCGTTCAAGGTTTACCCAGCCGAGCGGCGAGTCGACTTCTTCGCCTAGTGGGCCACTGACTTTGTGGTGTTCAATGTAGCCACTGGCCGCCTGAGTCAAAATCGGGCAAAAGCCCTCACCTCCGTCAGTCAGTGGGGCGTGGCATAGCGTTAGCGGTTCACCGAGCGCTTCGAGCGCCCCACTGAGGGCAACATCGCAAGCCCTGTCTGCGGGCATGGCGTCTTTAAACTTATCGAAGGCAGCTAGTATTTTCATTCTAATATGACGAGGGAGGATACAATGATCAATCAGCACGAAGTGTGCATGTTTTATTAAACATGAAACATTCGTCCTTAGCCATTTGTTGTTTTTTATTGCGACCTTGCCGTTAACGCTGTTCTTGCCCGCTCTCTATGTCTATGATCTTGAAGTTCTCTACGTGGTAGATCGGGTCAGCGCGGAAAGAAAGGCGAGCGCCGTAAGATTGCTCGATTTCCAAGAGGAGGTCTTCATCTTCTTGGCGGAGTCGTTCAAGATTGGTCGGGTGGAGAAGCACTCGCATGGCGATTTCTTTGTCCTGACCGTCGCGGGCGCGAATATGGCGAATAACACTGATTAGACGGCGTTGTATTTCGACACTCATTGTGCGTGAACTCTTGACTGAGCCACGGCCGTTGCAATACGGGCAGTCAGTGTAAATACCACTGGAGTGACTCTCAGAGTGTCGCTGGCGTGTCATTTGCATGATGCCAAGCGTCGAAATGGGAAGGATGTGGCTCTTTGCTTTATCAGCGCTCATCTCACGCTTCATACGTGCAAGTACGGCGTTTCGGTCCTTCTTCGCCTTCATATCTATGAAGTCCAGGATAATGAGACCGCCGATGTTACGCAGGCGTATTTGCCGGCAAATCTCTGTAGCCGATTCAAGGTTCACCTGTAGGATAAAGTCCTTGCCGTCCTTGTTTTTGTTCTTGTGTGAACCGGTATTCACATCAATCGAAATGAGGGCTTCCGTCTCTTCAATTACAATTTCGCCACCACCTGGTAGCGGAACGCAGCGATTGTAGGTCTGCTCAATCTGCCGCTCGATATTGAAGCGCTCAAAGACTGGGATGTCATCTTTGAACAGGTGAATTTTAGACTTCGAACGAGGCGAAATTTTAATTACATCCTCGATTATGTTTTCATAGTCTTCCACCTTATCGATCATTACGCGATCGATTTCTTCGGTTAGGAAGTCGCGCACAGTACGACCAACAATGTCGGGCTCTACGTAGAGGCATGCGGGTTTGTTCGTCGAATTCATGCGTTGATTGATCACCTCCCAGCGTTTGAGCAATATATGGAGATCACGGATGAAGTAGCGGGCTTTTTTACCTTCCCCAGCGGTTCGCACAATGATACCCATGCCTTCGGGTAGAGTAAGGCCACGGAGTATTCCCTTTAGACGACTACGTTCTCTTTTGTCCTCGATTTTACGAGAGATGCCGAGTGTGCCGGTATAGGGCATTAGCACGAGAAAGCGGCCAGGTAGAGCGATATTCGTCGTGGTTCTTGGTCCCTTAGTGCCGATCTGACCCTTAGTGATTTGAAGCACGATCTCGCTACCTACAGGGTAAAGCTTGGGGATGTCCTTGATCGAGACCTTCTCGGCTTCGCGCTTTCGCTGCTTTTCCGATTTATTATCGCGGACGATCTCGATCGAATTGTCCTTCGCTGCAGGTAGGATGTCCCAGTAGTGCAGGAAGGCGTTCTTTTCTTCACCGATATCGACGAAGGCTGCCTTGAGGCCAGGTTCCAGATTTTGGATGCGGCCTTTAAAGATGGCGCCGACTTCACGGGCTTCGCCCGTGCGCTCGACTTCAAACTTTTCGAGGACGCCGTCTTGGAGAAGGGCGACGCGTTTTTCGAGGGGTTCTGAGTTGATGATCAGCTCGGTGTAGGACTTCTTCTCGGCCTTAATCGCTTTAGCGATGCGTTGGATGAGTGGTTGCTTTTTTTCGCGCTTAGCTGCGTCATCCTTAAGCGCACGGGTATTAATACGTTCGGACTTCTGTTCTAAGGGCGCTGAAATCAGCTCCTCGGTATATTGCTCATCGTTTACCGCTTCCTCCTTAGATGGAGCATTTACGTTATTAGTTTCAGTTGGTTCTGTAGTTGATTCGTCGTTCATTGGTCTTGGTCTCCCGGGGGTGAGGAGGGGATCCCAAGTTTTGTCTGCTTTGACTAACGAATCTACGTGCAAGCAAGTGCGTGCGTATCATGAAAAATCCTTTCGATAACGATATACACTTTGCACAAGACCTTGTAGAATAAAGCAGCTCAAAACAAAGGAGCCTCCGTAACTTAAAAACGGAAGCGGTAGTCCAGTAATCGGGGTTATGCCGATAGTCATGCCAATGTTTATGAAGAAGTGGACGAGGAATAAAATACTGACCCCGATGGTCAATTGCATTCCAAATCGATCTCTTGCGAGTCCGGCAATACGTATGCCGTTGGCGACCATCAGGCAAAATAGCCCGACAATGAACGCGCTTCCAAGAAAGCCTGTTTCCTCCGCGATAACGGAGAAAATAAAGTCGTTGTGTGCCACTGCTTGTGGGAGATAGCCGAGCTGCGCTTGGGTGCCTTTAAAGAGACCCTTGCCCGACAATCCACCAGTAGCGGCGGAAATTTTAGCTTGATTGGCATTCCAGCTCGCGCCGGTGCCACTAGGATCCACTACGTCGGGGGCAACGAAGGTAAGAATCCGATTTCTTTGATAATTGTGAATAGGAAGCAGCGATTGGTAATCGCCCACCATGCTCTGTTCTGCTGTGGAACCAGAGCTCTCGGCGCTACGCTGAGCCTCCAGATATTGACTGTAACCGTAAATATCTGCCCCTAAAACAGCTAGCGCGAGTGCAAATGCTGCGAAAGCGCTTAGAAAGAACTTCTCCGAAAGTCGGGAAATATATAGGAGGGCAAAGATCATAGGTGGAAACACTAGCGTCGACCCTAGGTCGGGCTGCAGGAAAATCAACAACATAGGCAGTAAAAAGACCCCTGCTACCTTTGCCAACACAAGAAAGGAGTCTCCCACCGTCCCTATTTCCGACCTAGCGAGAATACTAGCCGCCATTATGAGGGTGCCGATCTTCGCACCTTCGGTCGGTTGGATGGTGATGCCAATGTCGATCCACCTTCTAGCGCCCATCTGGTCGACGCTGATTGGGCTGAATGGCATGGTCAGTATAAGGCCGACGATTCCCGCCATGTAGATAATGTGAGCGTATTGGAGGAATATTTTGTAATTGAGCGCTGAAACTAAGCTATAAATGCCAACACCCACCACAACGAAAAAGAACTGCCGCTTCCAGTGGTCTCCATCATAGGAGATCTGTGCCGAATAGACAAAGAGTAGGCCGATCGCGCAGAGTACGAACATGCATAGCGGGTTGAGGACGTCGAAGCGGAGACGCTCTCCCGGATACATCAGGTTCTGATATTGCTTACTAAATATGCGGCGGTAGACGGACACTTGAGAATTAGAATAGGTAATTAAGGATAAGGAATCGCACTTTCAGCATTTCCTAGTTTCACTATTTTAGTCAGTTTACATCTCCGAGGTAGTTCGTCCTTGAGTCGAACTTACCATCTTTGAAAAAGGGTTTGATTGCCTCAGGGAGGAAGCGGCGCTTGGGTAAATCTTCTAGCGGGATCCATTCTACGCCGACTTGCTTTTTGTCTTGCTCGGTGCCTGGACCGATCCCATCTGGGTCAGGTATTGAGCAACGAAAGACGTTCTCCACTTGGTGGAAGGCTCTGTGTGATTTATGAAATTCGTGGTTTTTACCTATGTATTCGCGCACATAGAGTAATTCTTCGATGTCGACCTTGGTGCCGATTTCTTCGAGACACTCACGTTCTAGTCCTTGGTGAAGCGTTTCTCCGTGCCTCTGCCCGCCACCTGGCAGGATGTAGAAAATACCTGTTCGATCGCACATTTTGATGGCGAGGACTTTTTGATCAATTATGATGAGGGCTCGAGCCGCAGTTCGGATGTGACGCATGATATGACTATACCGATAAAAGCTGTCATTTTCAGGGCAAGACTCAACAGTTTATCTTTCAAATTTAAGTATCAGTTCAGGACTTCCTTGAAATTCGTAGACAATGCGTGATACATATTCGTATGGATGAAATTATAGAGCGTCTGGGTATTGACATTTTTACAGAGCAGTTCGCGGATTCCCCTAAGCTCGTAGCACTTTTGGAGGCTTATTTTGCTGGTGTCGAAAATGCTGAAGTTTGGCATCAGTTGCTAGAGGCGACTGACGAGAGCGAGTTTTCGTTACATCAATGGGTCGATTCGTTGAGTATTGTAATAGCTTGGCTCGATAGCCGCGGCCTTGAATTGGCTATGAAAGAACAGATCAGCTACGTTTGCTGCGCGGGCGAGGCAGCAGGTGCAGGTGCCAATCTCACGCACCTGCCTAGTTTGGTGACCGAGATGCTTGAAACCTATGGATGTGAGCGTGCGACTCGCATTAATAGCGAATAAATGAGGTCGGAAGGTAAATTGACTTTAGTATTCGTCCTCAGTTATTCGCTATTGGTAATCTAATAGCGAACAGCGGTTCGCGCTTGCCTGGGCGGATTAAGCTCATTTGCTCTTTACAATGGTCCTTAAAGTACAGCCCCGTTTTCTAGATTATACGACCGCTCACGCTGTGAGCGACAGTTTTGGTACGCCGATTTACGTTTACGACCAAAAATCACTCGAAGCCAACGCGGCCGCTGTACTCAAGTTTCCGAATGCCTTCGGTTTGACCGCTCGCTACGCGATGAAGGCTTCGCCCAATGGAGCCATACTGAAGATTTTTGCCAATGCAGGTTTTCACATCGACGCGTCTTCCGGGCATGAAGTCCACCGCGCGATGGCTGCGGGCATCCCCGCAAGACACATCAGCCTGAGTGCGCAAGAGCTACCAGTCGACCTCTCCGACCTACTGGCTGCGGGTATCCAACTGAATGCCTGCTCGCTTGCGCAGTTGGAGCGTTTTGGTCAAATAAAGCCCAGTGGGCAAGTCGGCATTCGGATCAACCCAGGTGCAGGCTCGGGGGGTAATAATCGCACTAATGTCGGTGGTACGTCATCCAGTTTTGGTATCTGGCACCATTGGATTCCTCAGATTAAAGCGATTCTCAAAAAATACGACCTCACCGCGGTTCGCATCCATACGCACATTGGTTCGGGTATTGATCCAAATGTCTGGCTCAAAGTTGCGAAGATGAATTTTGATATTGTCCGCCAGTTTCCGGACGTCACCACGCTCAATCTTGGTGGCGGTTTTAAAGTTGGCCGCATGCCCGACGAAAAGTCGACCGACCTACAAGTAGTTGGCATACCCGTGAAAGAGAAGTTTGAAGATTTCGCTGTCGAAACTGGTCGCAAGATCCACCTCGAGGTCGAACCTGGCACTTTTCTCGTAGCCAATGCCGGCGCCTTGTTATCGAAAGTGCAAGACGTCGTCTCGACTGGAGAGGGTGGCTATGAATTTATCAAGCTCGACACCGGCATGACCGAACTACTGCGCCCCTCAATATACGGGGCTCAGCACCCGATTAGCCTGCTACAATCTTCCAAAAAGTCTGAGGTTAAAGACTACGTGATCGTCGGACACTGCTGCGAGTCTGGTGATATTTTGACACCAGCCGCCGGTGACCCCGAGCTTCTCGCCACACGGGCATTACCTCTCGCTGAAATTGGCGACTACTGCGTGATTGATGGTACTGGCGCCTATGCCTCCGCTATGACGCCGAAGCACTACAACTCTTATCCCGAAGCAGCCGAAGTGATACTCGATTTGAATAACGCTCCAAAATTAATACGCCGCCGCCAAAAGCTGGAAGAGATCTGGGCAAACGAAGTGTAGATCGTTGCGTGCAGGCTTGTTTAGGTCTTATTCGGTAGAAGGGAAATAAAGCCTGAGTAAACTCTGCGGGCACTGTTCAGCGTCGCTGTTCTTCTTCGAACATGAGGTCGTCGCTATCTTCGGGTCGATTGGCGTGTAACTCGTCGGGCAGGCAGAAGTAATAGATCATTAGCCAGAGGCTCCAGCATGGGCGATAGAGAATTATCGGTAGTATAATCGCCCCGCTTAGGCCTAGCACCAAAGCTAGACCAAAAGGAATGATTCCAGCGACGCCCAACAACAAAAATGGCGCCACATAGCCAAAGACAACGAATCCATAATTGATACAGAGCGGTCCTAGGTAATATCCATCGCCGCGTTCTAGTGTCATCCCGCAGGAGGGGCAGCGATGGTGTATTTTCAAAAGTGACCGAAAAAGCTTTGCTTGCCCGCAATTTGGACAAACGCAACGCAAACCTCGCCGCACGATGTCGCGGTGACTTACTTTAGCGAGAGGTGTTAGCAAAGGATCAAGCATTTGTATAAAGCTAGTTGGTGGGCTTTTCGCGCCGTAGGATTGTTAGATAGATTTAGTAAATATGATTCAAGCAACGGAGAAATAGCGGGCGAAATTATCTGTTAGTTAACTTGCAAGCTCCTGTATCGATACCCCACATAGCGTAGCCAATGGGCATTATCGCGATAAAGATTTTCATTATTCGACTAAGCATGAGTTTGCAAAGTGCTGGATCGACTCTACTATACGGCTCAATCCGTTTCGGCGGTTTGGAGAGAGGTGTTGGGTAATACCAACTTCGCTAAGAAAGTCGGCGTTAGTTTTTCGGATATCTTCAGGCTTCGCCTCGCTATAAAAATCGCATAAAAGGCTAGCGATGCCTTTAACGATTGCCGAATCAGACTCGGACTTGAAACTACAAAGTCCTTTCTTGTAAGCAGGCACGACCCAAAGCTGAGACATGCACCCTTCAATTTTGAAAGAGTCGATGCGCAGATCTTCCGTCAGTCCGTCAGCTTTTTTACCGCGGTCTACGATGTAGCCTAGTCGTTCGTAAGCATCGGGGATGAGCGTAATCTCTTCGACGAGAGCATCTTTCTTTTGTTCTAGAGTCATAACAGCCTTAATGAAAATCTTAGATGCTGGAATTTAGAAGTCAAAAAAGCCCGACAGTTTCCTGTCGAGCATATGAAACTGGTGCTAAGCAGGCCGCTTATAGTATGCCAGCGTAGATTGCATTTTCGCCCAACTCCTCCTCGATGCGGAGTAGTTGGTTGTATTTTGCAATACGATCGGAGCGGCTCATGGAACCTGTCTTGATTTGGCCGGCATTGGTCGCTACAGCGATATCGGCGATAGTTACGTCTTCGGTCTCACCAGAGCGGTGGGAGATGACGGAGTTGTAGCCGTTGACCTTACCCAGTTCGATGGCTTCAAGGGTTTCGGTAAGGGTCCCAATTTGGTTGACCTTCACTAGAATCGAGTTGGCAACGCCCAGATCGATTCCCTTTTGGAGGAACTTAACGTTGGTTACGAAAAGGTCGTCACCGACGAGCTGTACTTTCTCGCCGATGGCGTCGGTGAGCAACTTCCAGCCATCCCAGTCATTTTCGTCGCATCCGTCTTCGATCGAGTCGATGGGGTATTTAGCTGTGAGTTCAGCAAGGTAAGCAGCTTGTTCGGCTGAGTTTCGCTTCGCGCCACCTTCATCTTCAAATTTAGCGTAATCGTAAACGCCGTCTTCGAAGAACTCGGAGGAAGCGCAGTCCAGTGCGAATGTGATGTCGCTACCGACTTTGTAACCGGCTGCTTCGACCGCCTTGGTCAAAGTATCGAGGGCATCTTCGGTGCCTTCAAACTGCGGTGCGAAACCACCTTCGTCACCCACAGCAGTACTGAGACCACGGTCGTGGAGCACTTTCTTGAGACTATGAAAGCACTCTGCGCCCATGCGAATCGCTTCGTTGAAAGTTTTAGCACCAATGGGGCGGATCATGAACTCTTGGAACGCGATAGGCGCGTCAGAGTGAGAACCACCATTGATGACATTCATCATAGGCACGGGGAGAACCTTGGCGTTTGGACCACCGATGTATTTGTAAAGAGGAAGGCCAAGTGCATCCGCTGCGGCGTGTGCGACTGCTAGGGAGACACCAAGCATGGCGTTAGCGCCGAGCCTAGCTTTGTTGGCAGTCCCGTCGATTTCCAGCAGAGCCTTATCGATGGTTAATTGGTCGCAAGCGTCGAGACCGACCAGCTCGGGGGCGATCACGTTGTCGACATTATCGACTGCATTAAGAACACCCTTACCGAGGTAGCGAGCTTTGTCCCCATCGCGCAGTTCTACAGCTTCGTGCTCGCCAGTGGAGGCGCCCGAAGGTACGGCAGCGCGTCCTATGATTCCGGACTCAAGCTCGACGTCGACTTCGACAGTTGGATTACCACGAGAATCGATGATTTCGCGGGCGCGGATATCTGTAATGGTAGTGCTCATAATGAAAGCGTTTTGATTTTTAATTGAGATGGTTGTGTTGCCTCTGGCTGAATGGTCAGTCGGATAATCAGAGAACGAGGCTGTTGTTGTGCATCTCTCGCTTGCACTGTCAATGCTTCCCGAATAAGGATTTTTTATGATAAGGAAGACGCTAACTTATTGGTAAGCATAAATTATTATTTATTTAAACTGGATTAGCTTGGCTATGACCCAGTCAGCCGACTTTACTAGAAAGTGTTGCATTATCATTTATGCTCATAGCATTGAGCTCGCTTGAAGGTGTCAGCGCGTGCCCTCTTGGCGCTAGCGATGTCTCACAAAAAACACAGACCTCGAAGAGTCCACTTTTTGAAAAGTTAATTTGTTTAATCGCCTAGCGAGCTTGCTGCTCATACAAGCTCACACGCTGCTGCCATTGGATGGCTAAGGGACTGGCCTGAATTTGTGCGATGTATCGGTTATACTCTTCAGTGCGATTGGCAACGTCGGCTTCCACAGCAAGGTGATAGGCGGCTTCGGCACGGGCGACCTCAGCTAAGCTATTGTTTGCTGCGATCTCGGCTAGTTGAACCAAGGCGGCCTCTTCGTTGCCGATGTAAAAATTGGCAAAGGCTTGGCCGAGTAGGGCGCGACCAGAAAGAAAGTTGGTGGCCAGTGCATCGGCAGCAATACCATAGAAGTTGAGTGCTTTGTTGAACTCTTTTGCAGAGTAGGCTTGATCGGCTACTGTAAGAGCAGCGAGTCCGCCGAGATCTTTGTTGCTGTTAGCTTGAGCGAAGTCAGCTAATGTTTCGTTGGCTGTAGCCTCAGCGTAGGTATTCTGCAGCTCAACTTCGGCGTGACTTTTATACATGCGCATGCCGTTGAGCACGATGATGAGTAGGGCAAGCACGAAGATACAGCTGCTGATAAAGCTCTTGTTCTCCATCCAATACATGCTGATGCGATCTTCGAGAGAGATTTCTTCGGACTTTTCGACATCAACTAAATTACGCTCATCGACGAGGTCTTGCCGGTCCTCAGGAAGGGTAGAATTGTTAATTTTATTTTTTTGTGGTCGGTTCATTTTTTGAAAAAGATGAAATTTTGATATGTTGAAAGGTTAGCCGTTAGGGCGGAGCTAGTAAATTGAAAACTGTATAATTAGCGTGAGCCGCTTAGTCGAAGACAACTGTTCGGTTGTTGTAAACTAATATACGGTTGTCGAGGTGTAGGCGGATGGCTTGAGCAAAGACGGATTTTTCCAGATCGCGTCCTTTTCTAATGAGGTCAGGTATGGCATTGCGGTGATTGATTCTTGTGACGTCTTGGTGGATGATGGGACCTTCGTCCAGATCAGCCGTGGCGTAGTGAGCCGTAGCGCCGATGATTTTGACTCCGCGTAGGTGCGCTTGGTGGTAGGGCTTACCCCCAGCAAATGCGGGCAAAAAGGAGTGATGGATATTGATGACAGGACAACCTACTTTGTTTACTAAGTCGTCCGAGAGTATCTGCATGTAGCGTGCCAAGACTATGAGCTCAGCGCCATGCTCGTGCACTATTTTGAGCTGTGCAGCTTCCGCTTCGGTTTTAGTGTCTTTACTCACTGGAATGTGGTGGAAGGGCAAGCCGTAGCGTTTGGCGTCCTCCGCTAGCTCATCGTGATTGGAAATAATGCAGGTGAGTTCCCCGGCCATTTCACCGGAACGGAAGCGGAGAATGGTGTCATGGAAGCAGTGGTCGGTCTTGGAAACGAATAGGGCAACCTTGGGGCGGTCAGTCGACTTTGCGACTTTGGCTTTCATGCCGAGTTCTTCAGAGGCGAATTTTTCAAAATTGGCGGCTTCCTCGTCAATCTGGCCTGAGGGGATCCATTCCACACGTTGAAAGAAAATGCTCGCTTCGGGATCCTCGTGTTGGTCGGCATGGACGATATTGCTGCCGCGTAAAAAAATCCAGCTAGATACTCGCGAGACCAGACCTGGTTGGTCGGGCCCGTGCAGCAGTGCAATAATTGTAGGTGTTTTCATTTAGTAAGTGTGTGGCAAAGGGAAATTGGCCTAAAATCAAGGGGATAAGAAAGCATATTACTTGATCTGAGCGCGTTGGCTATATCTTCAATTTCACCGCTCGCCCTATTGAATAAATTACCTCGTATGTTCTGACCTATAGTCGTAGGTGCTTTGAGCGGAAGCCTAGTCTTTTTCGTATCCATGGTTCTCAGAAAAGCATAAATTTCCAAATTTACCCATATGAATTTTACCTCTATTGCAACCTTGTATTTATCCGAGGCGTTTGCGTAAATCCAAGGTGTAGAAGCGTAATGCCCTGGTTGGTTAAGACATGCAGCAGGCTTACTACGAATTGGCTTCTTCGCTATAACTTTGGATCGAGCGGATTTCATAGCCATTCTCACGGATCGACTTGATGCCGTCCACAGCAGCGGAGGCTGCTGAGATTGTCGTCATGATACAGATGTTGTGCTTCATCGCTTCAGTGCGAATTTCGTTCTCGTTTTGACGTGGCACGGTGCCTTGCGGAGTGTTGATAATGAGCGAAACCTTATTGTTTTTGATCAAATCAATCACATTCGGCCGACCTTCGCTCAAGCGGCATACGTTTTTGACGTCAATGCCATTTTTCTTGAAGAGCTTTCCAGTGCCAACTGTGGCGAGGACGCCAAAGCCGAGTGCACTCAGACCCTTGGCTATTTGCACTGCGCGTTCTTTGTCTGCGTCTTTTACGCTAATGAAGACGTCGCCAGAGTCGGGGAGTGCAGGCTTGGCAGCCATTTGAGATTTGGCGAACGCCACGCCGATGTTTTTGTCGAGGCCCATGACTTCGCCGGTCGAGCGCATTTCCGGGCTCAGCATGATTGGAGCACCAGGAAAACGATTGAAGGGGAAGACAGACTCTTTGACTGCCCAGTAGGGCGGGATGATTTCTTTGGTGAACCCGAGGTCCTTTAGCTTTTCACCTGCCATGATGCGGGAGGCAAGTTTGGCGAGTGGCACACCGATCGCTTTGGAGACAAAAGGTATCGTGCGGGAGGCTCGTGGATTGACTTCAATTATGTAAAGCTCGTCGTCTTTAATCGCGTATTGCACGTTCATAAGGCCGACGACTTCGAGCTCTTTGGCGAGCGCGTAACTAGCTTCGCGTACTGTTTCTAACATCTCATCAGAGAGCGTGTGTGGTGGCATCACCATGGCGGCATCGCCAGAATGGACACCTGCAAATTCGACGTGCTGTAGCATACCCCCAATGACGGTTCTCTCGCCGTCGGAGATACAGTCGACATCCAGTTCGTAAGCGTCTTCAAGGAATTTATCGAGGAGTACGGGGGTGCCTGGTGCGACATCAAATACCTCGCGCACAATTTTCTTCATCTCGTCCATATCATAGACGATAAACATACCGCGACCGCCGAGAACGAAGGATGGGCGAAGAAGGATTGGGAAGCCTATTTCTTCTGCGCGCTCGTAAGATTCCTCAAGGCAATTCGCGATGCGGTTTTCTGGCTGTTTTAGGCCTACGCGGTCGAGGATATCGCGGAAAAGATTTCGGTCTTCTGCAGCGTCGATCATAGAAGGTGAGGTGCCGATGATCTTGACGCCGTGTGCCTCGAGTTCAGTTGCGAGGTTGAGCGGCGTTTGGCCGCCGAATTGTACGATCACACCGTCACACTTTGATTGATAGTAGATTTCTAAGACGTCCTCAAGTGTGAGCGGTTCGAAGAAAAGTTTATCCGATGTATCATAGTCGGTTGAAACAGTTTCAGGATTTGAGTTAACCATGATCGTCTCGTAGCCTGCCTCGCGCAAAGCGAAGGAGGCGTGAACACAGCAGTAGTCAAACTCGATTCCTTGTCCGATCCGGTTGGGCCCACCGCCAAGAATCATGATTTTTTTCTTGTTGGAAACGGAGATCTCGTTTTCCGAGCCATAGGTCGAATAGTAGTAAGGTGTGAAAGCTTCAAATTCAGCCGCACAGGTATCGACGAGGCGGAAGTCAGTCATCACGCCTAGCTTTTCACGGTGTTTACGCACAGACTGGCGGTTGCAGAGGCACAAATCCGCAATTAGGGCATCGCTAAAGCCAGCCTCTTTCGCTGTCTTCATGAGTTCTACATTGAGATTTTCGAGCTTGCTCTTCTTGAGATCGAGCTCGATTTTTACCAGTTGACGAAGCTGATCGATGAACCACGGATCGAGCGCACAGAGGTCGAAAATTTCCTCGTCGGTCATGCCGTTGAG
Source organism: Opitutia bacterium (assembly GCA_002862945.1). Taxonomy (GTDB): domain Bacteria; phylum Verrucomicrobiota; class Verrucomicrobiia; order Opitutales; family Coraliomargaritaceae; genus Thalassobacterium. The sequence continues at coordinate 42,381 of PKCJ01000107.1, read as the reverse complement.
TAGGGCATGGCGAAGCCAAAAGACGCGCTCGCAGGTTGGAATCGAGATACCTTGGCGGATAGCCTGCATGTCTGTGATTTTGTCGTCAAACTTGGCTGGGCCGAAGAAGCCCTTCGCCCCGATTTCGAGTGAACGAAGCGCTTTTTGGAAGGATTCTTTAAAAGTACGCCCGATGGCCATGGCCTCGCCCACGGACTTCATCGCGGAAGTCAAAGTGGTGTCAGCACCGATGAATTTTTCAAAAGTGAAACGTGGGATCTTCGTCACTACGTAGTCGATGGTCGGCTCAAAGCTAGCAGGGGTCTCGCGTGTAATGTCGTTTTGCAACTCATCAAGGCTGTAACCGACTGCGAGTTTTGCAGCAATCTTAGCAATGGGAAAACCAGTCGCCTTCGAGGCTAGCGCAGAGCTGCGAGAGACGCGTGGGTTCATCTCGATCACGACCATGCGCCCATTGGCTGGATTGACGGAAAACTGAATATTGGAGCCACCGGTTTCGACACCAACTTCGCGAATGCATGCAAACGACGCATCGCGCATAAGTTGGTATTCTTTGTCAGTTAAAGTCATGGCCGGAGCCACGGTAATGGAGTCACCTGTGTGGACACCCATCGGGTCAAAATTTTCAATCGAGCAGATGACTACGCACTGATCGTTGTGATCGCGCATGACTTCCATCTCGTATTCCTTCCAGCCTAGTAGACACTCTTCGACTAGCACCTCAGCGGTGGGGGACATATCGAGGCCGTTCTGTACCATCTTCTCGTATTCCTCGCGGTTGTAGGCGATGCCGCCCCCGGAGCCTCCTAGTGTGAAACTGGGGCGAATGATGATGGGAAAGTCGCCAATTAAATCGTCTGCAGCTTCGAGCGCAGCTGACAGAGTTGTAACAGTCGCTGATTTAGCAACATCGAGACCGATCTTGAGCATGGCCTGTTTGAAAATATCGCGTGCCTCGCCTTTAATAATTGCCTCAGGCTTAGCTCCGATCATTTCCACGCCGTATTTTTCAAGGATGCCCTCATCGTGCAGATCCATCGATAGATTGAGCCCTGTTTGACCGCCTAGAGTCGGCAAGAGTGCATCCGGCATTTCCTTAAGAATAATTTTCTCCAACGCGTCGACTGTAAGTGGCTCTATGTAAGTAACATCAGCGAACTCTGGGTCAGTCATTATGGTCGCTGGGTTGCTGTTGACGAGGATGACCTGATAGCCTTCTTCACGTAGCGCCTTACAAGCTTGAGTACCGGAATAGTCGAATTCACAGGCTTGCCCTATCACGATCGGGCCAGAACCTATGATGAGAATCTTGTGAATATCAGTGCGTTTTGGCATAAAATTGCCGAAAGGCTGTTTTTTTTGAACTCCCATGCAAGCACGAAGAACTCAACGGAAGGGAGATATTAAGAGTAATTTTTCTCATGGTAATTGAGCCTTTGATTCTTATTCTAGATTTTTTACTAACCTATGACCCAAAATAAGAAACCCGTTTTAATCGTCGCCCTTTTTTTGGCCGCGCTCATCGTTGTTCCATTGCTGATACTTCTGATCACACGCATCGGTACTTTCGTAAGCTCAGAAATCGGCAGCGGTAGCATTACTGTAAATCAAAAAGAAACCAGCATTGCCGATTTTGACCTTCGTCAACTTGCTGAAAAAGCGGATAATTTAATCGAACAAGATCTCGCCAAAGCGCTGCGAGAGGGCGATGTCTCACTTGACTTTATGTCTGATCTCAAGCGCAATGCCAAAAAAGGCAGAGATGCCATGGTCCAAGGCAAGCTAGACCGCGCCACTAAATATTTCGCGCTCGTCGTCCAAGCAGCAGAGTCTCAACTTGCTGTGCTCGCGCTGGTCGAAAAAGTGCGCGACCTGAATGATAATACTTATTCAGAGCTACAGCGCCTCGACTACCTAAAATCTTCCTTCGAGAACACCTACCGCGAAGCCGTCGAGACCTACAATAGTGCGTTAGGTAAGCTCAAAACGGCCGAGTATCAATCCGCAGCCGACGACTTCGAGATGGCAGGTGCAATTCTTGGCAATATGGAAGCCCGCGCCATTGAGCAAATAGCTGGTCTGCTTGAAGCCGCGACTACGGCGCTGGAGGCTTACAACCTTGCTGGCTCTCGGACTGCCTTCGAGTCTGTTCTCGATCTCGATGGGGCGAATGCGGCCGCAACTGATGGTCTAATCATGGTGACTGCGCTCGAAGGTATTAGTGAAGAAGTCAAAGTCATTCGTGCGCTTGAAGCTAGTGGCGACCTAGAAGGCGCGCTCGCTGAGTACGAGCGCTTGTCAGCTGAAAATCAACAAAATTCCTTTATTAGCAATCAGCGCACCTCACTCGAAGCTCGCATTCTAGAGCGTGATTTCCAGGCACTCGTGGCCGCGTCTGTTCAGGCCGAACAAGCGGGCAACCTAGGCGCAGCGGTTGTTTCCCTTGAAGCTGCGTTGCAGATCAAGTCAACCCCCGAACAACAAGCTCGCCTCGTCGAACTCAAAGAAAAATATAAAGCTGCTCGCTTAGAAATTCTCTTCGCTGATGGTTTCGACGCTTTGAAGTCTGGTCGCTATGAAGTAGCTCGTAATTTCTATAAAGAAGCCGTTTCTCTCGCGCCCGACTCGAAAGAGGCCCGCGCGGGACTTGAAAAAGCCTCTAACCTCTACCTTGCTAATATTCGTTACAGTCAAAGTTTAGCCGCCGCAACCAAACAGGTTGAAGACGGGCGTTTCCCGATTGCCGCTAAACTTTTTAACGAAGCCATGGCCATTCGGCCCAGTACCGTCGGATCTAGTCAACAGATTGAAGAAGCTCGTATACGCGCCGTGCTCGCCGCCCAGCTGAACGAAGTCAGCGTGACGATAGAGTCTGATAAGCGCACCTATGTAAGTATTATCGGTGTCCTGCCACCCGATCGATTCAGGGTAGAAAAATTAAAACTCTTTCCTGATGTCTATAAAGTTCGTGGTATCCGTTCTGGATACGAAAGTATCGAGATCGACCTCAAGGTTGATGCTACCAAGCCCAATCCAACGATTACCGTCGCATGCACCAAAAAGTTATAGTTGCTTCATTGACTTCTCGCCAGAGTGGTAAAGCGATAAGCTCGTTTCTTCTATCAGGTAGTGCGGCAACGCTATCACAATCCATTTCGCGCTTCCTCTACAATCGAAAGTCTCCATTGAAGTTTTGGTTCTCTCCTTTTGTGTGCCTCTCCTCTGTGATCACTCTTTTCGCCGCGCCCGATCCCGATCTCTTTGACGGTCGCATCACAACGCGAAGCTCTGATTCGGAATCGACCGTTGGCTTTTCCGAGTCTGGCGGAGACGAATTTGGAGACAACGGTAGCGAAGATGGCTCCGCAGGTGTAGGAGGAAGCGAGGGGGTAGAGCAACAAGATTTAGAAAGTGTCGACGGCCCGGGCGGTGGCAAAGCAGTGGAGAACTCTAGTTCAAAATTTAGTTCTAGTAGCGCTGTTGGCAGTGCAAGAATTGGCAGCGCTGAAACGCTCTATTCAGACTTAACAGGCACCAAGGGTGGCGGCGGTTTCAGCGAAGCCACTAGTAAAGTAGAGGCTAGCTCCGCAGGCACTGGTTCTGGCGGCACACCTACCTCCGAACCATTAGGCGGTTCTGGTTTCGACAACCAGGAGCCACGCAATTTTGATGACTTTGGTTTTGGTGGCGCAGGCGCACAAGAGACTATAGAGGTCAATCGATCTAAAGAAAGCACTACTTCAACTAGCTTAACATCTGGCAGCAGCACCATACCTCCAGAGGTAAATGACTTTAACACCGTGGCAGGTCAAGAAGCCACCGGTGGCTCGCAAGCTGGTAACGGCAGCCTAGGTGGTGACTATGGCACTAACTTGCCGAGTGGACTATGACCTCGTTCATGCATAACTCATTAGCGCGCGAGTCGAATGCACTTTGGGTGCTTGCTCGCGCTATCTTCACACTAAGATCTTTAGGGCGCGCGCTAGCACTCGCGTTATTGTTTTTTGTTCTCCCAGCACTACTACAAGCAACGCCCATACGCGTGATTGATGAAGCCGCGATTCCATTTGCGGGTTTTTTGTCCAAGGTAGACTTCGACCAACGCTATCCTGCTGATCTATTAGACCATCCCTCCAAGCTCGACACTGGATGGTATGTCATCTATGAGCACGAATCGCTTAATTATTATTTCGGACCCATCCTGCTCGAATCGATTGGCAAAGATTATCTCGATCAACTTTCCGAGATTGTCGAGGTCGCCGTCATTCAACGTCCTTCGATTCAAAATTACCGCTTAGAGCTTAGCTATGAGCCAAACGCTTCGAGTTCCGAGAGCAAGAGCACTGAGCCCTCCACGCAGAATCCTTTCCCACCTCAAGTTCCGCCCAAGCCTAGTTTCTGGGGCTTCGTTAAAAAGGTTTTTGGCTACCACTGATTCGTAGATCTTGCGTCGAACCGATCCGCTTAATTATATATGCAGGGCCTTATTCTGACTTAATTAAAATTTCCTTTGCGGAAAGGCCTTGCTTAATCATAGGTAAAACGTGTTCAGTGTAGGGCACGACTATCTCGAGAACATAAGGGCCATCGTGAGCGATCATTTCTTCGATCGCGCCACGTAGATCCTCGCGTTTGACCACACGCTTGCCAGCTACGCCAAAACCCTCGGAGATTTTTATAAAGTCTGGATAGATGGCATCGACATTGTCGGGGCCACCGATGTTGTCCTTATCGCATAGAACAGTTTGGCCGCGCACGCTTTCGTAGAGCAAATCTTCCCACTGCACGACCATACCTAAGTGCTGGTTGTTCATGATAATGGTCTTTGCATTGATTTTTTCGATCTTCGCGGTGGCCAGTTCCTGAATGTTCATCATGAAACAACCGTCACCATCGATATTGACAACGAGCTTATCGGGACGAGCAACCTTGGCACCAATCGCGGCAGGCAGGCCAAAACCCATCGTGCCGAGGCCAAGTGAGCTAATGTAGGTGCGTGGCTCGCGGAACTTAAAAAATTGTGCCGCCCACATTTGGTGCTGCCCTACGCCAGTCGTAATGATGGCGTCGCCCTTCGTGACATCGTAGAGCGTTTCGATGGCTTCTTGCTGTGTTATGTGGCCCGTCTTATCGTAGGAAAATGGGTATTCTTTTTTCCAGCCTTCGATCGTAGCATTCCATTTATTGATGTTGGGCTTTTTGAATTTACCTTTTTTAGCCAGCTCGATCATGCGTTTTAGCGCGTATTTTATATCCGAATGGATGGGGTGTTTGACGCGCTTGTTTTTATTATGCTCTGAGACGTCGATGTCGATGTGGACGATCTCTGCATCAGGTGCGAATTTGGAAACGAGGCCTGTGATACGGTCGTCGAAACGAGCGCCTGCACAAACGAGGATGTCGCTATCGCAGACGGCCCAGTTACCAGCAACCGTTCCATGCATGCCGAACCAGTAGAGCGACTGCGGGTGCTCTGCATCGAAGGCGCCGAGCCCCATAAGTGTGGAGGCAACGGGTAGTCCAGTGACTTCGGCTAACTCGCGCAACTCTAGATGTGCCTCTGCAGAGATAATGCCACCACCGATGTAGAGCACGGGGCGCTTGGCACCACTTATCAGGTCAAGCACTTTATGGAGTTCCTCGTCGGTTGCTCTGGGCTTGTTTGATTTAATCTTGTAGCCTGGGATATCGATCTTAGCAGGAAAAATTGGCTTGAACATGGCTTGCTGCACATCCTTCGGAATATCGATCACAACAGGGCCTGGACGACCAGTCTGTGCAATATGGAACGCTTCCTTGATCACGCGAGGGAGGTCTTCCTTGTCGAGAACGAGGAAGCTGTGTTTCACGATAGGTAGTGTCATGCCAAAGAAGTCGGTCTCTTGGAAAGCAGTTTTGCCGATAAATTGCTGGTAAACTTGACCAGTGATCGCGATCAGTGGAATGCTGTCCATAAAAGCATCTGCGATACAGGTGACGAGATTTGTAGCGCCGGGACCGGATGTTGCCATGCAGACGCTGGCTTTACCAGTGACACGTGCATGCCCATGCGCCATGAAGCCACCACCCTGCTCGAAGCGAGGGAGAATAGTTCGGATTTTTTCGCTCTTAGTCAGGGCTTGGTGCAGTTCCATTGAAGCGCCGCCGGGGTAAGCATAGACCACATCCACACCCTCGCGCTCAAGAGAGGCTACCAAGGCATCAGCACCCTTCATTTCGGGGCCAATTTCGTCCTGTTCAGGAAAGGCGATTGCTTTATCGGTTTTCATCGTGTGTGTGGTATTTTGTGTTTCTGGTTGGCTTTAGGCGCAGCGCCCAAGCGCAAAGGCTAGGAAGAAGACAGTAAAACGCCCCTAAATCAAGCATGTAAGCACCCTTTATCACGATACACTCCTAGAGATTGAAGTATCAACTTCAGGCTACTAGCGCGATGGCTACATAACGAGTCATTTAAAGCTGTGCCTGATTAAGATGGGTTTTCAAATTCAAAATTTATCTCTGATAAGTTGGCTTGCACGATTCATGCCTGTCTTCATACCATAAAAATATGCCAAAAATTCTGTTCCTAGGTGACATTGTCGGGCGTCCTGGCCGCAATTTTGTAGTCGAGCGCATTGCGTCGCTGCGCAAGGAGCTAGGCGCGGACATTGTGATCGCCAACGCTGAAAACTCTGCGGGCGGAGCAGGTATTACGAAAAAAATCGCTGACCAGTTGATCGCAGCCGGTGTCGACGCCGTAACGCTAGGTGACCACGTCTGGGATCAGAAAAAATTTGAAAATGAAATCGATGAGCTGGACCAGGTCTGCCGCCCAGCCAATTTGCCCGAGCAAAACCCTGGGCGCAGCCACTTGATTGTGGAAAAAGATGGCTTTCGCCTCGCCATCTTGACTGTCCTTGGGCGCAACTATCTGACGCTCAAGTCCAGTTGTCCCTTCCTTATGGCTGACGCTAAGCTTGCTGAACTGGAGTCGCAGTGCGACGCAGTCTTCGTCGAAGTTCATATGGAGGCCACTTCAGAGAAGATTGCCCTAGGCTGGCACTTGGACGGACGCGCCGCCGCAGTGGTCGGCACTCATACACACGTGCCCACGGCTGATGGCCGTATTTTACCCAAAGGAACTGCTTATTTGAGTGATGCTGGCATGTGTGGTCCCTATGCCTCCGTCTTGGGACGCGATGTCGGGCAAGTTGTGGCTGCCTTCCTCGATGGCATGAAACGTCGTTTCCCCGTAGCGGATGACGATGTGCGTATTTCTGGTTGTCTAATCGAGGTTGATCCCTCTACAGGACTTAGTTTGAGTTTTGAGAGAATAGAACTTGCAAAATAGTTGGAATTATTAGTGGTCACACATATACTTGAATCCATACTATCTTAAAACCCAAGTCTTTCCAGACATACTATGATAAAATCACTACTAATTACGATTTTTATCCTCGCCGCGACAGTAACGGCCAATGCACATTGTGGCGGCTGCGGTACTGGCGAAAAAGCGCACTCGCATGACGAAGCTACAAAGAGCTGTTGCTCTGACTCGGGTTCATGCTGCTCTGAAAAGAAAGCATGTGTCGATGATAAGAAATCCTGCGACACAAAGGGAAAGTCTTGCTGTGGCACTTGTGGTGGCGACAAGCCCAGCGCGGCAGATAAGGATAGCGACGACAAAAAATCTTGTGGCGTAAGCGAAGCAGCTTCCTCGGCCGCGAAGTCTACAATCCCCATGCCGAAGATGTCTTGCTGCCCAGCAGACGCGTAAAGAAAAAATTAATTTTCACCAAGCCTCTTAGCCTAACAGCTACGGGGCTTTTGTATTTTTGCTGTGCGTTTACATGCTCTATGAGTGCTCACGCAGTGAGGTGCCCCTACTTGGAAACTGCCGCTTCGATGCAATTACTTAGCGAAATGCCATCGCGGTAATTACCTGCAAGTTTAAGCCCAGCAAATTTCTTCTCAACCAGGTCCATTTGCGCAAGCATTTTGCCGTAACCAATATTATATTGCGGGATAGCTCGCGGCCAATGCCTGTGGTGACTAAAAGTAGGCTCACCGGTCGTGCCGAATAATTCTTTTAATTCAGGTAGGACGCTTGCTAGTAGAGTATCTTTATCTGGAACGGCGAGTCCAGCTTGGCGCTCGCCGCCGACGAAGACCGTCAGTAACACTTCGCCTGCGGGTGCGCGACTAGCAAAAAGACTGGCAGGGAAGAGTGCACCGAGAATTTTCCGCCCTTCATACTCAGGCACAAGCAAGCCGAAACCATCGAGCGGGTGGGCGACATCGCTGCGTTTAAAGGCGACAGTCAATACGGATACGGGCGAATAGTCGATCGCTAGAAGCGGCTTTAGCGCTTTTTGAAGTGATTCGTCGAGCGGTAATTTATCAAGAGCATGTGCTGGCGTTGTTAGCAGAATTTCGTCGTAAAGATGAGCTATTCCGTTCCAATCAACTCGCCAGCCGGCCCCAATTTTCTGTATTGAGCTTATGGATACGTTAGCGTGCACTGCCTCTCCTAAAGCAGTTACGAGCAATTGGGGTAGTTCTGCTAAGCCATTTTTAAAAGAGATAATCTGCTTTTCCACCTTGGGAGCATTGCTCTTACGATCTGCGCGCATAATTGCGATTGAACCACGCAAAATACCGCCATATTTTTGTTCTAGAGCATATAACTTTGGGAATGCGTAGCGCAGCGAAAGTCGCTCGGGTTCCCCCGCGTAGATACCACCGACTAGAGGATTTATCGCGTAACGGTAGATTTCGTGTCCAAGGCGACGCCGCGCGAAGTCGGCGACGCTTTCTTCTTTTTCGGGGCAAATTGGAGCGATGAATGGCTCTTTGAGCGCACGTAGTTTACCGCTTAAAGACCAGAGCGGAGTAGTGATTGCGGAGAGCAATCCCGTCGGCACAGCGTAAGGTTTTACGTTTCTTAGAATGAAGCGTTTCTTCGAGTCGTTCGAAGCCACCACAACTCGATCTCCGAAACCTGGAATACTCTTTAAAAATTTTTCGACCTCAGGACTGTTGACCTGAATTGAGTTAGGTCCTTCCTCTGCGAGGTAATCACCCACGCGGTGGCTCTGGATCGAGCCGCCAAATTGATCGGATATTTCCAGTATGTCGCAGTCCTGCCCGCGTTGCTTAAGCTGCCATGCACGGGCGAGAGCTGTTAAACCAGATCCGATGATGCAGGTTTTAATCACGATTGCCTTAATCCGTGCTCAAGTGATCTGGTTCCTTGCGCGTCCAGTTTTTTCGCTTCGGCTGGAACAGCTTTATCAATTTGCCCATTCTGTTTCATTAATTCTATAAAGTGCTAGTGATTTAAATGTGCAAATTGAAAATATTGCCGGCTCGGAGTGAATGACAATCAAATGGCAGCATTGAATACATTGGAAGCATGAGGAATTTTGCCAGTTAAAGCGGTGAAAGCATTGGAAGGATTGATTTAATGTAGGAGCGCCCCTTCATCAGTAAAGTGCCCTGTGGAGATTGCTTGCCAGCCGCACCCTTATTCTTTGAAACTCTAGGGATGGCAGATTCTTGGGAAACTCTTAAATTATTGGCTGACTCGACGCGGGTAAGGATTCTTTCGCTTTTGACGCGCGAGGAGCTTTCGGTTGCTGAGTTGCAAGAGGTGCTCGACATGGGGCAATCGCGGATTTCTTCCCACCTTGGTCTCCTGCGCCAAGGCGAGCTGGTTCATGACCGTCGCGAGGGTAAAAAGACTTTCTATGCGGTCAATCGTAACTTCGATCCGCTAGGTTCGGCGCTTTTGGAGGCGGCTTGTGCCTCGGTCGATGCTTCCGAGCAGATTGTTTGCGACCATGCAAACCTCAAACGCATTTTGGAAAAGCGTAAGCAACAGTCGGAACAGTATTTTAACTCCGTCGCTGGTCGTCTAGGTAAAAACTATTGCCCTGGGCGTAGCTGGGAGGCGATTGGTCACTTCCTGCTCCATCTCACGCCGAAAATCAGGATTGCCGATCTAGGTGCGGGCGAGGGCTTGATTTCGCAGTTGCTTGCGCGTCGTGCGGAGCAAGTCACATGTGTCGACAATTCACCTAAGATGGTAGAGTTTGGGCGCGAGCTCGCAAAGAAGAACGGCTTTAGCAATTTAGAGTATCAACTTGGTGATATCGAGAAGGTGCCTCTTGAGGACGAGAGCGTTGATCTCGCCCTGCTTAGCCAAGCGCTGCATCATGCGCAACATCCAGAGGCTGCAGTGCAAGAGGCTTTACGCATCTTGAAGCCCGGCGGCGAGTTAATCATTATTGACCTTTTAGAGCACCAGTTTGAAAAAGCTCGCGAACTGTATGCCGATATCTGGCTCGGGTTTTCCGAGAATTCTCTCTACCAGTTTCTTAAGAATGCCGGATTCCGTAAGATCGAAGTTACCGTCGTCGCCTGCGAAAGTGAGGAGCCTAACTTCCAGACAGTCTTAGCGAGTGGTGTGAAATGATTACCAGATATCCGTGGCTAGCTCAAATTTTTCAACTCATTCTTTGATTGTTTCCCAAATTGAAAGCGCCGCAAGGGTATGGCTACATTTACAAAAACAAATCTCAGATAAAGCCCCGTGGTCGAAGGGGGACTTGAACCCCCACGCCTCTCGGCACATGTCCCTTAAACATGCGTGTCTGCCAATTCCACCATTCGACCTTGGACTACGCTTAAGTAGCAAAGTTCGTTAGATAGATAGCTTTTTTTGGAGATCAATATAAATTTCTGAAAAATACCCACTTTATATAAAAAAAGGCCGTGCTCATGCTTGTATCTTCAAAAAGTTTAACCTAATAACACCTACTTGATTGATCCAACTCACATGCCTGAAGTAAGATCAGTTGCGTTTATTCCAGATAGCCATGGCTGAAAAACCTGCAGACAAACAAACCGAAACGCCCAAAACAGCTAAGCCAGCAAAACAAGCTCTAGATCTCAACGCGCTCTCTGGTCTCGACTTCGGCCCCAACTGGGCAGACGAAAACGCCAAGTCCGGTCGCCCAAAGAATTACGATTCTTTCGGCGGTGGCAAGGGAGGTAAAGGTCGCCGCGGTGGCGGAGGCGGTGCGCCTCGCGATCGCCGATCAGGTGGACGTCCCAGCGGTGGACAATCAGCTGTAAGAGATGGTCAAACAGATCGCCGAGGTCAAGGTACGCCCAGTAGTCGCGGTGAAGGTCGCCGCGATAACCGTGGTGAGGGTGTTCGCAGTCGCTCCTTAGCACCAGCCTATTTTGAACCGACTATCAAAGTCGATCTCTATCCACAGGACGAAGCCTTCGAAGCGCTGATCAATCGCCTACGTTCTAGTGCACGCACCTATCAACTATTTGATATTGCACACTTGCTCCTCGAAAAGCCAGAGCGTTACATCGTTGTCGTTTCGCCTAAGCCTGCAAAAGGTGACAAGCCTGCACCTTTTTACTACTCTGTGCCAGGGCACCTCCCTTTCGAAACGGAAGAGGATGCAATCAATCACGTCATGGCGAACCATCTCGACCAATTTTTCGAGATCGAAGAGATCGAAGTGGAACCACCAAAAGGTAACTTCCTAATGGTCAATTACTGCACGATTACGAGCGATTTACTGGGCCCCCCAAATTACCACCGCTACCAAGAGTTTCTTCAGCTTCATTATGCTGCTCGTATCACAGGCATGTCCTTCGAGCAATTCACGGCACGCGTCAAGAGCTCTAAAGAGCAGGAGCATATCGATGCTTGGCTCGAATCGATGAAAAAGGGAGCGCGTTACACTGTCAAAGACCAACAAGAAGGCGAGCCTGAATCTTTAGAAACGCTTGAAGCAGCTCGTCACTTTCTTCTCCAGCATCGTAAGGACAAGGTCTTCGGTTCTGGCGAGAGCATTCGCTTCGCCGGCCGCGACATCGTGCGCCTGCCCATGGGCGATATTCGCCGCTCGGTCGAAGCCTACGTCGAGAGTCAAAAGCATTTCCCGCTCGATTCCGCGAACAACATTCGTGGCCGCCTGCGCCGTCATAAGTTTGCTGTGTATAAAAAAGGTTCAAAGGGCGCCTCATTTGTTTGCGCCGTTAAGCGTAAATTCCGCGACAGCAAAACCGTCTTTACTGAATCGATTGGTGATCTGATCGATTTTATTGAAAAGCATCCCGAGATACCTGCCTCGAAATTGCCGAGTAAATATGTTGGCATCGCTACCCAGAAGCAAAAACCTGAAGTGCTTAAGATGACCGAGGCGGAAGTCGAAGCTGCTGCGAAAGCAAAGGCGGAAGCTGCCGAGTCCGAAGCGACTGAGAAAGCTCCTGAAGCCGAGGAAGCGACGCCAACTATCACAATAGACGCCACTGCCTCGACACAGGCACAAGCCAAAGTTGAACTTAGCGAAGAAGATCAAAAGAAGCTACGCCAATTGATGCTTGATCTGCGTTGGTTGATCACTGAAGGCTATGTCACCGAATACGGAGATGGTCGTCTCTTTGCGCCCCCACCGATGCCAGATGCTAAACCTAAGGAGCCAAAAGTTACTAAGGTAAAATCAGGAGTAGAGGCAAACCCTCAAGGCGAAGCAAAAGAAGAAGTTGCCGCTGAAACTGAAGTTGTTAAAGAAACGGAAGTGCTAAAGGTTCAAGCTACTACGGAGGCGGAAGTCGCTGAAGCCAAAGAGCCTAAGTTTGAACCACCCGTCAATGAAGCTAAAATTGAAGAAACTACCGAAGAAAAAAAGTCTTAATGCCCCCGTTCTCTTTGTGGCGTTTGAGCTATTATCTAGCTCCGACAGATAGCTCGCACTTTCATTCATCAATTGAGCTTCTATAGTCCGCTTGCGATTCGGCTTCTAGTCTCAGCTCTAATTGCTGGCTTTATATTGTGTATTCGTTTTTTAAATACATAACCAGCGAAGGAATGGCCTCGGCTATCGAATCGAAACAAGCTGAGTAGGCTGTGTAGCTTTGCCCGTAAGGGTCGGGAATCTCGGTGAGTTCACCCCTGCCCATAAATTCACGGAAGAGGTGCACACGCTCGGGTAGGCCTGTGTGGTAATGGTTCAAGATATCTATGTGGGATTGCGTCATTCCTAGAATAAGGAAAGCGCGGTCAATTAAGTCTTGGGTCAAGGGTTGGCTTTTGTGCCGATCAAGGTCGATTTTTACCTTTTTAAGCGCAGTCACTGAGTTGGGTGAGGCTGGGTCTCCATACTCTGCAGCAACACCTGCGGAGACGATCTCGATCTGGTTGAGCGGTGCGTCCTCTGCAGCCAGCGCATGTTGCAGTAATTTCTCTGCCATTGGGCTACGGCATACATTGCCCGTACAAATAGTCAGGATTAGATTACGTTCGGCGACCATGATTTATTTATATAATGTAGGGTTCAGACTATTTGTAAAGGCATGAGGGCCGCTTGCCTGCACGTCCGTCATGATATTTGGGTGGAGAGGCGAGGACCTATTTCTTCGTTCACCGATCTAATTCCCGATGACCTATGTCGCGGCGTAAAATTTTATCTTCAAAATCGACTTGATCGCAGACTTTGTAAGCGAGGTCGGCTGCAGCTTCTAGAGTTGGCGCTTGGCCGCTTACGCCGATTACGCGGCCTCCAGCAGTGCGGATGATGCCGTCAGGATCGCGAATCGTGCCCGCATGAACGACTGCGGTGTTCGCAGGGAGTGCATCCGGGAAAGTGATTGGATTCCCTTTGGCGTAGCTACCTGGGTAGCCACCTGCGGCAAGCACGACGACGATGGCCGCACCTTTGCGGAATTGCAGCTTCGCGGGGAGCGATTCGCCCTTAGCGGAAGCTAGGAGTATGGGCACAAGGTCTTCAGCCACCATTGGGAGGAGCACTTGAGTCTCAGGGTCGCCGAAACGAACGTTATATTCGAGCACTTTGACGCCCTGATCCGTCAGCATGAGTCCCGCATAGAGTGTGCCGCGGTAGTCGATGCCGTCAGCTTTGAGGCCTGCGAGAGTGGGTTTGATCACTTTTTCTTCGATTTCGGCCTGCATGGCGGGCGTGACCCGACTAGTCGGGGTGTAGGCACCCATACCACCTGTGTTGAGACCGGTGTCGCCTTCGCCCGCTCTTTTGTGGTCTTGGCTGGGAGGCAGGCAGACGAATTCTTTGCCCGAGGCGATCACGTGTATGGAGGCTTCTTCGCCGTAGAGGGTCTCTTCGATTACAATCTCTTTGCCGCTGCTGCCAAACGCATCGCCTTCGAGCATATTTTTGACTGCTGCGATTGCTTCATTCTGCGTTTCAGCCATTATGACACCCTTACCTGCGGCAAGGCCGCTGGCTTTGATGACGATGGGAGCAGGATGCTCTTCAAGATAGGCGAGGGCGGGTGCGATTTCTGTAAAATTACCGTAGGCCGCGGTCGGGATGTTGTGTTTGGCAAAAAAGTCTTTGCAAAAAGCCTTGCTCGATTCGAGCCGTGCTCCAGCGGCGTTGGGACCGTAGGCGGGAATGCCGACGGCGACCAGCGCGTCGACGAGTCCAAGGCTAAGCGGCAGTTCCGGGCCGACAACGACGAGACCGATGTTCTGCGCTTGGGCAAGAGCAACCATCTCCTCGATTTCTTCGACTGAGACGTCAAAGCATTCGGCCTCTGAGGCCATGCCGCCATTACCTGGGGCGGCTATCACTTTGCCCGTAAGCGGGCTTTGAAGGCATTCTTGGACAAGGGCGTGTTCACGCCCACCAGAGCCGACCACGAGTATATTGAGTAGTGGGGAGCCTGACATATGCTCTGTACGTTTCCAGAATCACTCGCACAGGTAAAGTTTGTTTTCGAGAAAGAGGGTTGAACTTTTTCCGTAGCCCGTGATTTTAGCGCGTTTCTGCCATTCATGACTGATCTCAACCATACTCGCAATTTCTGCATCATCGCCCACGTCGATCACGGAAAGACAACTTTGTCTGACCGTATCCTCGAGATGACGCGCACCGTAGAAATGCGTGATATGAAAGCCCAGCTTCTTGACTCTATGGATTTGGAGCGCGAGCGAGGGATCACGATTAAAAGCCATCCCGTGTCGATGGTCTATAAAGGTAAAGATGGAAATGACTATGTTTTCAACTTGATCGATACCCCCGGGCACGTGGATTTTTCTTACGAAGTTTCCCGTAGTTTGGCGGCGTGTGAGGGTGCTATGTTGCTGATCGATGCCGCTCAAGGCATCGAAGCACAGACCGTGGCCAATGCTCACCTTGCGCTGGAGCAGGGACTGGAAATCATTCCCGTGATCAACAAGATCGATCTGCCCAGTGCTGACGTGCCTGCCATCATGGCGCAGTTGGAGGACGTGTTAGCAATACCCGCGGATGAGGCTGTGATGACTAGTGGTAAAACCGGCATCGGAATTGAAGACCTACTTGAAGCCGCTGTCACCCGCGTGCCGAAGCCTCGATGGGCGGAATTTGATGGGCTGCGCATGTTGATTTTCGACTGCATTTACGATGCTTACAAGGGTGTGATTTGTTATGTCCGTGTCTTTTCTGGTGAGGTTAAGATGAACGAACCTATTATTACCATGAGTGACGAGCGCAAGATGCTAGTTAAAGAAGTTGGCAAGTTTTCGCCTGCCATGACAAAGCAAGAGACACTCAAAGCGGGCGATGTTGGCTATGTCGTGACGAATCTCCGCGATGTAGCTGACCTCAAGCTCGGTGATACTATCACCCATAGCGCTAATCCTGCCAAGGAAATGCTACCCGGTTACAAAGAGGTGAGCCCCATGGTTTTTAGTGGCATTTACCCCATCGATACGAGCGACTACAACAAACTTAAGGCGGGTATGGGTAAACTTCGTCTCAACGATGCTGCCTTCGTTTACCAGTCAGAAAACTCCGTCGCTCTTGGCTTCGGCTTTCGTTGTGGTTTCTTAGGTCTGCTTCACATGGAGATTATCCAAGAGCGTATTCGCCGCGAATATGATCTCGATGTGATTTCCACTTACCCAAGCGTAGTTTATCATGTCACTAAGACAGACGGCGAGCAGATTGAAGTGCACAACCCTGTCTACCTGCCTGACCCCGCTGAGATCGAGTTCATCGAAGAGCCCATGATCAACACATCGATTCATATACCGTCTGATTCGATTGGTGATGTGCTGGCATTGGTCTCTGAGAAGCGCGGTATCTGTGAGCACACTGAAACGATTGATGGCGAACGCGTCATGCTCGTCTGCCGTCTGCCGCTCAACGAAATCTTGGTCGATTTTAATGACCGCCTCAAAAGCATCACTCACGGCTACGGCTCGATGGACTATGAGATGGCCGGTTATGAAAAGGCTAAGCTCTGCCGCCTAGACATTCTTGTGAATCAAGAGGCCGTCGATGCCTTCTCTTCCATCGTTCACTCCGACAAAGCCGAAGGCCGCGGACGCGTGCTCTGCAAGCGCTTAAAAGAGATCTTACCCAGGCAGATGTTCAAGATCGCGATCCAAGCCGGTGTCGGCAGCAACATCGTCGCGCGCGAAACAATCAGCGCCTATCGCAAAGACGTGACCGCCAAGTGTTACGGCGGCGATATTTCTCGTAAGCGTAAACTTCTTGAAAAACAAAAAGAGGGTAAGAAACGCATGAAAAATATCGGTAGCGTCTCCATCCCGCAGGACGCGTTTATTAAGATTTTGAAGACGTCAGACGGAGGTTAGCAGTTGAGATTAAGGATCAGGCCCAAGCTTATTAAATACTTGGCTTTAAAATCAATACGCCGTCGTGGGCTTCAGCGATTTCACGCATGATGTTTGCGTAGCGGGTGTTGCCTTGGGTGGCGCCGATTTGGAAGGGGTTGATCAGGGTGGGAAAGCCGATGGCACTGATCGAGACAGGGCGCTTACCAGTGCTCATACTGCGTGGATTCATGCGGTCGAGCTGGATGAGTAGGCTCTGGGTAGATCCCCGGAAGTCGTCGCCGACGACGTAGATACTCATGTAATCCTCTGCCTGGAGGCTGGGTTTCAAGTCCTGGATGGCACGGCGCAGGCCGCGTTCGGGATCGCTGGCGCTAGCAATGGGATAGGCGAGAATCTGTTGAAGTGCTTGTTTGCGCAGGCCTATTGAATCGGGCAGCCAAAAGTTGCGGCGATTACTCAGCATGTAGTTGCCGCTGGTGTCGAGAAACTGGATGCTACGCACTTCGGGAAGGCTCTCAAGGAGCTCACGGATTTGTTCGACCACACTATAGTGGAGTTGGCCTGTCATCTGGTTACGCATGCTGCCTGAGGTGTCGACAACGAAAGCCACGTGGGTGGCCTCAGCCGGGAGGCCTATAGGTGGAAGGTCTTCATGTTTGAAGCTCTGTATCAGCCGATTAGCCGAGGCGGCGGCTTGCTCGGTGGTGCTGAGCGTGGCCTGGAGGCTCTTGAATTCCTGCTGAAGGTAGATAAGCTTGGACTCCAATTCTCGAATGAGAGAGACAATACGCTCTCGCTCGGTACTGGTTTGCTCGCTATTGATGGCGGATTCGAGAAGGGCGGTCTGATTGGCCACGTCGTCTTCGAGTATGGTAAGTTGCGCTTGCATGGCTCTGAGAGTTGGCACGTCGACTTCACTCTCAACCCCATGTGGTCCTGAACCGATGGATAAGATGAAGAGCAGCAGAATCGCCCCGAAGCCACAGCAGAGGCAGTCGAGAAATGAGAGGCTGAAGACCTCGATAGGACGGCGTTTAATCATTGATTCAGTTGACTAATTTCCAGCTTAATAGTTCTTCGAATTTCAGCATGTGAGATTTTTCTAGAGGCTAGGCCAATCGTTGTCGGGGATGAGGGTAATGCCCTTAGTGCGACCACTTAGTTGCCAGAAGAGTCCGGCGGCGGAAGGGTCCCCGCTAAAGGGGAAGAGGATGGCGTTGAAGGGGTAGTTGAAGCGAATAGCCATGGCCCGGTTGAAGAGCTTAACGCGGTCGGCTTCAGTCAGGCTGCCGCTACGCGGCGCAGGTGCAGTGGGCAGCCCGTCTCCGATTAAGAGTAAACTGCTTGGGCGTTGGCGCATTTGGGTGACGGTTTGAAGGGCTTTCGATAGGTCAGCACCACCGCTGGCTTTTAGTTTGTCGAGACGGTCGAGGAAGGAAAGCAGGGCCTTGTTGTCGTAGGGGTCGATGTAGGGATTCTTAGTGCTGCCAGAGAGCGCTAGGGTCTCTTCAGCCATGGCGAAGATAGCGACCTGCGTACCTTCGGGGATTGCAGCAAGAACAGCGCGGACGGCGGCTTTACTGCGTAGCCATTTCTTGGACTTAGCTCCAGTGCCTTGTTGGATGATTTGAATGGCGGTCTTGGCATCTTCAGCTAGCATACTGCCAGAGCTTTCGAGTAGAATGACAGCGCGTGGTGCGCGCAGCCGTAGGCCCGAGAGATAACTGTTGTCGGCGGAGGGACGGTCGAGGGCGGCTGGTTGTTTAGTTGGCTCAGCATTGGTTTTAAGTGCAGTCAGGGCATTGGTCTGATCTTCGACTGCTTTGGCTAAGCGCTCTTGTTCGACAGCGAGTGCGGCCACGCTGGATGCCTTGATATTGGGCTGAGGGTCGAGGGCTTCAATTTCTTTTTCAAGCGCTAACTTTCTAGCCTTGGCCTCGTGGATGGCGGTTTCGAGGGTCTTAGCAGCATTGACGGATTGCTTGGCCTTTTCTTGACTGTCGGTAATCTGCGCCTTGGCCGTTAGAATGAATAGCAGAAGCACCGCCCCAAAACCGCAGCAGATACAATCCATAAATGAGAGCGCTGAACTCTGGGCTTCGCGGCGTTTAGGCATCGGTGCTGGTTGAGTGATTGGGTGGCCCTTAGAGCCGGCAAGCTTGGGGCGCGCTTAAACGCTACTTTCAGCTTCTGGCGCATCTGAATTCTTCACCACGCTTTGTGAATCCTTGTGGTCGCAGAGCTTGTCGATGAGCTGCTCGCGGCAAAAGGTTTGCAGGCGTAGGATGAGACCTTCTTGGCCGCCTTGAAGGAGGTGAATGAGTAGCATGAGGAGTATACTAACAAAGAGGGCGACTAGGGTGGAGTTGAAAGCGACGCCAAGCGCACTAGTCACTCCAGAAATATCACCTTTGAGGGCTTGATCGGCACGTTGTAGCGCGACGCCGATACCACGGACGGTGCCGATGAAACCGATGGAGGGGATCGCCCAGACAAGGTATCGGAGCATCGAGAGCTCACTCTCTTGCTGTTCGGAGGCGACTTCGAGGCGCCCCATGATAGTTTCAGTGGCTTCGGGAACGCTACCTGTAATATGGTAGCGCTCAAGCCCGCGTGCCATGACGTAAGGCAGGATTTTATTACGCAGATCGGGCAGTTCGCTCTTGCTGTCAATTACAGTCGAGAGCTGACCGGCCCGCTGGCGCGAGATGCTACGGCTTTCGCCGAGTAGCTCGACTTCGGGGTCGGCCTCAATGCCTTCGCTCCCTGGAGCAAAACGGCCGAGGGCCTTGGCCTCGCTTTTGAGCAGAATGAATTTATAAATAAGGATCATGACACCCCAGAGAAAAAGAGAGAGGCACATTTGCTGCTCATAGTCTTTGAGGATAACAAAGAAGCTGGAAAAAGATGATCCCACATCGACGCCGAAGCTGTTGGCTAGATCGGCTTTGTTCGCGCCCGGCCGGATGAGGATGCTATAGATCGCACCGACAAAGATGAAGGAAGCTATAAGGCCAAGGGTGAAGATAAGACCTTTGACTGAGAGGAGGCCACGTTCAGGATTTCGTAAACTCATAATTAGCTAGGAAATTTAATCAGATTATAATAACACATTATTCTGTGCATTGCAATTTCTGCAAGAGACCTTATTTGTAGACTAATGAATAAATTTACTCTCTCTATTTTACTAATTAATACACTCATTTTTTCAACAGGTTGCCAGAGCAACCCTAACAGCGGACGCGACATCGGCATCGTGGTCGGTGCTATTCTCGGGGGGGTCGCTGGAGCGCAAATGGGTGATGGCAGTGATTTAAATATTCTCGCAGGTGCTGCCGTCGGCGGGGCACTAGGCGGGATAGGCGGTAACGAACTGGACAAGCGCAAGGAAGCCCTCGAAGCGGCTGAGGTTCAGCGCCAATACGAGTATGAGCAAGAAGTGCAGGCTCAAGAGTCATTGGAAGCCGATATTAAAAATCTAGAAGAAAAACGCATTCGCGACGAGATTGCCCGCAAGGCGACTACCGAGGATGTGAGCGCTGCCGAGCGAGAAGCCGCTCGGGTTGAGGCGCAACTCGCTGCCAAAAAGAAATCTTACGAAGAATCTCAGACTCGCGCCCGCCGAATTCAAGAAGCTCAAGAGCGTATTGCCAAGGCGCAGCAGGAACTCGCTGAATTGGAGCGCCAAGAAAACGGGGGCTAATAATTCGATCTCGGGGGCTTCACCTTAGGGGTCCTTTCATGAGGGCACTTGAAGCGCTGGTCTTCGCAAGTGACGCTCCGACTACCAGCTAAAAGTCACTCCCGCAGAATATTGATCACCACGCCCTGGTGTGCCGGGGACATCTTCGAAATCGTCGTCCCAAGCATTGTCGATGGCGAAGAAGATTTCTAAGCTTTTTTCCTGTGTCGGATAGATGCTTAGGCCGAAGTGAGTGAAGAGGGCGAAGTCACTGCTCTTGCGTAGGGCGTTGTCTTCGTTTTCGCGCCATTCGTTATCGATTCGGACTTCGAGGATTTCGCAGGGACGCCAGATCGCGCCCAAGGTAAAGCGGTGGTTTGCGTAGTTGAGCGCGTAGAAGCTCGCGTCGATAGTGTCATTTCCATAGTCTTCATCTTTATCCAGAAAGGTGTAACTAGCGATGGTTTCGATGCTATCCCAGCGTTTGGAGGCGATGAGTTCGAAGCCGAAAGTTTCGATATCGACTGGATTAGCCTCACGTGCGCTCGTTCCTGCGAATGTCCAATCGACAAGATTATCATCCCAGCGGTAAAAGACGGCAGCTTCAATGCTCCAGTCTCGGCGCATTATCTTAGTTCCTATTTCAAGGTTTTGAGTTTTTTCTCGGCCCAAATCGTGATTGCTGCGAAAGAGACCCGTCGTCTCACTTCCGCCAATGGCTGTGTAACCCGGCACTTGGCTTGTTTGCCCATAGGAGAAGTAGATGCTTTTAACGTCGCCATCCGCTTGCTCCGTTAACCAAGTTAGATCAAATATAGGAGACAAAACTGAGCTATCGCGATTTGTATCGTCGAAAGATGCGCCGAATCGAAAGATTAAGCTATGGATCTTATCGCAGACAATGCTGTATTCAGGTAGCAAAGTGACCTTGGTGTAGCTCCGGGTGGTAAATGGACCTTCTTCTAAACTGCTTGAACTAATGCTGTCAGCAGTCGACTGAAGTGTATAGTTAAGCGCAATTTCTTTACCATACGAATGGCGACCGCTCAGTGCGATAGAGCTGACTTTGGTTTCATGAGTCAGCGAGATACCACCAAATGCATCAAGGGAGTACTCGTCACTATGCATACGGTGGGATGCGGTTATTTCCCAGGAGCTATTTTCTGCGTAGGATTGTTGGTGGTTTAAGATAAACAGGCGCGTTTTTAGATTTTCAGTTTCATTACCGTAAGGGGTATACATGTTTGGCCAGCCAAAGAACTTGGCCTGGTAGCCAGCGAAGAAATCCGTCTGCGAGTTCGGGCCGAGTATTTGCACGCGGCCTGTGGTGCGGTCGAAGTCGTGGTCGCCGAACTGGATGGTGCCATCACTTTCGGAGCGAGAGACTTCAGCTTCGACGCCCCAGTTCCATTCTTCGCTTTCACCGAGTTGTCCAGTAAAGCCGTGATGGATGCGTTGCAAGTTTAAGCCGTGGTCGCCCCCCCCCACGGTGAGACTGCCGGCATCAGCGATCTGACTCCAGTCGTAAGCGATGGTGCCAACCGTGCTGTTAAAACCGTAGAGTGCATTATCAGCACCTGTAAGGATATTCGGGCGCGTGAGCATCTCCGGTGCGATCGGTAGCTCTGCGAAGTAGTGCCCTGTTTGTGGATCGATCAGCGTGGCGCTACCGACACGAAAACCAGTGTTCTCGAAGATGCCGCCTCGGATGGTGACATCACCCTGAGCCTCCGCCATATTGCGCGACTGCAGATCAACGCGCGGTTCGAAATCGAGGTTGGAAACCGGGGATTCGTAGGTGGTGACAGGTCGTATATTAGCCGTCTGTTGCGCGTCGACGTAGAGCGTCGGCAGGGTTTGGATGCTCTCTGCTTGTGCGAGCGTAGGCAAAGAGGCGAGTGCCGAAATAGTCAGTGTGTATGTCTTTCTATAGACCATCTCTGCAGCTAAAGAAAATTTGCTCCTTGAGATCAAATATTAATATAAAAAAATAAGTACTTAACATTAAGTGATTTTACTATTGGCTAAGTCATAATGCTTGTCAGCATGAGTCTTGCCAAAAATTTACTATGTCACTTTTAAATATCGATTTCGCAATTCTTATCATTAAGATTGTTATCTGTACTTTGCCAGCTGTTTTTGGCATCAGCATGATTGTGAGTACAGAAGAGAGTAAGCAAGAATTACGTGACAAGTTTTGTGGTATTGTTTTCGGTGTGTATAACGCTATACCATACGGCAAATTTGCGCTTATGATGGCTGTATTTGGTTCATTGATGATTGCCTTTAGTCTGGTGAGTACCTGGTTCCTACTCTTGCGTCCAATGTTACTAGTTGAATGAAAATTGAACTGAAGCAATTCTCGCTTCCGCTCCAGTTCTACTAATTATTTAGTCGGGACCAAATAGCTTCTCATTTCCCCCGCAGCTTTTTTGTAACCGATCAGCCGGGCAATTTAAACTTCAGTTAGCTATCCCGCTCTGCCACGGCCTGGCGGTAGATTTCACGACTAATCCATGCATCTGTCGCCGCATAGCGAACTTGCTTGTTGTTAAGTTTTGGGCATGCCCAGTTCGTTACTTGCGCTGCTTTACTGATGCGTCCTTGCAGTAGGAGTCCTGCCAGCGCGCGGAGGCCACGATTTTCGTAGCCGAGTTTCGCCGTAATGTCAGCGATTTCGATGAAGCCCTTGGGAGTGAAGTCTTTTATCGCGCGGAGTTCTTTGATGTCGTCTTTAATCGCGACACCCGTTTTTAAAATGTGGGGTGACTCTAGTATTGGGAGAAGCGGATCAAAGGTCTCAGTTTCACTGATACGGAAGAGGTAGACGCAGTGTTTGGTGGCTAGCTGGATGAGTGCGGGCGGGTAGTAATCGCCTTTTTTAAAGCTTGGTCGGGTCTCGGTGTCAAAGCCGAGGTGACTTTCGTTTGCCAGAGTTGCGGCAACGGCTTCCATCTTTTCGATGGATTCCAATATCTGGATCTCACCCTCCCATGCGATAAGTGGTAGGTCATTAATCTCGGCTTTGCTAATTTTGCGTTTTTCGACAGGTAGGTTTTTGGTAGTTTCGGACATGAAGGAGTATTGCTTCTTAGGCTTCGATGTTAAGCGATCGAGGACAGCTTTTATATGCTTTGGATAGGCTCCGAGACGATGGTTTGGAAATAGAGATTTTTCTCACCTGAGTCATCTTTCAGTTTGTGCATAATTTCTCGGGTAGACTGGTGTGAGGGTATTGCAGGATTTCATATATGCTGGGTGCGTGGGTCTTGTATGAAATTAAAGCGTCCTTCGCTAATCAAAAAAGCATCATTTGATCATCCGTAAAGGGAGAGGTCGCTTCGATGAGGCGACTGTCTTTATTTTGCACGCTGTTGACCCGGCGGGAGACGGTATGTTTTTCGAGAAGCACCCGACTAGCCAGCGATTGAACCGCTTTTGTGTCGAGCTCACCATTTAGCCAGGAAACTTTGCTCTCCTGCTTTAAGATCACGGGCATACGTTCGTGAATATTATGGATCGAGGCAAGGGCTTTGCTTGTTAAAATGACAAAAGAAGGTGGTGATTCGTAGCTGGTTGATGGAAACCAAAGCCCAGCGAAGTAGTGCAAAGTATCTTGAGGTGGATAGATGAAGTAGGGTTGTTTGGTGATGCCGTCTTGATACCACTCGTAGAAGCCGTTGGCCGGAAGTAGGCAACGGTGTGTATGCCAGCTTTCGCGGAAGCGAGGGGTGGTATCCGCGGTCTCGATGCGCGCGTTGATGTGGAAATTCTGTGGCGTGCGGAGTCCCCAGTGCATCATCATTGCAACAAGTTGCACCTTGTCGCGATTAGCAATGCTCAAGGTTTCACAGCCAGGGGCTATGTTGTAGTTTGGCTCGTAGGCTTCGGGCAGCGCGAGCGCAATGGCTTCGGCGAGTGCCTTTTTGTTGGTATGTAATGTATAGCGACCACACATTTTGAAAAAATAATGGGTAGATGAATGAAGTCTTAATCTGACTATTCATCTCGTTGTTACAGCATTGTAGTTTAGGACTTTTATTAAAATGAAAAGGGATGATGGTTTGTGGTTTATCTAGCGAGCGTCCAAATTCTCAATGAGCTCAAAAAAAAGAGCTCTAGGGCGGCCGCCTGGTTGAAGTTGATTTCCATAAGACCTGCCGAGCGTTCTAGCGCTTCAATTGCTTGGTGGAGGGCACTGGCAGGGAGTTTGCCCTTATTGAGTATTTCGACATCACGAGCAAATCCAGCGGTGGCCTTTTCGATCTCGCCGAAGAGTTGCTTGCGATAGCCCTTGCTCAGACCGACCTCCATCGCGTCCTTCTCATCAGCTGCCACATGGTCAGGGAGAGCTTCTTTTTGCATCTTCCAAGCTTCGGAGGTCATAGCCTTGAGGATGGTTTGAAAGCGAGCATTTAGCCCATAGGCACCCATCACAATGTGAGGGATGGTTTTTTTGTTGGGGCCTTGTAGGAGGCGACCGAGCCATTCGCGGTAGGCCACGACCCATGAAGTCCAATCTCTATGTTGAATGGTTTCGATAGGAGCAGGGATACGAAAGTTGAGGCAACGGCTTCGTATGGTGTCGAGCAGGTCGTAGGGGCGCGTCGTCAATAGAAAGAGAGTCGTGCTTGCAGGCGGTTCTTCGAGGGTTTTTAGGAAGGCGTTGGCCGAGGCGGCATTCATTCGGTCGGCGTCGATCACGATGCCGACTTTGCGTCCACCTTGATTGGAGCTTTTTGCAATATCGATGACCAGCTTGCGCATGGTATTATTGTCTTCGGCTTTGCCTACCTTTATCAGGCGTGCTCTGCCACTGGGGCGTAGAGTGAAGCAGTCGGCATGCTCAAATGGGTCGCGTTTAGTTTTAAGTAAATGTGCCGCGATCGCACAAACAATTGCTTCGAGGCTTTCCAAGCTCTCGCCGTGGAGAAGTATACCGTGCCCGAGTCGATTTTGTGCGAGCGAGCGTTCGAGCACTTCGATGGCGCGCGTGCCGCGCAGTATCTCAGGGAGTGATTCAGAGAGTGTTATGGATTTTTCGCTCATCAGTGATTTGCATTTTTGGGCAAAGTTTACACGGTGGGCAAGTCGCAACCTCTAACTCTTTCGCTTATGCTTCGAAAAGAACGTGCCGTATACATTCAAAATCGCTTGCAAGAACTCTATCCAGAGACGCCGATCCCCTTGGATCACAAGGACCCTTACACGCTACTAATTGCGGTCCTACTCTCGGCTCAGTGCACTGATATGCGGGTCAATCAAATCACACCCTTGCTCTTCGCCCGCGCGGATACGCCACAAGATATGGTGAAGCTTTCGGTCGAAGAAATTAAAGAAATTATCCGCCCGTGCGGGCTTTCGCCGATGAAGTCGAAGGGCATAGCGGGGCTTTCGCGTATCCTACTCAGTGAGCATGACGGGAAGGTGCCTGCTGATATGAAGGCGCTGGAAGCGCTCCCAGCGGTTGGTCACAAAACGGCTTCAGTTGTGATGGCTCAAGCCTTTGGCGTAGCTACCTTTCCAGTCGATACACACATTCATCGCTTAGCTCAGCGCTGGGGGCTGACGAGTGGCAAAAACGTCACCCAAACCGAGCGTGATTTGAAACGGCTTTTTCCGGAGTCGAGCTGGAATGATCTACACTTGCAGATTATTTTCTATGGCCGCGAACATTGCACTGCGCATGGCTGCGATGGCAGGACATGCACGATTTGCCGCACGGTTTATCCAAATCGTAAATATGCTAAGAAGACCCTAAAGTCCTGAACACTTATTCGCCAAATACTGAATCGCTGCTTCCAAAGTCGAAGGTTTTTACCTGGAAGCTAGTGGTTCTGATAAACGGCTTCTTTTTGGGCGAGAGATCAGATTGGAAGGCTGACTCCATAGTTATGGGCTCAACTGTGAGCTTGAAATCAATCTCAAATTCGCTGCGGTGGGTTTCTTTAGTCATCGCGCGCTGCGTCTCGGATTTGGCAAGGGCTTCCGCGGGGATCCTTAGACGACCTTTAGTGGGTTCTGCCTCAGCAGATTCGAGGATATCAAAAACGAAATAGCTACCTTGTTCATAGGAATGCGCGAAGTTTGCGCAGGTGGCTTGGATTGCAATTAGAGTAATTAGACAATGGGTTCTACTGAAGGTAAACATGTTGTAAGACTGGGCGAATTGGTCGCTTTGTCGAGTTCAATTCAAGTCACAATTTGTTCTCTACAGGAAAAATGCTAAGTGTCTAACTTTTAAATATTTAATGTTTGTAGCGCTGTCATCTGCGATGGTTCCATGCGTCTGCGGCGAAGCGTTGTTTTTCACGTTCAATCTGATCCCTTTTAAATAGAGGGTGAATGTCTTCAAGCTTCCTTGGCTGTAGATCTAAAGTTTTGGCTAAGTTTTTGACTAGGTGTTTTTGAAAGGCAGTGAAATTGAAGGTTTCGGGTAGGCCACTGCAATCGATCGAACCTTGGATAAGAAGTCCCTGGCGGGAGCGCTTCATCGCGGCCCCAGCTATTTTTTGGCCATTAGGGTGGAGCACATCGTTGGCGGCGGGTGCGACGAAGCAGTGGGTTGGAATATCCTTGGTGACGGGGGTCTCTTCGCAGTGTCGTGGGCAGGGGGCGAGGCGACTGTCGATGCCGATCTTGGCGAGAGAATGGCTGATCGCGTGATGTATTTGCGCGTATAGATTGGACGCGGGGCTTTTAGCAGCAGGTACCGACCTTTGGAGAATGAGTGCGTATGTCCAGTCGTTGCGGTGATCGACGATGCCGCCGCCAGTCATACGGCGGGTTAGGCTAGCATTGGACAGAGCTGGCTCGATAGGCGCATGGCCTGAGGCGAGTTCAGACACAACTTTGTTGTAGCGCTGTGCGTAGCCAAATGTGAAGGCTGGCCCTAGCCATCCGTAGTGGCGAAAGGCGGCAAGGCCCTCGGGCATATTCGCAAAGAGCGTTGCGTCAATTGCCATGTTGGTCGTGGCGTCACCGAAGGCATTAGGAAGGGCGATTAACATTAATTGGTTGGCATGCGTGCCCGTTTTATTAGCACGCTACGCTTTATGCATTAAGCGGCTCGATACGGGTGAGCTCTTCGAGTTGCGCTTCGAAGTCGATGGGTTTGGTTTTGAGTTTGGAGACGATGGGGTTGAGGTTAAAGGTAAGCTTAGCGGGTCTAGAGTCGTCTTCGCGGCGGGCGGACTCGATTGCGTCTAGCGGCATTCCGAAGTGCTTTAAGATGCGTTGTCCCATTTCAAAGCGGCTGAGGGTTTCGCTGCCCGCCCAGTGAAAGAGGCCATGTAGGTCGCGGCGCTCAGTCAGTTCGAGGAGGACTTCGGCCGCATTGCAAGCGGAGCAGGGTTGCCGCATTTCATCGCAGAAGAGCTTGGGCTTTTGGCCGGCGTGAATCGCAGCAATCAATTTCTCATGGACGCTACGCTGGCCGCTAGGACTGTTGCCCATGAGAATAGGGATGCGCAGTACGATGGGATCTTCGGGGTTGTGCTCGAGCACCTCGCGCTCGGCCATGAGCTTAGTTTGCCCGTAGAGATTAGTTGGCGTGGGCATGTCGGTTGAGCGATAGGGCTGTTCAGATTGGCCGTTAAAAACCATATCCGAGGAGACGTGAAGTAGGCGCGCGCCGAGGTGGGTGGAGAGTTGTGCGAGGAGGCGGGGCAGGGCGATATTGATTTTTTCGGCCTGCTTTGCGTCGGCTTCGACGGAGGTGGGGTTTGAAATAGCAGCACAGTTAATAATGGCGTCTGGCCAGAGTTCAATCACGGTGTTGGTCAGCTCTTCGGGATGTGATGCGTCCAGCTGGATCGTCCTCCTTAGACCGTCAGCGATCGGCTTGTTTTGGTTATAAAGTGCAGTGACGGAGTGGCCGCGGCGGACGGCGGCCTGCGCATATGCGTGGCCGAGGAGACCGGAGGAGCCAGTGAGTAAAATCTTCATGGTTTCTTGGCTTTGTTTTGTTGCAATCGAGTTTAAGGGAGGCAAGTTCAAAGCTCTACAATAATGAAATACGCTGAACTCGCGAATGCTGGTGTGCATGAACAGCCGATCTATGAGCCCGGGAAATCTATTGAGTATGTGGCTCAGGAGTTTGGACTAGAGCCTACCCAGATTGCTAAACTCGCCTCGAATGAAAATCCGTTCGGAGCCTCTCCGAAGGCGATGGCGGCGGCTCAGGCTTCACTGAAGAGTGCGCATCTCTATCCGGATGGTGGTTGCAGTGAACTGCGGGCGGCGATCGCTGAAGTTCGAGGTGTGGATGAGGACACCATTATAGTAGGCAATGGCTCAAACGAGATCATCGAACTGCTGGCGCACGCGTTTTTGCGTCCTGGGCTAGAAGTGGTCATGGGTGAGCAGGCCTTTATCGTATACAAACTAGTCACGAAGCTTTTTGGCGCGACTCCTGTCGAGGTTCCTATGCTAGATTTTGGTCATGACCTCAAAGCCATGCGTGCGGCGGTCACGGACCGTACGCGCCTCTTGTTTGTAGCTAGTCCGAACAATCCAACCGGGATAGCAAATCCGGAAGCTGATCTAATTGAGCTGGCTGAGTCATTACCAGAGCACGTGATTCTTTGTTTTGATGAAGCGTATGCTGAGTATCTTGAAAACTCGCCGGATCTACGTATTCAGATTGAGACTGGGCGAAAGGTTTTTTGCCTACGGACTTTTTCCAAGATCTACGGATTGGGCGGCTTGAGAGTTGGCTATGGCTACGGTGACTCTAAACTCATCCAGTTACTGCAGCGTGTTCGGCAGCCTTTTAATGTGAGTTCAGTGGCTCAAGCGGCAGCCACAGCGGCGCTGAGTGATCACGGATTTCTCAGTATGTGCCGCTCTGCCAATGAGGCTGGACGGAAGCAACTTGTCGAGGGTATGGAAGCACTAGGCTTCGCGACGATTGGTGGTCAGGCGAACTTTGTGCTTTCTATGGTTGGCGATGGCGGGACGTTCTTTGAGGCGCTTCAGCAGCGGGGTATCATTGTGCGACCTTTAGCTCCCTATGGCATGGCAGAGTTTGTCCGTATTACCATAGGGACGCTGACCGAGAACGAGCGCCTGCTCGAGGCAACTCGTGAGATCGCGCAAAACTCGGAAATTTCTGCTCAATTATGAGTGATGCTTGGATTAGTTTTTTAATTTCATTTGCAGCGGTCGGGTTGATGCTTGTGTTGCATGCCTTTTTGGTTATGTGCGAGATCAGCCTCGTAAAGTTTCGCTATCGAAAACCTAGCGAGGAGCAAGTTGATGATTTAAAGCACCTATCTGGCGTCGCGCGATTAATCGATAATAGTGATCAGACGGGACGTGTTGTGCGCTTTAGTAAGACACTTTGTACGGTGGCGGTTGGGCTTTTGCTCATGCCACTGGTGAGTGATTTCTTCAGTCTTTTTAACCTAGAGACTGCGCCTGATAGGTGGATCGTGGTCCTTATGTCGTTTACCTTAGCGGTTTCCGTACATTTTTTCTTTGCTGAAATTTTCCCGCGTGGCCTGGCTATGCGCAACCCGTCCAAGGCGATTCGCCGTTCTTATCGAGTTCTGCTGGCCTTTCAGTTTCTGACCTTCCCTATCATGTTGTTTTTCCGCATGCTGAAGAAGTCGCTTTATCGCCGTATCGGTGTAGATGTCGATGATGAACTGAACCCCCTAGACGTAGATGTGCAAATACGCGCAATGGGTGAAGATAGTAGTCATCTTTCGGGAGTGATTCGAAAGATTGTGAACCGCACATTGCAGATGCAAGAGTTAGTAGTGCAGGATATTTTGCTACCTCGTAGTCAGGTGATAATTTGCGATTTAGAGTTAGATATTAAAGAGAATTTGGAAGCCATGAAGTCCGCGGGTCATACTCGCTATCCGCTCTGCCGAGGGGATCTTGATGAGTGCCTTGGTTTGATCCATATTAAGGATATTTTTCGCTGGCGTGAGCCAATGTCAGAAATTGATTTGATGAAACTCAAGCGCAATGTCGCAGTGTTTCCTTTAGAAACTCCTTTAGAGGAGGCTCTTGAGCGGATGTTGCGCGCTAAGTTTCATATGGCGCTTGCTGTGGATGAGTTTGGCGGCAACGTCGGTGTGATCACTTTGGAGAGTATACTTGAGGAGCTCGTGGGCGACATTCAAGACGAATTCGACAGCGAAGAAGAGCAGATTGTGGTGCTTGGAGATGGGCGACGTTTTCGGATCTCTGGGCTGGCTCCCATCCACGACATCGAAGAGGCCTTGGAGATCGAAATCGATAATGAAGAGGTCTCCACCTTTGGGGGTTTAATTACGGGCGAACTCGGTCACATCCCAGAGCCGGGAGAACGGCTCAACTGCTATGGTCTCAGTATCACTGTGGACGATGTTGACGGGCGCCGCGTGATTTTCGCAACAGTTGAGCTAGCTCATTCTTAGTAAGCGCGATCGTATGGCTTAGGCTCAGATCTGTAGCCTGGGAAGAGTCTACAAGGCTTCGCGGACAACTGCACTTAGTTGAAGTAATAGGGTTTGGCGATTTGGGGTAAAAATGAATCGATCACTGCCCAGTTGAGTGTAGGCTTCTACCAAGAGGTCCTTCTCAGGACGACGCATTTGGAGTAGGCTCGAGAGCAAACGATTTAGGTTTTCCGTACTACCGACAGAGAGTTCCGCACGGATTAGTTCTGAGAGGACTTTTTGATTAGTTGGAGCTTTTTCGTAGGCGTCTGTCAGTACTATACGCGCTTGCTCGTAGCGCTCAATTTTAGTGAAGCGACGAGCCACTGCTATATAAGTCTGCGAGTTGTTGTTTTTAGCGTCGACAAATTCTTGGAGGTAAATCTCGCCTAAGTCTGGGCGATTCATGCCATAAGAAGCGACGGCGCGGAGACTGCTAAAAAGCGCCCAACGTCGGGATAGCCAGTCAGGACGCTCCTTGATGAGTTCTTCGGAGAAGTCGATGGCGCCTTGATAGTCTTGATCGACCAGATGGGCTTCCACTAGTAATAGCGCGAAAGGGTTGATTTCGTATTCGTTCTCAAGTGCTTCCTCGTAGGTGCGTCGAGCAAGGTCGATGTTGCCAGTGTCCGCTGCGAAGTTCGCGAGGGTTTGGAGCGCTGGTCCGTCATTACGAAACTGCTGGAGCAGCCGCTCTGATTCGCGTTGCTCGCTTTCAAAGTCCCTTGTTTGGTTATAAATATAAAGTAGTTCGACACGCGTCGCTGCGCTGAGTGGGTTGCTCAGGTTACGCAGCATGGCGTAGCGACGTGCTTCGTCGGTTTCACCGAGCTCTCGGTGATAGCGACTCAGTTGCAGGAGTAAAGGTTCCGAATTTGGGAACTTTTTAATGGAATTCTCCATCATAGTCATTGCGGCTATTTTGTTGCCTCGCTCCCAGCTGATTCGAGCGGAAAGGAGAACACCTTCAAGTGATTCTAGCAAATTGTAGTTGATGGTATAGTTGTCTGCTAGATCGTAATTGCCGCGTAGGTAGTTGGCATTGGCTGCACTAAAAGCTAGTATGCGATTAATGTCTGTCAGCTCTGGCTCATCAGGTAAATATTTATCCGCAAGATTTTGAACTACCTCATCCATTTGGTAGTAGAGCAAAACGCGCAGAGTTTGCCTGAGATAATCAACATCTTCTATGCCCCCTAGTTCAATGCCTTCGAGTAATAGATTTGTAGCAACATCGTGACGTTTAAGGGCGATCTCGTAAAATTCGGCTAGCGCAAGACGGCCTCGTAAGTTTGCTGGCGCTCGGGCGACTCCTAGACGTAAGAGTCGCAGGGCGTCCCTGTAGTTACCTTCTTTCATTTCTGCGAAGCCACGCTCGATGTGGTAGTTGCCCATTTCCACGCGGTGAGCGTCCAAACCGAATGGTAGCAATGTCAGCATCTTTACGTATGAGGCTTGATCGAATTCCCTATTGTATTTGAAGTGTAAATAAAGAGCACCTGCCAGAGCAAACCAGCCTAATACAGCCAGTAAGGCAAACGTACCGATTAAGCGGCCCCAACGGACAGAAATTTTAGTTTGCCCATCCACACCTTTGCGCTGGACTACAAAACCCAATAGGATCTTTCTTTCGCGGGTAATTGGACTAGGGGTAATTTTTTGTCTTTTCACATGTAAAATTTTTTACAGTTACGTTAAGATTTACTTTTTTTTTACTTTTGTCTAATGCCAATTTCAAATAAGTAATATTTTTTTATTGCAGTCAGCTAATGGCCTATCATTAAATGCTTTCCTATTTTACATTAAACTACATTTACTCTATCTTTTTGCACAGTTTCCATTAGGTATCATGAAAAGCAAAACTCATCTTCTTTTACAGTACACAACTGCAGGTCTACTGTCATGGATAATTTCCTCAAGCGCTACGGCTGCACCGCTAGTGTCTATTGGTGATAATACTGACATCTTCTTTAATGGTTCGTCGAGCCTACGTTGGTCTTCTAACATTTTTTCGGACGCAGGTAATGAAGAGTCGGATGTGTCATGGACAGTCTCGCCTGGTTTCGAAATCAACGTAGGTCGAGGTGTCTCAAATGCGGATCTTACTGTGATTACCCGCTATGATGTTGTTAAATATCAAGACAACGATCAGCTGGATACAGAACTTTTCCACCTCGAAGCATTGGGCTCATACGAAACCGGTCGCCTTGAATTAAGTAGTAGTTTCTCATTTGGTGAATACAAACTTAACAGCGGCGATCGTAATGTTGTCGCAGATTTGGTTGAGTTTGACGATACTAAAGGTGATTTAGAAGCGGAGTATCAGTTTTCTCAAAAGTTCAGTTTCAGCGCAGGACTTGTTTACACAGACAGAGAATTTCAAACTTACCAAGACATTTTTTCTAATCGTGAAACTACTCGTTTCCCATTGAATGTTTACTATGAACTGACCCCCAAGCTTGATCTGAGTCTTGGTTATGACTACTCCAAGACTGACATTGAAGGTGGTAACTCTTTCGGGGGCCTTTATGATCCTGTAGCCGGTTACGAGCAGGATTCTGACTTTTTCAACATTGGTTTGAGGGGCAACATTGGAACCAAATTGACAGGTTTTTTCAAAATTGGTTATCGTGATGTGAATGCGGACAATACTAATCTCACTACCAACGGGGGGGTCTTTGATAGCAGTATCGAACGAAGTGATAGAAATATGCTTGGCCTTGATGCTAGTTTGACTTGGATGGTTTCTAGCAAGTTGTTGTATCAACTTGCTCTCTCTCGCGATTACGACACTGGTGCTCTTGGCCAATCCAGAGAAGTTAGTTCGGCTAAGCTCACGGGCAACTATACGATTGATAGTCAATGGACAGCCATGGCTAATCTCGGTTACAGTGATCGTGACTCGACGTATATCGGGCGTCAGGAAGAACAACTCTCAGGTGGACTACGTTTTATGTATTCTCTAAACGAGTATTGGCGATTCAGCGCTGGTTACTCCTATTATGAAAATGATTCGAATCAGGCCAGTAGAAGTTACGAAAACGAGATTCTGGATTTGACAGCGATCCTCCGCTACTAATAGCCAGCAATTTTCTTCTTTTTTGCTGGTCAAAATGTCTCTTCCTTGAGGCATTTTTTACTTTATGAAGCAGCTTTCCTTATTCATATCATTTTGTTTTTTCTTTTCGACATCACTTTTGCAGGCTCAAGAATCGAGTGGCGGCAGTGGCGGCAGTAGCGACTCTTACAGCTCTGGATCTTCTGGATCTTCCAGCGGAGGAGGAGGCGTAGGAATTGTTGTCAGTGAGAATTATATTCTAAAACCCTCAGATGTCATTTCGATTGAGGTCTATCAAGAGGTCGATCTAAATAAGAGTGCCCGAATCCAAGGGGATGGATCAGTTGCACTCGCACTCATAGGTAAGGTTAAAGTAGCTGGAATGACTGCAGGAGAAGCGCAGTCTTTAATTATAGACCTTTATAATCGTGATTATTTGGTCGATCCACAAATTTCCCTCCTTGTCGTGGAATTTTCGCCGAAAGTCATTCACATCCTAGGCTCGGTGAATAGCCCTGGGGTCGTATCCATTCCGCCAGACAGAGACTTAACTTTAACAGAAGCGATAGCGAGTGTCCGTGGAGTGAGTCGATTAGGAAATCCGAAATCAATGACTATTAAACGCGTCGGAGAGGACGGTCGAGCTCGTCAAATGGAAGTCAATTTTAGCCGGATCATCCAAGATCCTAACTCGAAAGATATTATACTCAAGGAGGGCGATACCATCTGGGTGCCTGAGCGTATTATTTAACCCCTTTCAATATATGAAGAATGATTATGTAAGAGGTGCTCCTAATCCCAACTCAGGCGGCTATGGTAGCGGTGGTTACGGTTATGGTAGCGGTGGTTACGGTTATGGTAATGGTGGTTACGGTTATGGCAACGGTGGTTACGGTTATGGTACTGGTGGCTATGGCGGCTATGGTGGTGGGGCAGATCCTCAACGTTCTTTTAAGGATTACTTCTTAATCTTTCGTGAGCGCATCTGGTATTTGCTCGTCGCATTTTTTATCATATTTTCTGGGACTATTTTGTACACTTTTAATAAGACCAAAATTTACACCGCGGTTTCGCAAGTGCAGCTCTTTCGTGATGATGCTTCCGCACTCGGTGCATACGGAGAAGGTGCGGAAATGGAGTTAAACCAGATCCTCGGTGCAGAAGATTTTAATACTCAGATTATTGTCTTTGAGAGCCTAAACATTATGCAGGGCGTGGAGCAACGCCTGCAGGACGAATTGCGTGAGCGCTTCATGGCTCCCTACATGGATACATTGAGCTTTAGTGGGCCACTGACCCCACTCGAGGTTTTAGCAGAGAACCGGAAAGTAATTCCACGGCGTATGAGTCTGATGATCAACCTCGCCTATTCACATCCTGACCCGCTTATAGCAGCTGAGGTGTCTAATCTTTTTGCGAAGGAGTTCATCGACTACAATTTAAGGCTGAACATCGATGGTTCCATGAAAGCGGTTGAAGATCTGCGCATACGTGCTGATCAGCAGAAAGACCGCGTTGAAGAGCTTGAGTTGAAATTGGCGGAGTATCGTGAGCAAAATAATGCGGTTTCACTACAAAGTGATGAAAACATCGCAGGTGCTCAACTTGCCCACTTGAACGAGATAGTGCTCACCAATAAAAATATTTACGATCAATTTCAAACCAAGTGGAATCAGGTTGAAACGTATCGTAAAGAGGGGAGAAACCTTTGGGAGCTTGCCTTTATAGCCGAACAGCCACGAGTTTCTATCTTACTGCAGGAAATATCAAGCTCACGTATTAGTATTTCCTCTGCGAGCAAACGCTATCGGGAGAAGCACCCTGCCATGATTCAGCTTTTACAGACCCTTCAAGAGGGTGAATCAGAACTCGAGTTAGCAGTGCAGAACTCAGTTGATAAAATTTATGCTGGATATTCAGAATCTAAAAGTAACTTTGAGATGGCTAGTTTGCGGCTAGCTGAGAAGGAGAGAGAGCTTATTGAATTGGGTAAAACTAAGATTGAATTTAATTCACTTCTCCGAGATTTGGAAGTGCAACAAAACTTCTTCCAAGCACTCAATTTGCGTATGACGACGGAAAAGGCGCAGGTAAACCTCAAGAACCCGAATGCACGTATTGTGGATGAGGCTTTTCCGCCGCCCGAGGACGAGCCTTCCTCACCCAATATCGTTTTGAACTTGTTTGCAGGCTTTTTTGGCGGCATCGCTGTCGGAGTGGGGCTAATCTTCTCAGTCGCTTTTCTTGATGATCGTGTAAAGAGCGCCTTTGACATCGAAGGCACGATCGGCTTGCCGATGCTAGGAGTGATACCCCGTATTAAGAAACTAGACAGTAACGCCAAGGCGCAAGCGGTGGCTTCTAATGTAGATAGCCATGTGACTGAAACTTTCCGTTCGATTCACTCGGCGCTCAAACTGAACGAACAGAGTAAGAGTGCCAAAATGTTCCTAGCGACTAGTACGGTTCCCGGTGAGGGTAAGTCGTTTGTGAGCTCTAATCTTTCGCTCACCTTTGCAAATCACGCGGAGAAGACACTACTTATTGATGGTGATTTACGTCTACCGAATGTGGCGCGTTCGCTTCAACTCAAAAACGACCTTGGTCTACTTGATTATGTTGAAAAGGGAGTCAGCTTAGAGGATATCATCCTGAAGGATGTTTGTCCTAATTTGGATGTCTTGCCCACAGGGGGAAAATCCAAGAATCCGACGCAAGTTCTGAACAGTGCCCGGTTCGAGGAAATGTTGGCTGTCTTGCGTGATCGTTACGATCGGATTGTAATTGACTCACCACCTCTTGCGGCGGTCAGTGATGCCTTGAACCTATTACCTTTGGTAGATGGTGTGTTGTACATCATTAAATTCAACACGGTTAAACAAAAGACTGCCGTCTTGAATGTTCGTCGACTTTGGGAGTCAAACACACCCGTGTTTGGCGCGATTCTTAACAACATAACCAGTTCGCTATCCAGCTATTACTATTCGAATTATTCAGATAAGGCTTATAAAAATTACTACACTAATCGAGGAGAAGAGCTTGATCAAGCAGAAGAGCTTGAAGATGAGTTGGTTGGTGACATCGAGACCGAATTAGAAAGTAAATCGTAATCCTATTTTGGATTGTAAAACTTAGAATCAATACCCTGCAGTAATTCGGGGTATTTTTATCTTAGTAATACTGTCAGGGTCTGGTAACAGTAAATGGATTCGATTGATAGCTATTTTGTGGAATTTTAAGCTCCACCAAGATTCTGGAAATTGATCTACCTGCAAGTTTCATCTGATTGCCTGAGCTCTTCTTATGGTCTCAGACTGAAAATTAAGTTTTATTGACCAAGTAAAAATAGGACTGCAATCGCAAGTACGATTCGATACCATGCAAATAATGCGAGGCCGTGTCGACTGAGATAAGCGACCAACCACCTGACCGCCAGCGCCGCTGAGATAAAAGCCACTAAGCAACCGACGATTACAGGCCCGATTTCGAGGGCACGAATCATCTGCGATCCGTCCGTCAGCATTTTATATCCAGAGGCAGCACTTAGAGTGATTAATCCGAGCAAAAAACTGAATTCTGCTGCGTTCTTGGGCGATAACCCTGCTAGGTAGCCACCCACAATAGTTGCCATTGAGCGACTCGTTCCTGGCCACATCGCTAGGCATTGAAAGAAGCCGATCATGACTGATTGGCGAATAGATAGGTCGTGTATACCAGGGCCATCTTCTGGATCAATGGCACCTTTTTGCCTATGTCTACGCCATTTTTCCACGATGAGCATGACCACCGCGCCCACGATGAGCGCACCAGCAACCGCTCTGATATTATTACCTAGTTTGGCTTCGATCCAATCGTCAAGCAATAGGCCAACGATAGCTGCAGGCATAAAAGCACAGATTAGATTGATTGCCAATTTACGGCCTTGCGGATTCTGGCCTATGCAACCGAATAAAATCTGCAATATCGTCTGCCAATAAAGCACGATTACTGCGGCGATGGCGCCTGCTTGAATCACAATGACGTAGGCATAGGCGGCTTCGCCGACTGTGTAGCGGCGCGTAGTTTCTAGATCTTCCTGCACCAGAATCCATTCTCCTTCAGTATCGCGCACGGGTGTATTGTCATCTAAGTTGAGGAAAGCGTTTGCTAATATAAGATGCCCTGTGGAGGATACGGGTAGGTATTCTGTGATGCCTTCGACTATGCCTAAAATGACGGCATGACCATAACTCAAATTGGCTGTCCTGACCCCTTCAGCTGCATACTTGTGTTGAAGGGGTATGTCGCTCGCCATGGTATGGCTTGAAAACAATGTGCTGCATAATGCTAGAAGGCAAAGTCGTAAGAGCATACATCACATTGTAGCCGAAGCCGATTTTATGGAAAGGAAGAAAAAGTGTCTATTTTGAACTTCATTAAAATGTGCGGGGTTAGATTTTGCTTGTGCAGAATCTTTGAACCTCTTCCCTGTAAACGACCCAGATGCAAGAAATCGAACAGCTTACAGATACCCTCCTAGGCAAAAAAGACCTCAACTCAGGTCAGGCAATTGCAGCCGCTTCTTTAATCGCCTCTCCCCAGGTCGACTCAGTTGCGAAACAAGCATTTCTGATAGCTCTTTCTGATAAAGGCGAAACTGCTACCGAGGTGGCTTGCTTTGCAGCTGCCTTCCGCAAGCTAGCACTGGACCCGGATGTCGAGGCATGGGCATCTCAAGCGATTGATGTTTGTGGAACAGGTGGGGATGGCTCGAGCACTTTTAACATATCGACAGCGGTTTCATTTATCGTTGCGGCGGCGGGTGTCCCTGTCTTCAAGCATGGCAACCGATCAATTACTTCGAAGTGTGGCAGTGCTGATCTGATTGAAGGGCTAGGTATTCGCCTCGATGCCCCACATGAGGTTCTTCGTGAGTCGCTAAAAGAGTTGAATTTTTGTTTCTTTTTCGCACCTGCATTTCACCCAGCTTTTAAGGAAATTATGCCCGTACGTCAGGCACTGGCTGAGCAGAAGCGCCGTTCAATTTTTAATCTACTGGGCCCACTGATTAATCCTGGTCGTCCAGCGTACCAACTGATGGGTGTGTTTGCTCGAGCTTGGGTCGAACCAATTGCGGGCGCTCTCGATGAAATCGGACTGAAGGCAGGATTGGTGGCACACTGCACACCAGAAGAGGGCTTGAATCTAGACGAGCTTAGCTGCGTTGGACTGAATCATATCGCTGGTTTTGGTTCTTTTCGTGGTCGTTTAGGCAATTTGAGTGCCGAGGAGGCAGGTCTAACGAGCTGCGGTCTGGATTCGCTAATAGGAGGAGATGTCGATGACAATATTAGAATTTTAAACTTAATTTTCAATGGTCAGCGCGAAGAAGTTACAGAGGGCTTGATTAATAGCATACTGTTTAACGCGGGCGCTGCTTTTTGGATCGTTGGTCGCAGTGACGATTTATCCTCTGGAGTCGAACTTGCCCGCGGACTTTTGGAGTCAGGCAGTGCAGGACAGTGGCTGAAAAAGGCTCAGTCTTTTTATTTAGATAAATGACATTATCTATGGCTAAATATTTTGGAACGGACGGTATAAGAGGGCGCTTTGGGGCTTCATTGATTTGCCCGCAATTTGCATACCGGCTCGGATGCGCTCTCGGAAATTACCTGACTAAAATTCGCTTAAAAAAAACGTCAGCAGTAGTGATTGGACGAGATACCCGTGCGAGTGGGGTCGCCTTGAGTGACGCTCTCATTTCAGGGCTAAACCGCCATGAGGTCTATGTTCATGATGCGAGTATTTTACCCACACCAGCAATCGCAAGAGCAGTCCTTGATCAGGATGCAGACCTCGGTATCGCGATCACGGCTTCTCACAATCCTTCATGCGACAATGGAATCAAGCTCTTTGACCACTCCGCTCATAAGTTAGACGAGGCGCAAGAGATCTTAATCGAGTCATTCATCGATAAGGAGCCTGAGCCATCAGTAGACTTTCCCTTGGCTAATTCCCATCCCTTAGATGCCTCTGTTTCCTATATAAAATACCTCAGGTCTTTAATGGATCAGGATTCTCTTTCTGACTGGCGTATCGTATTAGATTTGGCCAACGGAGCCGCGGTGAAGACTACACCTGGAGTTTTCCAATACTGGGGAGCCGAAATGCTCTTAATCGGAGACAGGCCCGATGGGCTAAATATAAACAATGCTGTCGGAAGCGAGTGCCCTGCACAGCTCGCCGAAGCGGTTCTTAAGCATGGAGCTCACATAGGTATTGCGCACGATGGTGATGGCGATCGGCTTGTCGTTTGCGATGAAGGCGGCACCATAGTAGACGGTGATATTATCTTAGCTCTATTGGGTCGTTATGCCCTTAAGGCCGGCACTTTACAATCACGCACTTTGGTTTCTACAATCCACAGTAATTTGGGTTTGGACCATGCGATAAGCGATGCAGGTGGGCAGGTGGATCGAGTCGACGTAGGTGATCGAAATGTGGCCAATCGTATGCGTGAGTTGGGTTCAAATATCGGCGGAGAATCTTCTGGGCACATTATCTTTTCAGACTTTGCAACGACTGGAGATGGTTTACTGGCAGCTGTTAAGATCATTGAATTGATGCGCACGACTGGCAAAGCCCTCTCGGAATTACGAAAAGAGATCATGCTTTTTCCGCAATCAACAGCTAACCTCAGAGTTGCCGAAAAGCGACCACTTGCTGACCTGAAGTTCTTCCAGTCAGTCATCAAAGCGACGGAACAAGATCTGGGTGATGAAGGCCGTGTTCTTGTTCGCTACTCAGGCACTGAGTCGAAACTCCGCATCTTGGTGGAGGGAAAGGATGACCTGCAGGTTGCCAAAGCAATTAAAGCCATAGAAATCGCGGCAGGTAAGGATTTGGATGTAATTCACAGTTGACCCTCAATCATATATACAGCCCTATAATTTTATACATATTATGGAAGAAGTTGCCCTTAGAGATCTCGATACCCGCTTACAAAAGCAGATTGAAAATGCACGTAAAGCGGTTGATAAAAATCCTAGTTACGCAGTCGATATTTTGACCAACATCGTCGCACGTAACCCTGCTTGTCTGGACGCACGTAAGATTCTGCGTCAGGCTCAACAGCGAGCCACTAAGGGTAAAACTAATGGTTTTGGGGGATTACTTTCCAAGGTAACGAGTATCCCTTTTTCCATGGGTAGCCATTCGAAGATTAAGAAGGATCCGCAAAAGGCAATGGAGTCTGCTGAACAAATACTCAACGCAAATCCTGAGAATGTGACTGGTCTCGAAGTGCTTGGACTCGCAGCTGAAGAGCTAGAGTTATATACAACAGCCGTTTTTGCCTACGAGACTATACGCAAGCTTGAGCCGAATAACTCTGAAAATACAAAGTCACTGATGACGGTCCACATTAAAACAGGTAATTGCGAAGAGGCTATTCGAATTGGCGACGTAGCTTATCGAGCTAACCCGTCAGATGACGAGGTTCAAGCACTGATCAAGAAAGCCTCCGTTGAGCAGACGATGAGAAAGGGAAAGTGGGAAGAGGATAAGAGTTTCCGCGATAAGCTAAAGGACGAAGACGAGTCTCAAAAACTCGAACAAGCAGGCCGTGCTAAGACGGGTGACTCGGGCCTACGTGCATTGATCGAGGAGGCTAAGAAGGGGGTGGCTGAAACTCCCGACAATATGAATTTCTACCGCGAGATCGCATCTAACTATCGCAAGCTGGGTGACTATGATAGTGCTCTCGAATGGGTGACTAAAGCTCGCTCACTGGAAGCTGGTCGCGCTGATGTGAACCTAGAGCGAATGGTCGCCACGCTCAAACGTGAGAAGATGCAGAAAGCGATCTCAAGTGTCGAAGAGCGGCTAGAAGCCAATCCTGAAGATTTGACTGCCAAGGCAGAGCTTGAAAAATTAAGTGCGGAGGAGCGTACTTTCCGCCTCGAACAATGCGAAGATCTAGTCCAGCGCTATCCCAATGAGTTTAGTTATCGCTACGAGCTTGGGGAACTTTACTTTGAAGATGAGGAAATCGATAAGGCGATTAAAGAGTTACAACTGGCTCAACGCAGCCCCAAGGTGCGGGTTGGCGCGCTTATTCTTCTTGGCAAGGCTTATCTGGCTAAAGGTTTCCATGATCTTGCGTCTGAACAACTGACAACTGCGAAGTCTGAAATTCCTGGTATGACAGACCAGAAAAAGGACGTACTCTATCAATTGGGTTCTGCTTACGAGCAGCAGGGTGATATGGATAAGGCCATAGTGGAATTCAAAGCACTTTATGGTGCGGATATTTCTTACCGTGATGTCTCCCAAAAGATTGACGATTTTTACTCTAATAAGTAAACCCATGTATGCTAAAAATTCTTATTAGCAGACTTTGGACTAGATGAAATAAAACGCTTTTTATTTGCGAAAGACGACGATTCGATTGCTGTTCGTGCCACGAGTGTTGTTACGCACGCCCCAACAATTAGCGGTCTTGGTGAAGGTCTGGCTATTAATCAGAGTGTATGCAACTTTAAGGCCAGCGGTTTGCCCGGCGAGGATGATTTGCTCTTCCAGCATTAGTTTGCCTTTGCGCACTTCGCCTACTTCG